>NZ_JACVTS010000069.1:0-1052 GCF_016624545.1 Erwinia sp. S38 | reverse complement strand
CTTAAAAGCACATACCGACGGGCAAAAACGATCATCCTGATCGTCGATAAGTACATCATTCATAAAAGTCGGGAAACACTCAGTTGGTTAAGGAAGAATCCCAAATTTATTGTTATTTATCAACCGGTCTATTCGCCGTGGGTCAATCACGTTGAACGGTTGTGGCAGGCATTACATGACGCGGTAACCCGAAATCATCGTTGTCGTTCGATGTGGCAATTATTGAACAAAGTGCTCCATTTTATGAAGACGGTAAGTCCGTTTCCTGGCGGGAAGCATGGTCAGGCAAAACTGTAGCGGTATTGGAACAGCTATTTAGACCGGATCACTACTGCCAGTCGAAAGAGAAGAAATAAGTGATTAGTTTTAACGAAGTTTTATAGTAGCTCCAGCCTCTACAGAGTTATAACTATCGTCACTATCGTATTTTGAGTGTGGGTCGGTGAATAATCTTTGTTCCTGTCTATTCAGTTTCCTATGAAATTTATCATTAGCACTTTTTCCACTTTTCATGCAAATTTTTCCTAAGCATTTCTCACTGTTCTCGTCATCCCAAACAAGATCCGATGGTGATTTATTTTCAGCAGAAGCAGTACCGTTGAATGTAGTAAAAAGGAGAAGGATTGAAAATATAGATTTTAAAAGCATAATCACCCTATTGATAATGATATTATTAACATTATTTGAATTATTATATCTTGAATAGTGATAGTCAATAATCGGTTTTTTTGGAATGCACCCAAGTCACTGATTTAGTGGTTTTTGTTGAAAAAAAGAAATTTTGCTGAGTTGAAGGAGCAGATCACATATCATTCAGTAATACTGCTCGCCAAGTAAAAAAATGCTAAAAATCAGTAGCTTACATAAACACAATAGATCCCTTATCAACCATTGTCCCATCACTTTCTGGCTGGATGATCTTACCCAGCAATAGTGGACACAAGACTAAGTGAGTAAACTCTTAAGCAAAGGGGTAATCCTCCCCTTTTTAACGGAGGTGAGGCTTTGTTGAATAAATCAGATTCAGGGCGAGCGTCTCTGCAGCGGGTTGG
>NZ_JACVTS010000068.1:0-1096 GCF_016624545.1 Erwinia sp. S38 | reverse complement strand
TTGGTGCCTTCGGGAACTGTGAGACAGGTGCTGCATGGCTGTCGTCAGCTCGTGTTGTGAAATGTTGGGTTAAGTCCCGCAACGAGCGCAACCCTTATCCTTTGTTGCCAGCGATTCGGTCGGGAACTCAAAGGAGACTGCCGGTGATAAACCGGAGGAAGGTGGGGATGACGTCAAGTCATCATGGCCCTTACGGCCAGGGCTACACACGTGCTACAATGGCGCATACAAAGAGAAGCGACCTCGCGAGAGCAAGCGGACCTCATAAAGTGCGTCGTAGTCCGGATCGGAGTCTGCAACTCGACTCCGTGAAGTCGGAATCGCTAGTAATCGTAGATCAGAATGCTACGGTGAATACGTTCCCGGGCCTTGTACACACCGCCCGTCACACCATGGGAGTGGGTTGCAAAAGAAGTAGGTAGCTTAACCTTCGGGAGGGCGCTTACCACTTTGTGATTCATGACTGGGGTGAAGTCGTAACAAGGTAACCGTAGGGGAACCTGCGGTTGGATCACCTCCTTACCTGAAGATACTTTCCCGCGTAGTGCTCACACAGATTGTCTGATAGAAAAGTAACGAGCAGAAAAAACCTCTACAGGCTTGTAGCTCAGGTGGTTAGAGCGCACCCCTGATAAGGGTGAGGTCGGTGGTTCAAGTCCACTCAGGCCTACCAAATTTGCACTCATGCGGCGTTAAGTACTCGGTCGTTTAGTTAACTAAACTTTCCTCCTACTTGCCTTGCCTGAGCACAAATTGCATTTTCTCCTTTCTTAAAGGAAAGGGGCGAATAACTCTACGGAGTTGGTACTGGAAAGGTTTACTGCACGACTGTATGGGGCTATAGCTCAGCTGGGAGAGCGCCTGCCTTGCACGCAGGAGGTCAGCGGTTCGATCCCGCTTAGCTCCACCATATTGTCTGTTTTTCAATACTTCAGAGTGTACTGGCAACAGTATGCTGCGAAGTATTATGCTCTTTAACAATCCGGAACAAGCTGAAAAATTGAAACGACATACTGTTTTCATTCTCCGTAATAAGAATGAAGCACGGTATGTTCGAGTCTCTCAAATGCTTGCAACTGACATCCGTCTTTCGGGA
>NZ_JACVTS010000067.1:0-1159 GCF_016624545.1 Erwinia sp. S38 | reverse complement strand
CTAAATAGCTGTTCCGAATAATAGATCACTTTGAGGGAACTCAGCCCGGATTGTGCGATCTGATCAATCGCCAAACATCACAAATCACCAACCGGACTGAGCTATGCCGATCATAGCACCAATTCCACGCAGCGAACGACGCCTGATGCAGAAAACCATTCACAAAACTCCCGACAAGAATCATGCCCGCAGGCTTATTGCCATGCTGATGTTGCACCGGGGCGAATGTGTCAGCCATGTGGCCAGAGCGCTCTGCTGCGCCCGTTCTTCCGTCGGGCGCTGGATTAACTGGTTCACACTTTACGGCGTTGAAGGGCTTAAATCCCTGCCGCCAGGGCGCGGACGACGCTGGCCCTTTGAACAGATATGCGCCCTGCTGAAGCGACTTGTTGAACGCTCTCCCGGTGATTTTGGTTATCAGCGATCACGCTGGAGTACGGAGTTACTGGCGATAAAAATCAACCAGATAACCGGCTGTGACCTGCACCCTTCCACCGTGCGCCGCTGGTTGCCTGCAGCAGGACTGGTCTGGCGCAGAGCCGCACCAACGCTGCGTATCCGTGACCCGAACCGGGCGGAAAAAATGGCAGCGATAAATGCGGCACTGTCCCGGTGTTGTGCAGAGCATCCTGTTTTTTACGAAGACGAGGTGGATATCCATCTTAATCCCAAAATCGGGGCTGACTGGCAGTTGCGCGGTCAGCAAAAGCAGGTGGTCACGCCCGGCCAGAATGAAAAATACTACCTTGCCGGTGCGCTGAACAGTGGCACCGGGCGGGTCAGCTATGTTGGCAGCAGCAGTAAAAGTTCAAAGTTATTTATCAGCCTGTTGGTACATCTGAGAGCCAGTTACCGGCGGGCTAAGAGCATCACGCTGATCGTGGATAACTACATCATCCATAAAAGCCATGAAACCCAGCGCAGGCTGAAAGCCAACCCGAAGTTCATCGTGATTTATCAGCCGGTGTATTCACCGTGGGTAAACCATATTGAGCGACTCTGGCTGGCGCTGCATGAGACGATTACCCGAAACCATCAGTGCCGTTCTATGTGGCAACTACTGAAAAAGGTACGCCATTTTATAAAAACAGCCAGTCCGTTCCCGGGGGGCCGACATGGTCTCGCAAAAGTGTAGCGGTATTAGGATCAGCTATTTAGC
>NZ_JACVTS010000066.1:0-1201 GCF_016624545.1 Erwinia sp. S38 | reverse complement strand
TGTATTAGCTCAGACCTGATCTGACAGTTACCGGTTATTTATACAGGTGTCTGTCAGATTACATCTGGTTTAAATTCTTCTCAGCCCAGATGCATTTTCCATCAAGTAATGTTTCCATTGGCGTCCGGCCGCAGCACATTTTCCCCTGATGGGTTCGCTCATTATTATAGTGAGCCAGCCATTCATCAAGATCTGATTGTAATGTGTCAATATCCCCATACAGCTTTTTGCGGAATGTCACCTGATAAAATTCGTTCAGTATCGTTTTGTGGAACCGCTCGCAGATACCGTTTGTCTGCGGGGACATCGCCTTTGTCTTCGTGTGGTCGATATCATTTATCGCCAGATAAAGCTGGTAATCATGCTGTTCCACTTTGCCGCAGAACTCAGTGCCTCTGTCAGTCAGTATCCTCAGCATCGGCAGCCCCTGAGACTCATAAAATGGCAGTACACGATCATTCAGCAGGTCTGCTGCTGTAATCGGCGTTTTGGTGACATACAGTTTGCAGTGAGCGACCTTCGAGTAGGTATCCACGAACGTCTGCTGATAAATACGTCCAACCCCTTTCAGGTTTCCCACGTAGAACGTGTCCTGTGAACCCAGATAACCCGGATGAGCGGTTTCAATCTCGCCGCAGGCTTCGCCATCACTGACTTTACGTTCCAGTGCGGCGATCTGGCTGTCGGTCAGTTCAATGCCATCGCGGGCCACTTTCTCTTCCAGCGCTTTCAGACGTTTTTTGAAGTTCTCAAGGTTATGACGTAACCAGACGGAGCGGACGCCACTTCCTGAGATAAAAACACCCTGTTTACGCAACTCATTACTGCTCCGGTGCTGGCCGTGGGCGGGGAATGCCACAGCATACTCAACAACCGCCTGTTCAGTGGCCTGATCGGTTCGGTTCTTAAGGTTAGGAGCGCGGCGACTGCGATTGATCAACGCATCCACGCCGCCTTCATCGGCCAGTTCGCGATACCGGTAAAAAGTGTCACGCGAGACGCCCATAATTTTGCAGGCTTTAGATACATTACTGAGTTCTTCAGCCAGATTGAGCAAACCGGCTTTGTGTTTAATGACAGGATTGTTAGTATGAAGCATGAGAGTTACCTCGTGTTTTGTATAAGGATTCGACACCCATATCAAAACCGGTAACTCTCAACCTTTCAAGGCCATATGTCAGATCAAGTCGCGACTAATACA
>NZ_JACVTS010000065.1:0-1284 GCF_016624545.1 Erwinia sp. S38 | reverse complement strand
ATCGCCCGCGTCAACGGTCGCCGGATCGGACGGGTTGCCCGCTTCGTCGGTCTGGGTTACAGAGAGGGTTTCGCCGTTGGTCTGAGGTGTAGTCAGATTCACGGTGAAGTTACCGTCCTCGCCCACCACAGCACCCGGAACGCTGATCACGTTGCCATCGGCATCGCGTACGGTAATTGCCGCACCCGGTTCGCCGGTACCCGTAATGCTCAGACCGTCTTCCGCCACGTTCAACTCGTCAACCTGAGCCGGAGGTGTGGTGTCGTCTGCTTCAACAGTGCCAGGCTGTGACTCGTTACCTGCTGCATCAGTCAGGGTAACGTTCAGGGTTTCGCCATTAGTCTGAGGTGTAGTCAGAGTAACGGTGAAGTTGCCGTCTTCGTCTACCACGGTGCCCGGAATACTGATTACGTTGTTATTAGCGTCATAGACGGTAACAGCAGCGCCAGGTTCACCTGTACCGGTAATGGTCAGGCCGTCTTCCGCAACCACAAGCCCTTCCGGAGCATCTGGTGCATCAACGTCGGCATCCGCATCGGCATCGGCGTCAGCATCCGCATCGGCATCCGCGTCAGCATCGGCATCCGCATCCGCGTCGGCATCGGCGTCAGCATCCGCATCCGCATCCGCATCGGCGTCGGCATCGGCATCCGCATCAGCATCCGCGTCGGCATCGGCATCGGCATCCGCGTCCGCATCGGCGTCGGCATCGGCATCCGCATCGGCATCCGCATCGGCATCCGCATCGGCATCGGCATCGGCATCGGCATCGGCATCGGCATCGGCATCAGCATCGGCATCGGCATCGGCATCCGCATCGGCGTCGGCGTCAGCATCCGCGTCGGCATCGGCGTCCGCATCCGCATCGGCATCAGCGTCCGCGTCCGCGTCGGCATCGGCATCGGCATCGGCATCCGCATCGGCATCTGAGTCATCAACGATCGGAGCATCTACGCTGGTTGGATCGGAGATATTGCCTGCTGCATCTTTGAGGGTAACGCTAAGAGTTTCGCCATCCACTTGGGCTGGATGAAGTTCAACTTCAAAGTAGCCATTGTCTCCGACGGTAGCTGTCCCAATTTCGTTTCCGTCTGGATCATAAACGGTGACAGTAGTGCCCGGTTCGCCATGGCCCCAGAGGTAAGCTCCATCATCTCCAACTTCTACGTCAGTTGGTGCTGCCGGGGCGGTGGTGTCATCCGCATTCACCTGAGCGGCGGTGGACTCGTTGCCGGCCGCATCTTTCAGCGTGACATCGAGGGTTTCACCGTTGGTCTGAGGTGG
>NZ_JACVTS010000064.1:0-1314 GCF_016624545.1 Erwinia sp. S38 | reverse complement strand
GAGCCTGTAAATAATTCTGTGTAACTGCCCACAGTTAAAGATGGCCGTTCAGGCGATCTCCGTACTCGATAATAAAGCGGCTCATCGCGAGCCGCCAGTTTATGATTGGCATCGTCCACTTTGTCGCCGCTGCTTCCGTTGCCAGCCAGATGACCTTCCGTACTGATTCATCCGTCGGGAACACTTTCCGTTTTTTGATTGCCTGACGGATCACGCTGTTCAGCGACTCTATCGCGTTCGTCGTGTAAATTGCACGTCGGATATCTTCCGGATAAGCGAACAACGTACTCAGATTTACCCAGTTAGCCCGCCAGCTTTTGCTGATTTGCGGATAACGTTCATCCCAGATTCTGGCGAATGCATCAAGTGCGGCAAGGCCGCTTTCTTCTGTCGGCGCGCGGTAAATCGCCTTCAGATCCCGCGTCACGGCCTTGTAATCTTTCCAGGTGACGTATTTCAGGCTGTTTCTAATCATATGGACCACACAGAGTTGAACACGTGTCTGTGGATACACGCTGTTTATCGCATCAGGGAAGCCTTTCAGGCCGTCAACGCAGGCAATCAGGATATCTTCCAGACCGCGATTTTTAAGCTCTGTCAGTACGTTCAGCCAGAACTTCGCCCCCTCGTTTTCCGCCATCCACATGCCCAGAAGCTCTTTATGGCCTTCGGTATTGATACCGAGCGCCAGGAACACCGATTTGTTTATGACGCTGTTATCCTGACGGACTTTGACTACGATGCAGTCGAGATAAACGATGGGATACAACGAGTCGAGCTGACGGTTCTGCCATTCAATGACCTGTTCCTGAACCGCATCCGTGACTTTCGATATCAGCGTGGGAGAGACATCAGCATCGTACATCTCTTTGAATGTCGCGACGATTTCACGTGTGGTCATGCCTTTGGCGTAAAGTGACAGAATTTGCCGGTCCATCTGCGTAATGCGCGTCTGGTTTTTGCGAATGAGCTGCGGTTCGAAGGAGCCTTCACGATCGCGGGGCGTCCTGATTTCAACTTCACCGTCATCGCTGAGTAACGTCTTGACAGAATAGCCGTTACGGGCGTTGCTGCCCTTTTTAGGCTGGTTTTTTTCATGTCCGAGGTGACCAGTAAGTTCAGCCCCCAGTGCCGCCTCAACGGTGAGTTTAGTGAGCATGCGGGAAAACTGATTGAGATCGGCTTCAGTCTTCAGGCCTTTTGCCAGTTCGGCTGCAAGGGCTTTGAGTTTTTGTTCATCCATAATAATTACCTGTCTCCGTGTTTTATGAACATATCAAAAACAGGCAATTACACAATTTAAATTACAGGCTC
>NZ_JACVTS010000063.1:0-1380 GCF_016624545.1 Erwinia sp. S38 | reverse complement strand
TATATGGACGCTCCCGAAGCAGCAATAGTTTTTCAGTTAAAAAGCATGCAGGTATCGCAACCATATATCCGGTCTTTACCGGGGGCCTCAGGGCTCCCCTGACCATGATGAGTAGCCGCCAGGTGAGTTCTTAACATCCACTACGGGTTCATGGACCCTCGGGTTTACACAGAGTTTCTCACCTGCGGTCTTACCTGTTTTGCCATCTTACTGATTTTTCATGCAACTACCGGACGTACTAACGCTTTACTTTGAGCCCCGCCAATGGCCTGAACCTGTTTCAGGCCACTGGCAGGGCTCGATATTCTGTGCCGTGTACCAGCATTGACCACATTATACGGGCCGTTTTAGCCGCCTGGGCTACTACTGCCACGTTATGATGTTTGCGTTTTACCAGCGCACTCAGCCACGGCATGTTCCTTTCGTGGCGGCCAACTACGTTCACTACAGCCCGGGCACCGTGGACCAGCAACGAGCGGAAATAGCCGTCACCGCGTTTACTGATGTGCCCCAGTCGCTGTTTGCCACCGCTTGAATGTTCACGCGGCGTCAGCCCAGCCCAGGAGGCAAACTGTTTCGACGTGTGGAACTGGGTACCATTGCCGATTGAGGCAACGATGTAAGTTGCCGTCATCAGGCCAACACCTGGCACTTTTTGCAACTGTTCGCACGCCGGCTGCGTTTTCGACCAGCCATTCAGCTCACGCTCGGTCTGCAATATTCTTGCATCCAGCTCCTGCAAAAGCTCAAGCTGACGCCGCACGCACTGGCGCACAAAGTGCGGAAGCCCGTTATCTCCATCCTCAAGGATTTCGGGCACACCTTGATAGAGCGCTTTAAAACCCGTTGGCATAACGCAGCCGAATTCAGCCAGCATTGCCCTCAGACTGTTTGAACACGCCGTACGCTGACGCATCAGGAAGCTGCGTTCGGTGTGCAGAGCCAGCACGCCCTGCTGTTCGACGGTTTTTATCTGCACGAACCGCATGTTTGGCCGCGTCACGGCTTCACAGATCGCTTCAGCATCTGCGGCATCGGTTTTATTCGTTTTAACATAGGGCTTAACGTACTGCGGAGGGATCAGCTTTACGTCGTGACCTGCTTTCTCAAGGACACGGGCAAAATGATGGCTTGCTGAACAGGCCTCCATACCAATCAGGCAGGGTGGAAGCTGTGCAAGAAAAGGAATGAACTGACTGCGGGACAGTTTTTTACGCAGAACGTTTTTTCCTGTGTGATCGACACCATGAAGAACAAAAACGCTTTTTGCCAGATCGATACCGAGGGTGGATACTTTCATTTGGACGCTCCTTCTGCTGAGATTTGACACTCGCACTTTGGCACATCTGATGCCGCAAAGATGGAGCGTCCATCTCATTA
>NZ_JACVTS010000062.1:0-1507 GCF_016624545.1 Erwinia sp. S38 | reverse complement strand
ACACCTGTATAAATAACCGGTAACTGTCAGATCAGGTCTGAGCTAATACAGATTAACCGACACCATCAGGGTATAAAGACAAGTTCGGGAGCGTCAGAATCGAGATTTATTTGAGCCTTTAGACTGGTGAAGTTAGGAGGTACTATCCAGTCAAAAGCAACACCTTTTTCAGTCCATGCTATTGATGAGAAATCTCCCTCATCTCCGCGACTAAACTGTTCAATAGAACGCCAGCAACTAACAATCATTACTCGCTGTACTTTAACTGATTTTTTATTATTAACCTGATAGATATCAGCATAAATTTCTTGACCAGCCCCGCATCGACCTGATGGGTGACCAGGGCGTGACTCATATCCTTTTATTAATAGAAAATATTCCTTTCCTGCGATTGTATGAATTTTTTTATCGCTAAAAATTGATATTACCTTTCTATCCGGCACGACAGTAAACCCACCTATTACAAGTGGAGACCAGCGATCTAACTCTTTTATTTCTGATGCATCTGCTGTACAAACCAAAAATATCAAAATCAACCATAGTGATTTCATTTTAATTTCTCCTGAAAACTTTATCGGTACAACACAACCCTGAATAAACCCAGCGATTATGAGCATGTTGCCCAGCCGTTACCCGTCTGTATGTCGGTTTACCACGAGTATTAATTTGCGCTTCAGACTGACTAGCATTTTCTGGCCAGTTCATATTCCAACGGATATTTCCGGTGGTACTGTCGCCCAGATGGTTATATTTCCGCGCCAAAGAACGGGTCTGTTCATCCCATTTTTAGTAGAGCGTACCATTCCACAGAGCAATAGCTTTACACTCTACCATCTCTTCTATGAATTCCGTTATTTACAGAGATGTCTTCGAATTTGAGCCTTTTTTCTTGAAACAGATTACGGTCAGTTGCGATTCTGGCTTTCCCATTCCAGACAGTATTGTAATCAGGTGGAGGAGTCGGTTGCAGCTCATAACCTTCTCCCCGCTTCTACCGCTCGCTGTCCACCAGACGACCGAGGTTCAGCTGGCTTTTGCCACCTTACTGTCGATACCTTGATGTGCTCCTGCCCGCGGTTGTCATCCAGCCGGATTTTGTGTTTGACGGTGTGCAGCACGTCGTTGATAAAGGGCGGTCCGGGTTGCCGTCCTCAAAGCCAATCGCCACTTCCGTTCCCGCCAGCAGATGGTGGCGGTGGCTGAATCTAATCAGGGGTTGGTACTCATACATTCGGTCCTTGTGTACGGTCACAATAAGGGTTCAGACGACGCAGCGTGCTAACGTTTATTCAGTAGCGTCTACTTCCCTGATATTTTTCAAATAATTCACATAAACAGGACTGATTCACTCTCTGCCATTTCCGACCAACCCTGTTTCCAAACCTGAATTATCCGTACTGACAAGAGCCTGCAAAGTTGCGGTGCGGTCCACGCTAAAAATGTCTTCCGGCAGGGCGAAGCTGCGCAGCCCCAGCAGCGCCAGTGGCCCATTACCCAGTTGCGTTCG
>NZ_JACVTS010000061.1:0-1597 GCF_016624545.1 Erwinia sp. S38 | reverse complement strand
GCGTGATCTGATCCTTCAACTCAGCAAAAGTTCGATTTATTCAACAAAGCCATGTACAGGGTAAAACAGGTGTTCGGAAGTTCACTGAAACTAGGTGACTACTATGGTCAGGTACCAGAGGCCAATGGTCATGGTGCGTGCGTTGAACAAAATGACAGAGGCAGATATGCCTGAAAACGTAAGTATTGCCTGAGCAGTGGACTGTTACAGGAAGGCTCGCCTTAAATCTGCTTTATTTAACAAAGCCGTGTGGCAACAGCAAATTTTTGCAACAGTGCCCTATAAAGTCTTCTATTGGACGTGTTGTATTAAGTTTGGGTAATGCTGCCAATTCACTGTTTTATTGAACAAATCAATATGACGCAGAAACCCGCGCGGTTTGTAAAGAATAACGGCACTCCGGGAACATGGCGTTCCCGGACCATATTTGTATATTATCAGCGACGCCCGATGAGCAGACCGACCAGCAGTCCGAATCCGACGGCAATCGCAACAGCTTTCACTGGATTATCATCCACCTGCTCGCGGACAAACTCAGCCACATCTTGAGCTGCCTGACCGCCCTGAGCGGCAAATTTGCGGGCGGCACCTTTTGCCTGATGTCCGTAATCATCGGTCAGCTCACCGTATTTCTGCTGTGCGGTGCCTGCAAGTTCCTTAATTTGGTCTTCTGCTTTTTCTGACATAGAGGCATTCCTTCTTTCAGGTAAATAATTCCGGAGGGTCACCTCACCCGTTTTCCGGAGGTGAACTGCCTGCGGATAAACCGCACGGTTCCCAAGACGCCCGCAGCCCTGCGAATATATAACAACAGCCGTCCGGGTTTTCTTCTCAGCCCCCTCATCAGCAGTAAACCACTGCAAAGCATGACGGGAGCTCTGAACTGGTACAACATTCCCCAGATCACATCCACCGACTGCATCCTCCTGTCCAACTCCTCACCGAGCCGGCGGATCTCAGCGCGCTGGGAGCGAATTTTATGCAGCAGCAGTATTTTTCGCTGCTGTCGTTCATGACGGCTATTCATCGTGGATTCCCGTTAGGGCTGAGACATCCTTCCGGAGCTGACTGCGCGTTTCCCTGAGCAACGTGGAGGTTCCAACCTTCACCCGGATAACGATACCCAGTATGACAGCCAGCGCAATCAGCGAACCAGTCACATACAGCAGCAGTATCTGCTGATCGGCAGGATCGGAAAACAGTAGGATGTACATTAGCAGGCTCATGATGCCGAAGGCAGTGAACAGCAGCGTCAGGCCGGTAAACAATATCAGCTGAAGAAGGTGCGCCTTCTCCTCCTCTAATTCAGTAACAGCAAGCTGAAGTCGGGTCCCGATGACCTCAGACGTCAGTGTGAGCAGGCGGGACACAATATCTATTAACTTTCCTGAAGGGCTTGCTGAAGATATGCGCTGTTTTTCCATGAATATCTCTTCCCTGTAAGAGGTTACAATGCCCGGGGCAGACGAAACGTAGATAAATTCAGTTAAGTCATCCTTTTCGCCTATGTCAAATTATTTTAAGACCTCTTCCTAAATAGCTGTTCGGAATAGTATATAACTTTGAGGGAGCTCAGCCCGGATTGTGCGATCTGATC
>NZ_JACVTS010000060.1:0-1948 GCF_016624545.1 Erwinia sp. S38 | reverse complement strand
CAGGGAGAACTCATCTCGAGGCAAGTTTCGCGCTTAGATGCTTTCAGCGCTTATCTTTTCCGCACTTAGCTACCGGGCAATGCCATTGGCATGACAACCCGAACACCAGTGGTGCGTTCACTCCGGTCCTCTCGTACTAGGAGCAACCCCTCTCAATTCTCCAGCGCCCACGGCAGATAGGGACCGAACTGTCTCACGACGTTCTAAACCCAGCTCGCGTACCACTTTAAACGGCGAACAGCCGTACCCTTGGGACCTACTTCAGCCCCAGGATGTGATGAGCCGACATCGAGGTGCCAAACACCGCCGTCGATATGAACTCTTGGGCGGTATCAGCCTGTTATCCCCGGAGTACCTTTTATCCGTTGAGCGATGGCCCTTCCATTCAGAACCACCGGATCACTATGACCTGCTTTCGCACCTGCTCGAGCCGTCACTCTCGCAGTCAAGCTGGCTTATGCCATTGCACTAACCTCCTGATGTCCGACCAGGATTAGCCAACCTTCGTGCTCCTCCGTTACTCTTTGGGAGGAGACCGCCCCAGTCAAACTACCCACCAGACACTGTCCCCACGCCGGATCACGGCGCCAGGTTAGAACATCAAACGTTAAAGGGTGGTATTTCAAGGATGGCTCCACGCAGACTGGCGTCCACGCTTCAAAGCCTCCCACCTATCCTACACATCAAGGCTCAATGTTCAGTGTCAAGCTGTAGTAAAGGTTCACGGGGTCTTTCCGTCTTGCCGCGGGTACACTGCATCTTCACAGCGAGTTCAATTTCACTGAGTCTCGGGTGGAGACAGCCTGGCCATCATTACGCCATTCGTGCAGGTCGGAACTTACCCGACAAGGAATTTCGCTACCTTAGGACCGTTATAGTTACGGCCGCCGTTTACCGGGGCTTCGATCAAGAGCTTCTCCTTGCGGATAACCCCATCAATTAACCTTCCGGCACCGGGCAGGCGTCACACCGTATACGTCCACTTTCGTGTTTGCACAGTGCTGTGTTTTTAATAAACAGTTGCAGCCAGCTGGTATCTTCGACTGCCTTCAGCTCCGTCAGCAAGTGACTTCACCTAACGACAGCGTGCCTTCTCCCGAAGTTACGGCACCATTTTGCCTAGTTCCTTCACCCGAGTTCTCTCAAGCGCCTTGGTATTCTCTACCTGACCACCTGTGTCGGTTTGGGGTACGATTCGTTGTTACCTGATGCTTAGAGGCTTTTCCTGGAAGCAGGGCATTTGTTACTTCAGCACCGTAGTGCCTCGTCATCACACCTCAGCGTTAACAAGGTTCCGGATTTACCTGGAACCTCCGCCTACATGCTTAAACCGGGACAACCGTCGCCCGGCTAACATAGCCTTCTCCGTCCCCCCTTCGCAGTAACACCGAGTACAGGAATATTAACCTGTTTCCCATCGACTACGCCTTTCGGCCTCGCCTTAGGGGTCGACTCACCCTGCCCCGATTAACGTTGGACAGGAACCCTTGGTCTTCCGGCGAGCGGGCTTTTCACCCGCTTTATCGTTACTTATGTCAGCATTCGCACTTCTGATACCTCCAGCAGACCTCACAGTCCACCTTCTGCGGCTTACAGAACGCTCCCCTACCCAACAACACTAAGTGTCGCTGCCGCAGCTTCGGTGCATGGTTTAGCCCCGTTACATCTTCCGCGCAGGCCGACTCGACCAGTGAGCTATTACGCTTTCTTTAAATGATGGCTGCTTCTAAGCCAACATCCTGGCTGTCTGTGCCTTCCCACATCGTTTCCCACTTAACCATGACTTTGGGACCTTAGCTGGCGGTCTGGGTTGTTTCCCTCTTCACGACGGACGTTAGCACCCGCCGTGTGTCTCCCGTGATAACATTCTCCGGTATTCGCAGTTTGCATCGGGTTGGTAAGCCGGGATGGCCCCCTAGCCGAAACAGTGCTCTACCCCCGGAGATGA
>NZ_JACVTS010000005.1:0-297064 GCF_016624545.1 Erwinia sp. S38 | reverse complement strand
ATCGCCTTCCTCCCCGCTGAAAGTACTTTACAACCCGAAGGCCTTCTTCATACACGCGGCATGGCTGCATCAGGCTTGCGCCCATTGTGCAATATTCCCCACTGCTGCCTCCCGTAGGAGTCTGGACCGTGTCTCAGTTCCAGTGTGGCTGGTCATCCTCTCAGACCAGCTAGGGATCGTCGCCTAGGTGAGCCATTACCCCACCTACTAGCTAATCCCATCTGGGCACATCCGATGGTGTGAGGCCCGAAGGTCCCCCACTTTGGTCCGAAGACGTTATGCGGTATTAGCTACCGTTTCCAGTAGTTATCCCCCTCCATCGGGCAGTTTCCCAGACATTACTCACCCGTCCGCCACTCGTCACCCAAGAGCAAGCTCTCTGTGCTACCGTTCGACTTGCATGTGTTAGGCCTGCCGCCAGCGTTCAATCTGAGCCATGATCAAACTCTTCAATTAAAAGCTTGATTTGCTGAAACACGTTCAGCGATGCTCATCTGTAAAACGTCATAATGAATTTCATTATGTGTTCACTCGTGAGACTTGATATTTTTTACGTCCGGAGACGTTGATATCAATCCTGCGAGTGCCCACACAGATTGTCTGATAAATTGTTAAAGAGCAGTGCAGCAAGTCGCCGGAGCGTACTGCTGCGAGGTGGCGTATATTACGCTTTCCTCCTTCGGAGTCAACTTCTTTTTGAGAAGTTTTTTCCGGCGGTTCAGAGACTTCCCGAACCTCCTGAGTGGCTGACCTGTCAGTCGCTGTGCCGTCTCAGTGGTTGCGCATTATAGGGAGGCCGAGCGGGAACGCAAGCAGAAATATTAAGTTTTTATCTGCTTGCTGAAACTTCGCGCGAAACGCTGCTTTTTAGCCCTGTTTGATGCGCGCAGGCAGCTCTGCAAGGCTATTTAGCACCCAGTCTGCCGCTTTTTCACCCTCGGCGGTAACGGGCTTCCCGGTGCGAACCAGTACTTTTTTACCCACTCCAGCCGCCGCACCTGCCATCATGTCCTCTATTTTGTCGCCAACCATATAAGAAGCGGCCATATCAATGTGCAATTCCTGCTGTGCAGACAGCAGCATTCCCGGCTGCGGTTTACGGCAGTCACAGTTTTGACGAAGCTCTTCTACTACAGCTTCAGGATGATGTGGGCAGAAATAGATGCCATCGAGATCGACATCACGATCGGCGAGCGACCAGTCCATCCACTCGGTCAGGTGCATAAACTGATCTTCGGTAAACATACCGCGGGCGATACCAGACTGGTTGGTCACCAGCACCAGCGCGAAACCCATCTTCTTTAATTCGGCCATGGCTTCAATCACGCCATCGATAAACTCAAAGTTGTCGCTTTCTGAAACATAACCATGATCGATATTAATGGTGCCATCACGATCGAGAAAAATTGCCGGGACATTGGTAGCCACGTAGTCACTCCTGCTAAAAAATTTGCCATAGAGTATCTCACGATTGCCATAGAAGAGAGAATGCCAGTTTGAATGACTTCGATTGATTTAGACGTCTGGATGCCTTAACATCCAGTTGCGTTCTGCTTTACTGCTGAATGCATAAGTAAGAATGAACGCCACGGACAACCCCCATCACGATAATAAATAAAGCAATGATAAAACTTTCAAATATCACCAAAGTGTTCCAGCAGGGTTCACGTACGATTACAGCGCTGTCCGATGTCAGCCTGCACGTGCCTGCCGGGCAAATTTACGGGGTTATCGGTGCTTCTGGTGCCGGTAAAAGTACCCTTATTCGCTGTGTGAATCTGCTGGAGCGCCCGACCTCCGGTAAAGTGCTGGTCGATAATCAGGATCTCACCACGCTCTCATCAACACAGCTGACGCTGGCACGCCGCCAGATTGGCATGATCTTCCAGCATTTTAATCTGCTGAACTCCCGAACTGTTGCAGGCAACGTTGCGCTGCCGCTGGAGTTGGGCAATATGTCGAAAGCAGAAATAAAGAACCGCGTGGTTGAGTTGCTGGAACTGGTCGGCCTGGCCGATAAGTATGACTCCTGGCCTGCCAACCTTTCCGGCGGTCAGAAGCAACGTGTGGCAATTGCTCGCGCACTGGCCAGCAATCCAAAAGTTCTGCTGTGCGATGAGGCTACCAGCGCCCTCGATCCGGCAACCACGCGTTCAATTCTTGAATTGCTGAAGGATATTAACCGCCGCCTGGGTATCACCATCCTGCTAATCACTCATGAAATGGATGTGGTGAAACGCATCTGTGACTGCGTCGCGGTGATTAGTGACGGCAAGCTGATTGAACAGGATACGGTAAGCGAGGTCTTCTCCCATCCTAAGACGCCGCTGGCCCAACAGTTTATTCAGTCCACACTGCATCTGGATATTCCTGAAGATTACCTTCAGCGCCTGTCCCCTGAAGCCCGTGAGAATACCGTTCCTTTACTGCGTCTGGAATTTACCGGCCAGTCGGTAGATGCGCCACTGTTGTCTGAATCCGCCCGCCGTTTCAATGTGAACAACAACATTATCAGCGCGCAGATGGATTACGCAGGCGGCGTCAAGTTCGGCATTATGCTGGCCGAAATCCACGGTAGCGCCGACGATACCAAGGCCGCTATCGCGTTTCTGCAGCAAAATCACGTAAAGGTAGAGGTACTAGGTTATGTCTGAGGCAATGATGTGGTTAATGGGCCGCGGCATCTGGGAAACCCTTATGATGACCTTTGTCTCCGGCTTTTTCGGTTTTGTTATCGGTCTGCCGGTCGGCGTACTGCTGTATGTTACCCGCCCGGGACAGATTATCGCCAACGCAAAACTCTATCGCGTGCTGTCGGCGGTGGTTAACATCTTCCGCTCGATCCCTTTCATTATACTGCTGGTGTGGATGATTCCATTCACCCGAATGATTGTCGGAACTTCAATCGGTCTTCAGGCGGCGATTGTACCGTTGACCATTGGTGCGGCACCGTTTATTGCACGTATGGTGGAAAACACCCTGCTGGAGCTGCCAACCGGTCTGATTGAAGCCTCGCGCGCCATGGGCGCAACCCCGCTGCAAATCATCTGTAAGGTTCTGCTACCGGAAGCGCTGCCGGGTCTGGTGAATGCAGCTACTATTACTTTGATCACCCTGGTGGGTTACTCCGCAATGGGCGGTGCAGTGGGCGCAGGCGGCCTGGGACAGATTGGCTATCAGTATGGCTATATTGGTTATAACGCCACGGTGATGAATACCGTTTTAGTCCTGCTGGTTGTTCTGGTGTATTTGATTCAGTTTGGCGGCGATCGCATTGTTCGCGCGGTCACTCATAAGTAAACACAACAGTAATATTCGTTATTTAAGGAAGGGGCATGTCTTTTAATTTTAAAACGTTTGCTGCCGTAGGCGCACTTATCGGTACTCTGGCTCTGGTTGGCTGCGATCAGAAAGAGAAAGATCCAAACCACATCAAGGTGGGTGTGATTGTTGGTGCCGAGCAGCAGGTTGCTGAAGTGGCACAGAAAGTGGCGAAAGAGAAATATGGCCTGAACGTGGAGCTGGTGACGTTTAACGACTATGTACTGCCTAACGAAGCACTGAGCAAAGGCGATATTGACGTCAATGCCTTCCAGCATAAGCCATACCTCGATCAGCAGATCAAAGATCGTGGCTACAAACTGGTTTCCGTGGGTAACTCCTTCGTTTATCCGATTGCCGGCTATTCGAAAAAAATCAAATCACTGGATGAACTGCAGGAAGGCGCGCAGGTTGCCATTCCAAACGATCCAACCAACCTGGGTCGTTCACTGCTGCTGCTGCAGAAAGTGGGCCTGATTAAACTGAAAGATGGCGTTGGTCTGCTGCCAACCTCACTGGATGTTGTTGAGAACCCGAAAAACATCAAGCTGGTTGAGCTGGAAGCGCCACAGCTGCCGCGCTCCCTGGACGATCAGCAGATCGCACTGGCGGTGATTAACACGACCTACGCCAGCCAGATCGGCCTGACCCCGGCGAAAGACGGTATCTTCGTAGAAGATAAAAACTCCCCATACGTTAACCTGATCGTTGCGCGCGAAGATAATAAAGACGCAGAAAACGTGAAGAAATTCGTTCAGGCCTATCAGTCTGACGAAGTTAACGAAGCGGCTAACAAAACCTTTAACGGCGGCGCGGTTAAAGGCTGGTAATACCTTAATGCAGGCCGTGCCAGCGGCCTGCATGTTTTACGAATAAACGACTCTCGTTCTGCATATCCCGCTCTCCCCTTGTTATTTCTGCTACGGCTTGCTTCAATAACGCCACTTTTACCGAACATGAGGATTCCCCATGCGTGTTTTGCCGCTCTGTTTGCTGGCCCTGTCGCTGACAGGTTGTTCGCTGCTGCAGAAACCCTACCAGCCCATCACGCCAATCGAGAAACCAGCGCAAACGGAACCTGCTCGTGCTAAACCTACCGCTCATCCAGCTCCGGTAAAACTGTATACCGATGCGGCTGAACTGGTCAGCAAGCCTTTCCGCGATCTCGGAGAAGTGTACGGTGATGACTGCCAAAGCAGCACCCAGGACTCTCCACCGAATATTGCGACTGCACGCAAGCGCATGCAGGTCCGGGCTTCAGGCATGAAGGCCAATGCTGTACTGCTGCACAAGTGTGAAATTGTGAGTTCAGCACAGGGATGCTACCGCCAGGCGATTTGTCAGGGCTCGGCACTGAAAGTCTCCAATTAACAATCGTTATTGGTCCACTCAGCCAGAACCCTCAAGAATTTATTGCGATATTTCATCTCGCAACCTATGACAAAAAGTAAGAGCCAGGCCGTAAAATATCGCTAAAAACGAAGATTAAAATCATTATTTTTTAATTACTTAGTAAGATTGCGGGTTAATTATGGGGTTGTTATATTCAGCCCCCACAATTAACATAAAAGGGATTTTCCATGCGTCTTATTACATTTTGTTTGCTGGCTATGGCTCTGGCAGGTTGTACTGCACAGTCTCATAAAACTAAGCCGCTCCAGGCTGCAACACCCGTTCAGCACGCTACTCCAGCCAAAAAAATGCTGACCAACACCACCAGCCCGAGTATTGCTATTTATAACAGCGTTGAAGCGCTGAACGGTAAAGCGTTTCTTGCGCTAGGTGGCGTTTCAGGTGATGATTGCCAGATTCAAGCGAATGATTTCCCACCTAATCTGGTAAACGTTCGCCAGCAAATGCAAAAACGCGCTGCCGCACTGTCAGGTAATGCCCTGCTGATGCAAAGCTGCGAAGTATTGAGTGGCTTACCCGGTTGCTACCGCGAAGCCACATGTCAGGGTTCAGCCATAAGAGTCGCAGAGTAAATGTCGTCATTCTCCTTCCAGCAAATTGGTACTATTTATTCCCCCTGGAAGGAGAAATTTGCCGTTCCCAGACAGCCTGGTCTGATTGAGGACGGCGGTGGTGAACTGCGTCTTTTACCTCCCTATAACCAGCCGGAAGCGGTGAGAGGCCTTGAGACATTCAGCCATCTCTGGCTGCTGTTTATTTTCCATCAAACCATGGAAGGTGGCTGGCGCCCTACCGTACGACCACCGCGTCTGGGCGGTAATGCACGTATGGGCGTATTTGCTACCCGATCAACCTTTCGCCCTAATCCAGTCGGGATGTCCCTGGTTGAGCTGAAAGGTATCCGCTATGAACAGCAGCAGGTTATTCTGGAGCTGGGCAGCCTCGATCTGGTCGACGGCACGCCGATTGTCGATATCAAACCCTATTTGCCTTTTGCCGAAGCCCTGCCCGATGCGCGCGCGGGTTTTGCCCAACAGGCCCCCGCAGCAGATATGGCCGTTTTCTTTACTCCGGCAGCCCAGGAACAGTTGGCACAACATCTGTTTCGTTATCCACATCTTGAGCGTTTTATTTCTCAGGTGCTGGCACAGGACCCTCGGCCGGCCTACCGTAAAGGCGAAGAGCCGGATCGGGAATATGCTGCCTGGCTGCTGGATTTTAACGTGCGCTGGCGTGTCACCCTTGCGGGTACCGAAGTTATCGCTATCGACCCACGTTAATTTAGTCCGGCATCTTTTGACTCACCCGACACGCTGGTACACTAGCCGCCACGTTTTTTGACTCTCTTCCGTTCATATGGAATCGTAACTCATGCGTACTACTCAATACCTGCTCTCCACTCAAAAGGAGACACCTGCCGACGCTGAAGTGATCAGCCACCAGCTGATGCTGCGCGCCGGGATGATCCGCAAACTGGCATCCGGCCTTTATACCTGGTTACCGACCGGCCTGCGCGTGCTGAAAAAAGTTGAAAACATCGTGCGCGAAGAGATGAACAACGCCGGTGCCATTGAGATTTCGATGCCGGTTGTCCAGCCTGCCGATCTCTGGCAGGAGAGCGGCCGCTGGGAGCAGTACGGTCCGGAGCTGCTGCGCTTTGTCGATCGCGGCGATCGTCCTTTTGTACTCGGCCCAACGCATGAAGAAGTAGTTACCGACCTGATCCGCAACGAGCTGAGCTCCTACAAACAGCTGCCGCTGAATGTATTCCAGATCCAGACGAAATTCCGCGATGAAGTCCGCCCGCGCTTTGGCGTGATGCGTTCGCGCGAATTTATCATGAAAGACGCTTACTCATTCCACACCACGCAGGAATCGCTGCAGGAAACCTACGACGCGATGTATCGCGCTTACAGCCAGAGCTTCACCCGTATGGGACTGAACTTCCGTGCGGTTGATGCCGATACCGGTTCAATCGGCGGTAGCGCTTCCCACGAGTTCCAGGTGCTGGCACAAAGCGGTGAAGACGATGTGGTGTTCTCCACCGAGTCAGATTACGCGGCCAATATGGAAAAAGCGGAAGCGGTAGCACCAGCCGGTGGCCGTGCAGCACCCACTCAGGCCATGGCAGAGTTCGATACGCCAAATGCGAAAACCATCGCCGAGCTGGTTGAGCAGTTTAATCTGCCGGTTGAGAAAACCGTGAAAACGCTGATGGTGAAAGCGACAGAAGAGAGCGGCCACACGCTGGTTGCCCTGCTGGTTCGCGGCGACCACGAACTGAACGAAGTCAAAGCTGAGAAAATTGATATCGTTGCGGCACCCCTGACCTTCGCGACCGAAGAAGAAATCCGTACGCTGGTAAGCGCTGGCCCGGGTTCGCTCGGTCCTGTTGGCCTGCCAATGCCAATCGTCGCAGACCGTACCGTTGCCGCGATGAGCGACTTCAGCGCCGGTGCGAACATCGATCACAAACACTTCTCGGGTATTAACTGGGAGCGCGATTTGCCGCTGCCGCGCGTCGCGGATATCCGCAACGTCGTGGAAGGCGATGCCAGCCCGGACGGGAAAGGGACGCTGCAGATTAAGCGTGGTATCGAGGTGGGTCATATCTTCCAGCTCGGCACCAAATACTCGGAAGCGATGAAAGCTTCCGTACAGGGTGAAGATGGCCGTAACCAGATTATGACCATGGGCTGCTACGGTATCGGTATTACCCGCGTCGTGGCGGCGGCAATTGAGCAGAACCACGATGAACGCGGCATCATCTGGCCAGCCGCGCTGGCACCGTTCCAGGTCGCGATCCTGCCAATGAACATGCAGAAATCGTTCCGCGTGAAAGAGCTGGCGGAAGAGCTGTACAGCACGCTGCGTGCCAAAGGCGTTGATGTGATCCTTGACGACCGTAAAGAGCGTCCGGGTGTGATGTTTGCCGATATGGAACTGATTGGCGTGCCGCATACCATCGTGATTGGCGATCGTAATCTCGACAGCGAAGAAATTGAGTACAAATCCCGCCGCGAAGGTGAGAAGCGTATGATCAAAACCAACGAAATCGTTGAGTTCCTGGTTGCCGAACTGGCGAAGTAATTCACTGGTTTATTAACGAAAACGGCCATCGCTAATGCGGTGGCCGTTTTGTTTTAAGCGGAGAAAGACGCTTAGCTGGCGGGCTGTTGCGAACGGGCGGTTAAATGATAGCGCTGCTGATTACTCAGTGGCACGCCACGGACCGATAACACCTCAAGTCCCTCTTCCGTTGGGCGGAACAGCTGTTTCTCGCCGTTCATCGCCACCAGCGTTAACGTGTCTGCCGTGCGCGCCCACTTGCCGTATTGAGCAAACCGCATTCCATTGGCACCCGTTTCTCGCTGCTCCAGTACATAGCTGCCATCAGCGGCCAGGAAAAGCGAAGATTCGCTGTCGCGGCAGTTTTGCCCACAGGGCATTAGCCCGCTATAGCTCTGACGCATCGGCTCCAGTGCCGCGTACTGCTGCGCGGGCTGATGGTTATTACAGCCAATCAGCGTGGCAAGTACCAGTGCGGCACTGAAACTTAACAAAACCGTTTTCATCGCATCTCCTGCTGCCTGAATAAGTGGACCCACGGTCCGTTAGTCGCTTCGAACTTTGCCGCGAAGCGATTTGGTCGACGATTTACGCGCTTTACTCTCCAGCCTGCGCTTTTTAGATGCCAGCGTCGGGCGCGTACTGCGTCGAACCTTTTCAACAACCGTCAGCTCAAGGATTAAATTCTCCAGCCTTTTTAATGCTGCCTCACGGTTCATGTCCTGGCTGCGATACTCCTGCGCCTTGATAATCACGATGCCCTCAGGCGTAATCAAATGATGACTGACGGCCAGCATGCGCGACTGATAAAACTCGGGCAGGCTGGAAGCCCGGATATCAAAACGCAGATGAATGGCCGTAGAGCTTTTATTCACGTGTTGCCCACCCGCCCCCTGCGCGCGAATCGCAGTAATGTCGATTTCAGCGTCGGGAATGGTGACATTACGTGAAAGAATAATCATGGCTTCTTACCTGCATCCAACCACGTCTCAAACTGAATTTCAAGGTGGTGGGTATCATCAGATAGCCAGATTGTGCCATCCTGGATGGTTGCCTGTAACTGCATGGAACGGGATGCAAGCTGGGTAAGCGCGCTGAGCTGTTCATCGTTCAGGTAACGAATAGACAAATTATCCTGCTGCGCTAGTTTATTCTGGTTTTGCTGCCACCAGGGCTGTGCCGCACGCCAGTTATAGGCATACAGCCAGACGTGCTGCGAACGACTGCAGGCTTTTTTAATACGCCGTTCTTCGGGCAGCCCCAGCTCTACCCACAGGTCAATGCCGTTATGATCGTTAAGCTGCCAGATTTCCGGCTCATCCTCGGCGCTTAAGCCGCGGGTAAAGGTTAAACGTTCATGGGCATGAACCATCCACGCCAGCAGTCGTAGCATCAGACGCTCTTCGGTTTCAGACGGGTGACGCGCCAGCGTCAGTACCTGGTCAATAAATACATTGCGGTCCATATCCGCGACGTTAACCGTCGCTTTGTAAATCGTTGCTTTCAGTGCCATAGGTATCCTTATCTTCGTTACCGGTCATTGTAACCGATGGCGAAGCAATTCACCCGTACCCGGCTGATTTCCGATAAAAGCCTGTGCTATAGTCGATGTTAGTCAGAGAAACACTCTGAAGGAGGTGCAAGTGCAAAACTATTGTGAATTAGTTCGCCGTAAATATGCCGAGATCGGCAGTGGCGATCTGGGATACGTGCCGGATGCTCTGGCCTGCGTATTGAAAGCACTCGATGAAATAGCCGGGAATCCTGAGCTAAACTCTTCCATCAGGGAACAGGCAGCCTTTGCTGCCGCTAACTTATTGGTGAGCGACTATGTTGACGAATGAAGCCTACAAACCGATCAACTGTGATGACTACGACAGCCTGGAACTCGCCTGCCAAAAACACTGGACGCTGGCGCTGACGCTGAAGAGCGGCGAGCAGTTAAAAGCCAAAGCGAAAGACATTCTGTCGCGGAAAAACGTTGAGTACCTGACGGTGGAGATTGCCGGTGAAACCAGCGACCTCCGCCTCGATCATATTGCCAGTTTCAGCCATCCCGACCTCGGCACCGTCGTGGTCAGCGAGTCAGATTAACCCACACGTCAATCATAACAGGGGCGGAAACACCTCGCCCCTGCCCCGTCAGGGCTTCAGGCCCGCGTAGTACGCCGCTAAATCATCGATATCTTCATCACTGAGACCGGCAACAAACGCCTTCATCACCTCAGCCTGTCCGCCACTGCGGGCGCCAGTTTTATATGCGTGTAGCGCCAGTCCAAGATACGCCTCATTCTGCCCAGCCAGATTAGGGTAGATCGGCGCAGCGGCTTTACCGTCTGCACCATGGCAGGCCATACAGGCTGCGGATTTTTGCTGTCCGGCGCTGCTGTCACCCGCCGCAATAACCGGCAGGCTGGTTAACACAAACATCGCTGCCGTCAGGCTTTTTTTCAACATAGCACTCCCTGAATTCATTGTTGCCAGCGTATCCGCCAGGCGGTTTCCGCTGAAGATGGCGCCCCTTCATGGGTCACAAATACTCCCAGCGCGGCAATCAGCTGTTCACCATAAAACAGCAGCGGTATACGTTCACGCCGCCAGGGCGGAATACCGGCCTCCTGCCAGAGTTTTTTCAACGGGCGGCTGCCCGCACGGCCCACGATATGAAACGAGCCCCGCGCCTGAAATCGTACGCTGACCGTTTCCGATGACTGCGGCCGGCGCAGCAAAATCCCATCATCATCTACAGTCAGCTGCCCCAGCTCCGCCGGTAACGTCAACGGTAGCCAGGGTGCAGCCCAGTCGATCTGACGTTCGGCCAGCGGTTCAGATGGGCGTAACCACCACAGACGATCGCGAAAACGACGAACTTCAGAAACTCCAAGTCGCAGGCACGGCGTGGCATCTTCACGGCTCAGCACCACCTCCTGCCACAGCCGCTCCAGCCCTTCCCGCGAGGGCATCACACCGTTTTGCCGCGCAATCCAGCGCCGCAGCAGCGCAGCGCGGCGGACCGGGCTCATACTCAACAGCGGCGTAAAACCCAGGCTTCCGTCTTCGGCGATCAGCGCATCGAGCGACTCGGCCAGCAGCTCGTCAAGCAGCTGCTCCTGTTCGCCGCACAGTGCGGCGCTGCGGGCAGCTGCGGCAGAAAAGTGTGGCCAGCGTTCATTCAGTAACGGCAATATCTCCAAGCGCAGGAAGTTGCGGTCATAGCGCGTGTCCTGATTACTCTCATCTTCAATCCAACTGAGCCGATAGCGCGCGGCCCACGCCTCAAGCTGCTGACGACTGAAATCCAGCAGCGGGCGCAGATGCAGATTGTCACCGCGCATCTGCACCGGTGACATGGCCGCCAGGCCCGCCGGGCCGCTACCGCGTTTGAGCGCCAGCAGCAGGGTTTCACTCTGATCGTCCCGGTGTTGCGCGGTCAACAGCGTTTCCTTCGGATCGATGTGCTGAGCCAGCGCCTGATAGCGTGCGCTTCTCGCCGCCGACTCAATGCCCCCCTGCCGCACATCAACCGTCACCTTCACCACCTCCAGCGGCACCTGCCACTCCGCACACTGGCGGCGGCAATGTGCCACCCAGCCGTCCGCCAGCGGGCTAAGACCATGATGAACGTGTAGCGCCCGCAGTCGCAGCGTCGGCCACTGCTGGCGCAGCTGCACCAGCTGATGAAGCAGCACGGTTGAATCCAGACCGCCGCTGTAGGCCAGCAGTACGCGCTGCTCTGCCGTCAGTGAGCGTTCGAGATGAGCAAGATCTGACATGGTAATCCTAAAGAGAACACCCGGCGCGGTACGCCGGGTTTGGACGTTCCTATTTTAAGCCTGATACAGTTCCAGGGGCAAACCGTCAGGATCGCTGAAGAAGGTAAAACGCTTGCCGGTCAGCGGATCGATGCGAATATCTTCACAGATCACGCCGCGTTCGCTCAGATACTGCGTGGCGGCATCAATATCCTCCACGCTGAATGCAAGATGGCGCAGGCCGCAGGCTTCCGGCCGCGAAGGCCGCGACGGGGGTTCAGGGAACGAAAAAAGCTCAATCACATAGCTGCCGTTCAGTGCCAGATCGCCCTTCCAGGAATCACGCGCTTCGCGATAGACCTCTGCCATGAGCGTAAAACCCAGAATATCGCAGTAAAACGCTCGGCTGAGCGGATAGTTTCGCGCAATAATCGCGATATGATGCACCTGCTTTAACTGTAAACCGGACATACTGTCACCTGAATCAATGCTGTTTAGCAGTACCTTACGCAGCGACGAACCTGACCGCAACGGGTGAGATTCCGTAAACGGCCTAAATTACCGCGTCATCTTTCAGCACCCGCACCAGATACTGCCCGTCCTCGGTAAGAGTGGCACCGTGTATATCCGTTTCAAAGCCGGGATAGCGCTCCCCCACCGAACACAGCATCAACAGAAAATCGAGCACGGCGCGGCTTTCAGCGGTGATCATCTCACCCGGCATTACCACCGGTACGCCCGGCGGATAGGGCAGGATCATATTGGCCGAGATCCGCCCCACCAGCTCGCTGATATCCACGGTTTCAACATTGCCCTTAACCTGCTGCTGGAACATCTGGTGTGGGGTAAGTTTCATCTCCGGCAGTACGGCAAACGCCTGCAGCATCAGTCGTGGTAGATCATGCTGGCAGATCAGCGAGTGGATCCCCTTCGCCAGATCCTGAATACGCATATTGCGATAAAAGTCCGGATCTTCCGCATACAGATCCGGCAGCATATTTTTGACCCGCAGGTTAAGATCGTAGGCCCGCTTGAACTCCGTCAACCCGCGCAGCACGCTCATCGCTTTGGTTTTATCAATGCCAATACTGAACAGGAACAGCAGATTGTAAGGCCCGGTTTTCTCCACCACGATACCGCGCTGATCGAGGAATTTCGCCACCAGCGCCGCCGGAATCCCCTCTTCCGCCATCTCGCCAAGCTCGCTCATACCGGGAGTCAGAATAGTGACTTTGATCGGATCAAGGTACATATGATCGGCATCCGCATCGCGAAAGCCGTGCCAGTCCTCCTCACCCGGTTGGATCGGCCAGCATTCCGGTTCATCAATGCCTTCCGGCTGCCAGATATCGAAGAACCAACCGTCTGACTCTTCGCGCAGTCGCTGGATTTCACGGCGGAAATGCAGTGCCCTCTCAACCGAACGGTTAATCAGCCGCTTACCGGGATTACCGCGCAGCATGGCCGCCGCCGTTTCAATGGAAGCGACGATTGAATAATTGGGCGACGTGGTGGTGTGCATCATATAGACCTCATTAAAGGTCTGTTCATCGTAGTCGCCCTTAATGTGGATCAGCGACGCCTGCGAGAAAGCGGCCAGCAGTTTATGCGTCGACTGCGTTTCATAAATCACTTTCCCCGCCGTTCTATCGCCGCTCATGCCGCTCAGCCCGCTATAGATAGGATGAAAATTGGTATACGGCACCCAGGCAGAATCAAAGTGGATAGAGGGAACGTCCAGCGTCTCCTTAATATACTGCGTGTTATACAGCAGCCCGTCGTAGGTTGAATTGGTAATCACCGCGTGGACCGGCCAGCTGGCACGCGGCGTCCGGGCCACTTTCTGTTCAATGCTCTCTCTGGTGAACTCTCGTTTCGGTATACCGCCAAGTATCCCCAGAGCGTTGCGCGTCGGCTTCAGCCATACCGGAATAACATCACTCATCATCAGCAAATGGGTCAGCGATTTATGGCAGTTACGATCGACCAGCACGGTGCTTCCGGCGGGGGCTGCATACATGCCGACGATTTTATTTGAGGTCGAGGTTCCGTTAGTGACCATATAGCTCTGCTCGGCGCCGAAGGTACGGGCAACATATTCTTCGGCCTCAAGATGCGGACCGGTATGGTCGAGCAGCGATCCCAGTTCGGTCACCGAGATAGAAATATCCGCCTTCAGGGTGTTTGCGCCAAAGAAATCGTAAAACAGGCAACCTACCGGACTTTTCTGGAAAGCCGTTCCGGCCATGTGTCCGGGGGTACAGAAGGTGTACTTTCCTTCTTTAACGTAGGTGAACAGCGCGCGGGTCAGCGGCGGCGTGATGTTTTCCAGATACTCATCGGTGTACTGCCTGATCCGCTGGGCTATCTCTTCCGCCGCGTTGAGCGCGTATTCGAAGAACCAGATTGCCATACGCATCTCATTGATGCTGACGTCCATCGTCGAATGGGTATTGATAAAGGCGTACAGCGGCAGGTATTCGTTAAGCTGATTGATTTCGCTGCACAGTTCGAAGCTGTGCTCGTCCCAGTCAAAAATCACGCCGCTTATTCGCGGGTTATGTTCAATCAGCTTCAGCAGGTCCGCAGCATCGTGCGGATAGATGGTCTGGAAGCCCTGTAATTGCAGTGCGGCATCCAGCTGCCGGATCGGTTCATCTTTATAAAAAACGTTGTGCGGTCCTACGATCGCGATAATGTTCAATGCTTACCTCCATCTGCATACAAAGGCGGAAGATTGCTTCCGCCTGGTCAAGACCGGTTGACCCTGCAGTCAAACTGTAAGCATAGCGGATCGCATCCTCTTGCGCTTATCCCTGCGGGTAAGCCTTAGCAATGTTTGCCTGGGCGCTCATCGACAGCTGCGCGGTAATGTCCTGTAGCACATAAAGATCGCGACGCCGGGTCCAGGGTTGATCTGACTGTGGGTCATACCATCGCGGCAGGGAAATTCCCCCGGGTGCAAACCCACGCACCTGACGCGCCGCACAGGTCATAATGCAACGTTTAACATGGTCGCGATGACCCACGATCGCAGCCTTGCCCATTTTTGCAGGATCGCCGGAAAAGTACTTATTAATAATTTCCTGCACAACACCATCAGTGCTGAGATAAATCAGCTTACCGTCTTCATCCCAGTAGGGCTCAATAGAAATAATGTCACTTCGTGGAATATCCGAGAATTCGGAGGATTCCATCCAGCGTGCAATTTCCCATTGCAGATAGAGCGGCATGCGTTTTTTACGCCATACGGCAGCACAGCACTGGGCCAGCACCCGATTCATCGGTCCTGGCAAAGCAAGCTTATTGGGATCGTGTTCAGGATTAGGCCGGTTGCCGAAGGCGAAAGCCATCACCATGCTGGCCTCCTGTATCCGGCCGGTCGGTGGTGTCATGTTAAAAGCTGCATCCAGAATAAACGGGGCCAGAATATCGGCCGTGTGGCGATCCTCCAGCTGGTCGCTCAGCTGATTGAGTGCCATCCGATCGAAGGTTTTATCTTTGTGGGGCTTTTCTGCTGAAACGCAGCCGCCAACGACGGCAACGGCCGGGAGGGTCAGTAATCCCATGGCTAATTTACGACGATTGATATCCATAATATCCCTTCCTTTTAGTGAGTTAGCAAAAAAAGGCTAACATGACTCGGGTAAGATTACAGATAGCATGAATTGTGAAAATTCTGAGACAAAAAAGGCCCCTGAGGGGCCTTTATCACGACGGGTACAAAATTAAGCGTAACCGTAGTTCATCAGGCGCTGATAGCGACGATCCAGCAGTTCCTCTTTGCTTAATGCATCCAGCTCCGCCAGATCTGAAAGCAGCTGCGCTTTCAGAGAATCAGCAATCGCCAGTGGATTACGGTGCGCGCCGCCCAGCGGTTCCGGGATCACGGTATCGATCAGGTTCAGCTCTTTCAGACGTGGGGCAATAATCCCCATCGCTTCCGCAGCCAGCGGCGCTTTGTCAGCGCTTTTCCACAGAATCGATGCGCAGCCTTCCGGTGAGATCACCGAGTAGGTGCTGTACTGCAGCATGTTCACTTTGTCGCCCACGCCGATAGCGAGTGCACCACCTGAACCACCTTCACCAATCACCGTACAGATAACCGGCACTTTCAGACCGGACATCTCACGCAGGTTACGGGCGATAGCTTCAGACTGACCGCGCTCTTCCGCACCCACACCCGGATAAGCACCAGGGGTATCGATAAAGGTGACGATAGGCATATTAAAACGCTCGGCCATCTCCATCAGACGCAGCGCTTTACGGTAACCTTCCGGTGCCGGCATGCCGAAGTTACGGCGAATTTTCTCTTTGGTTTCACGCCCTTTCTGATGACCAATGATCATCACCGGACGGCCTTCCAGACGAGCGATGCCGCCAACAATGGCTTTATCATCGGCATAGGCACGGTCGCCCGCCAGCTCATCAAAATCGGTGAAAACGTTACGAACATAATCCAGCGTATAAGGACGCAGCGGATGACGCGCAAGCTGCGCGATCTGCCATGCACCTAAATCGGAGAAGATTTTACGGGTCAGTTCCACGCTTTTATCGCGCAGACGCTGAACTTCTTCATCCAGATTAATATCCAGTTTTTCATCCTGACGGCCAACCGATTTCAGTGAATCAATTTTCGCTTCAAGCTCTGCGATTGGCTGTTCAAAATCCAGGTAATTAAGACTCATAATAATCCTGTTTTAGTCAAACTCCAGTTCCACCTGCTCCGATCCTATCAACGACCGCAGATCGTTTAATAAACGATCGCTGGGCGACACGCGCCAGGTCGCGCCAAAGCGCAACTTCGCCCGCGCATCCTCTCTCTGATAGTAGAGATGTACCGGAATTGTCCCCGAACGATGGGGTTCCAGGGATTGACGGAGACGGTTCAAAAGCTGGTCATCAATTTGCCTGTCCGTCAGCGATATAGCAAGTCCACGCGCATATTTTTCGCGTGCTTCGTCGATGTCCATCATATCTCGGGCCATCATTTTAAGCCCGCCGTTGAAGTCATCAAAGCTGACCTGTCCGCTGACGATCAGGATACGGTCTTTTTCCAGCATATGCTGGAATTTATCTAACGCATCTGTAAATAACATCACTTCCAGACGACCCGAACGGTCGTCAAGTGTACAGATACCAATCCGGTTACCGCGTTTTGTTACCATTACGCGGGCCGCCACCACCAGACCGGCCGCAGTGGTCATTTTGCCACGTTCGGTCGGGTGCATGTCTTTCAGGCGCAGTCCACCGACATAGCGCTCAATTTCTTTTAAATACTGATTAATCGGGTGACCGGTTAAGTAAAGCCCTAAAGTCTCTCTTTCGCCATCCAGCTGGATCTGTTCAGGCCAGGGTGTGACGTCAGAATAGGACTTTTCTACCTGCTCAGGCGCTTCCGCCAGCACGCCAAACATATCCGCCTGGCCAATCGCTTCTGCTTTCGCATGCTGATCGGCAGCCTTCAGCGCATCGGGCAGCGCACTCATCAGCGCGGCACGGTGTGGCCCCAGGCGGTCAAACGCACCGGACATAATCAGTTTTTCCAACACCCGCTTGTTCAGCTTTTTGGTGTCGGTACGGGCGCAGAGGTCGAACAGCTCGCGGAAGTATCCTCCCTCGTTACGCGCCTCAATGATCGCTTCGATCGGGCCTTCGCCGACGCCCTTAATCGCTCCGATGCCGTAAACGATTTCACCATCGTCATTGACGTGGAACTGATACAGCCCGGAGTTAATATCCGGCGGCAGCACCTTGAGGCCCATACGCCAGCACTCATCCACCAGGCCAACCACCTTCTCGGTGTTGTCCATATCGGCGGTCATTACCGCAGCCATAAACTCGGCCGGATAGTGCGCCTTCAGCCACAGGGTCTGATAAGAAACCAGCGCATAGGCGGCGGAGTGTGATTTGTTAAAGCCGTACCCGGCGAATTTCTCCACCAGGTCAAAGATCTTAATCGCCAGTTCGCCGTCAACGCCGCGAGCTTTCGCGCCGTCTTCAAAGCCGCCGCGCTGCTTGGCCATTTCAACCGGGTTCTTTTTACCCATTGCACGACGCAGCATGTCCGCGCCGCCCAGACTGTATCCCGCCAGCACCTGGGCAATCTGCATAACCTGTTCCTGATACAGGATGATGCCGTAGGTGGGTTCCAGCACCGGCTTCAGCGACTCGTGCTGCCACTGAATATCAGGATAGGAGATTTCCTCACGTCCGTGCTTACGGTCAATAAAGTTATCTACCATGCCGGATTGCAGCGGCCCGGGACGGAACAGGGCAACCAGAGCGATCATGTCTTCGAAGCAGTCGGGCTTCAGGCGCTTAATCAGATCCTTCATGCCGCGCGATTCAAGCTGGAAGACCGCAGTGGTTTCCGAACGCTGCAGCATGTCGAAGCTTTTCTGGTCTTCAAGCGGGATGGCCGCGATATCGATCGGCTCAAGCCCCTCTTTTTTACGCCGCGCGTTGATCATTCCCAACGCCCAGTCAATGATCGTCAGCGTACGCAGGCCGAGGAAGTCGAACTTGACCAGCCCTGCGTATTCCACGTCATTCTTATCATACTGAGTAACGGGGTGGTTGCCGTTTTCATCACAGTAAAGTGGCGCAAAGTCGGTAATTTTAGTGGGCGCGATAACGACGCCCCCGGCGTGCTTACCGGCGTTACGTGTGACGCCTTCCAGCTTGCGCGCCATATCAATCAGCGCTTTAACCTCTTCATCTGCCTCATAGATTTCCGGCAGCTGCGGCTCTGCGGCAAAGGCTTTTTCCAGCGTCATCCCCGGATCGGGCGGCACCAGCTTGGAAATACGATCGACGAAGCCGTACGGATGCCCGAGCACGCGCCCCACATCGCGGATAACCGCCTTCGCCGCCATCGTACCGAAGGTAATGATCTGTGATACCGCCTCACGTCCGTACATTTCCGCCACGTGATCAATGACCAGGTCGCGCTTCTCCATACAGAAGTCAACGTCGAAGTCCGGCATGGAAACACGTTCAGGGTTGAGGAAGCGTTCGAACAGCAGGTCAAACTCCAGCGGATCGAGGTCGGTGATTTTCAGCGCATACGCCACCAGCGAACCGGCACCGGAACCACGCCCCGGCCCCACCGGCACGTCATTGTCCTTCGACCACTGGATAAACTCCATCACGATAAGGAAGTAACCAGGAAACCCCATCTGGTTGATAACGTTGAGTTCAACATCCAGACGCTCGTCATATTCCGGCCGGCGTTCGGTACGCAGCTGTTCATCAGGGAACAGGAATTCCAGACGCTCTTCCAGCCCCTCTTTCGATTTCATCACCAGGAAATCTTCGGTGGTCATTTCACCGGTCGGGAACTGCGGCAGGAAGTATTCACCCAGGCGGATGGTCACGTTACAGCGGCGGGCAATTTCCACGCTGTTTTCCAGCGCTTCCGGGATGTCCGAGAACAGCTCGCACATCTCCTCTTCCGTCCGCATATACTGCTGCGGGCTGTAGTTTTTAGGGCGCTTGGGATCGTCAAGCGTGAAGCCGTCGTGGATCGCCACGCGGATCTCATGGGCGTCAAAGTCATCTTCCTGCAGGAAGCAGACTTCGTTGGTTGCCACTACCGGTATCCCTTCAGCAATCGCCAGATCGACCGCCGCATGCAGGTAAACTTCTTCATCCTGACGGCCGGTGCGGATCAGTTCCAGATAGTAACGATCCGGGAAATGAGTCTGGTAGAAGCTCAGGCACTCGGCAACGCCGGTGGGATTGCCGCGCAGCAGCATTTTGCCGACGTCACCGCGCCGCCCACCGGAGAGCAGAATAATGCCCTGCTGGTGCTCCATCAGCCAGTCGCGGTCAATGGTCGGGCCCGCCGGTCCGTAGCCACGCTGGTAGGCGCGGGAAATCAGCAGGGTAAGATTTTGATAGCCTTCATTGTCTGCGGCAAGGACGGTCAGCTGGCTCAGTTCATCGCCCATCAGCGGGCTGGCAACGTTGAAATCTGCGCCGATAATCGGCTTCATTCCCTGCCCGTGTGCAGTCCCGTAAAACTTGACCAGCCCGCACAGGTTGGTGAAATCGGTGATACCAATAGCCGGCATACCCATTTTCGCCGCATTTTTCACCAACGGGCCCGTCTTCGCCAGTCCATCGATCATGGAGTAGTCGCTGTGAACGCGTAAATGAATAAAACGAGGTTCGGCCATCTGGGATTCCGTTAAAACTGAAGGGGAAGATTACAGCGTACGGGAACGCGTCGCGGCAATTTCGGCGTCCAGCAGCGCATTGCGCACCGGAGCAAAACTGCGGCGATGATGCGGCGTTGCACCGTGCTGCGTCAGTTTTTCCATATGCAGCGCCGTTGGATAGCCTTTGTGCCGGGCAAAACCGTATTCAGGATACTGCAGATCCAGCTCGGCCATCTCGCGGTCACGCGTGACCTTGGCAATAATGGACGCCGCACTGATTTCACGCACCAGGCTATCCCCTTTGACCACGGCCTGGCTGGGCATCGCCAGCGCCGGGCAGCGATTGCCGTCGATCAACACGAAATCAGGCGTGATGTGCAGACCGGCCACGGCACGCTGCATGGCCAGCATAGTGGCATGCAGGATATTGATCTGGTCGATCTCTTCCGGTTCCGCTCGTCCCAGACTCCAGCTCAGCGCTTTTTCGACGATTTCATCGTACAACGCCAGCCGCCGCTTTTCAGACAGCTTTTTCGAATCGGCCAGCCCCTGAATCGGGTTCGCAGGATCGAGGATCACCGCCGCGGTTACCACGGCACCGACAAGCGGGCCACGCCCAACTTCATCAACGCCAGCAATCAGCGCGGCGTTGGGATAAATAAAATCACTCATGGACACAGCTCCAGTACGGCGGCCGCAGCCTGTTCATCCGCATTCCAGCGGATTTGGTGGTGCAACTCGGTAAAGGTCGCCAGTAACTGTTGACGAGCTTCACCGTTGAACAACAGTGGTTCCAGCGCTGCAGCCAGTTTCTGCGGTTCACACTCATCCTGCAACAGCTCTTTCACCAGTTCCCGGCCTGCCAGAAGATTGGGCAGTGAAACATAGTCCGTTTTCACCAGGCGTTTCGCCAGCCAGAAAGTGAACGGCTTCATACGGTAGCCCACGACCATCGGGCATTTCGCCAGCATACACTCCAGCGCGGCAGTGCCGGAGGCAAGCAGTGCGGCATCGCTGGCCACCATTGCTGTGCGGCCTTTGCCATCCAGCAAATGCATGGTCAAATCCGGCGCAACGTCGGCTTTTATCTTTTCAAACTGCTCGCGGCGGCGCGGATTGACCAGCGGAACAACCACCTCCAGCTGCGGGTATTTTTGCCGCAGCAGCATGGCGGTACGCAGGAAATCTGCGCTGAGCATTTCCACTTCGGCATTGCGGCTGCCCGGCAGCAGAGCGAGGCAAAGCGCATCGGGCGCGATGCCCAGTTCCTGCCGCGCAGCCAGCTTATCAGGCTCTATCGGCATCGCATCGGCCATCGTATGGCCGATAAAGCGGCAGGGTACATTAAAGCGGTCATAAAAGGCTTTTTCAAACGGCAGGAAGGCCAGCACCAGATCGGTAGCACGGCCTATTTTAAATACCCGCTTTTGCCGCCATGCCCAGACTGACGGGCTGACATAATGGATCGTTCGAATACCGCGCTGTTTCAGGCGTTCTTCCAGCGTAATATTGAAATCGGGCGCATCAATACCGACGAAAACATCGGGCTTCAGCTCGGTAAAGCGGGCAGTCAAATCCCGGCGGATATGCAGGATACGGCGCAGCCGTCCGAGTACCTCGACGATACCCATCACGGCTAACTCTTCCATCTCATACCACGCTTCGCAGCCTTCGGCCTGCATCAGCGGGCCCGCTACGCCAACGAAACGGGCATCAGGATGCTTTGCCTTCAGTGCACGGATCAGACCGGCACCAAGAATATCGCCGGAGGTTTCTCCGGCGACGAGGGCAATCGTTAAGGGATGCTTAGGCATGAGTTAACGAATCAGACCCCGGGTCGAGCGCGCAAAGAAGTCATAGAAAGGCTGAACTTCAGGGTGCGCTTTCGCCAGCTCTGCAATCTCTGGCTTCACTTCATCCAGCGTCTTACCGCTGCGGTACAGCAGCTTGTAAGCATTACGGATTGCGTGCAGGGCATCTTTGCTGAAGCCACGGCGCTGCAGACCCACAAGGTTAATACCAAATGGCGTTGCGTGATTGCCCTGGGCGATAACGTAAGGAGGAACGTCCTGCGCTACACCGGAACAGCCGCCGACCATCACATGCGCGCCAATAATGCAGAACTGATGCACCGCCGTCATACCACCGATAATCGCGAAGTCATCGACGGTAACGTGGCCTGCCAGCGTGGCATTGTTCGCCAGGATACAGCGATTGCCAACGACGCAGTCATGGGCAATATGCGCATTCACCATCAGCAAATTATCATCACCCAGTTTGGTCACGCCTTCTGCCTGAGCAGTACCACGATGGATGGTTACGCTCTCGCGAATGCGGTTACGATCGCCAATCTCAACACGGGTAGGTTCACCGGCGTATTTCAGATCCTGGTTTACCTCACCGATGGAGGCAAACTGGTAAATGGTGTTGTCCTTACCAATACGGGTATGGCCATTCACCACGACGTGCGATTTGAGAATCGTGCCTTCACCGATTGATACATTAGCGCCTACGACGCAAAAGGGACCAATCTGAACGCCAGCGCCTATGACGGCACCTTCTTCAACGATCGAACTTGGGTGAATTACGGCGGTGCTGTCAATCACGAATTAAGCCTCCCGGCTGCGGGCACACATCATTGTTGCTTCGCAGACAATTTTACCGTCAACGGTTGCCACGCCCTTAAAGCGCGTTAACCCACGGCGGGTTTTCTCGAAGGTCACTTCCATGATCATCTGGTCACCAGGCACTACAGGGCGCTTAAAACGCGCTTCGTCAATTCCGGCGAAGTAGTACAGCTCACCCGGTTCCAGTTTCCCTACGCTCTTGAACGCCAGAATTCCCGTGGCCTGAGCCATCGCTTCCAGGATCAACACGCCTGGAAAAATCGGCTTACCAGGGAAATGGCCCTGGAAAAACGGTTCGTTAACCGAGACGTTCTTCACCGCACGCAGATACTTGTGCTCTTCAAACTCAAGCACGCGATCGACCAGCAGAAACGGGTAGCGGTGCGGCAGTAGTTCAATAATCTCTTCAATCTTCAGAGTATGAGTTTCAGTAGTCAAAATACTCTTCCTGTCCTAAACATTCTGATGGCATCAATAACACGGCCTGCAACAATCGGAGATCGTTAGCAGGCCGCAAATCATTTCCGTGCGCTTGGCTTTCCCTGCTTAGCATGTTCTATTTATGAAAGCTGGGCAGCGTAAGTGGTGAATCGTCGCTCAGTCTTTATCAACCTTGCGTTCGACGGCCTTCAAGCGTTTGCTCAGTTCGTCGATGTTCATCACCAGCGCTGCAGTTTTGCGCCAGGTTTTGTTGGGCTGCAGTGGAATCCCCGAAGAGTATACCCCAGGTTCGGTGATTGGTCGCATCACCATTCCCATTCCAGTGACGGTTACTTTGTCACAAATTTCCATATGACCATTAATTACGCTGGCACCGCCGATCATGCAGTAACGACCGATCTTAAGACTGCCAGCCATAATCACTCCGCCTGCAACAGCAGTGTTGTCACCGATCACAACATTGTGTGCAATCTGGCACTGATTATCTATGATAACACCATTCCCGATTTGAGTGTTATCCAGCGCACCACGATCGATGGTGGTACAGGCGCCGATCTCAACGCGATCGCCAATAATGACCGTGCCGAGCTGGGGAATTTTCACCCAATTGCCGCGATCGTTGGCATAGCCGAAACCGTCAGCACCAATGACTGTACCTGACTGGATCAGGCAATCGCTGCCGATTTGCACTTCGTGGTAAACGGTCACATTGGCCCAAAGGCGGCTACCGGCACCAATTCGTGCTTTTTTCCCAACGAAGCAGCCAGCACCGATAACCGCGTTATCGCCCAGCACGACGTCGGATTCGATCACCGCATTTGCGCCAATCGAGACATTTTTGCCCAAAGTCGCAGTAGGATCGATCACTGCGTGCGGCGAGATAGCGGTGGCCGGCTGCGGTGTCGTATCCAGCAGCTGCGCCATACGGGCATAGGTCAGATAAGGATTTTTCACTACCAGAGCCGCGCCAGCAAAGCATTCGCGGTCTGCTTCTAACAGCACCACGGCAGACGCCTGACAGGTAGCCAGCTGTTCACGATAACGGCTGTTGGAAAGGAAAGTGATCTGACCGGTTTGAGCGGATTGCATAGAAGCAATGCCGGAGATGACGATATCGCCATCTCCGTGCAATTCTGCATCCAACTGCTGGGCTAAATCAGCCAGTCGAATTGAAGACATGTATTATTTAACCTGTTTCAGTACATCTGCAGTGATGTCTTTTGCTTTAGCCGAGTAGGCTACGGCATTCTGATCGATAACCACATCATAGCCTTCGCTATCAGCAACTTTCTGCACTGCATCCTGGATGCGGGTCAGAATTTTGTTGCGCTCTTCAGCCTGACGACGACGGTTATCCTGCTCGAAAGCCTGCGCTTTGGTTGAGAAGGTTTCGCGCTGCGCCATCACGTCTTTTTCCAGACGGCTACGATCGCTGGCTTTCATGGTAGAACCGTCACGCTGTAAACGCTGCATTTTAGTTTGCAGATCGCGTTCCATGCCCTGAAGTTCGGTAGCACGGCCTTTGAATTCATTCTCAAGCTGCTTCGCAACGGTCGCACGCGCTGGTAACTGTTGGAAAATGCTGGAAACGTTCACCACTGCAATTTTGTCAGCTGCCTGGGCTCCAGCGGAAACCGCCATAGCAATACCCAGACCTGCGGCACACAACAACTTTTTCACTATAAACTCCTTACCATCAACGTTTGTGTCATGGACACATGTGTTGCGCATTGTATGGCCTGCTTAAGCAGGCCATCACTTAACTGCGCGATACTCTTTTGCGTACTTCCTTGCTACACCGAATTACCAGGTTTTACCAATGTTAAACTGGAACTGTTCGGCTTTATCTCCATCATACTTTTTAAACGGCTGAGCGTAGGAGAACACCAGAGGACCTAAAGGTGACATCCACTGCAACGCTAAGCCGGCAGACATACGAATGTTACTTGGATCGCTATAGTCAGGAATACCTGCCGCACGCGTTTCGGCGGTGTTTTCCCACTTAGTATCCCAGACCGTACCCGCATCCACAAACAGTGACGTACGTACCGAGTTCGAGTACTTCTCACTGATAAATGGCGTTGGCGTAATCAGCTCAAGGCTGGCGACAGCCATGGCGTTACCACCGATCGCATCGTCTGAGTTACAGACTTTGTTCACGTCAGTGCCGGAACAGTCTGAAGAACCGTTGTTCAGGTATGCCGCTTTCGGACCAATGTTATTGGAACGGAAGCCACGCACGGTGCTGGATCCACCGGCATAGAAGTTCTCATAGAACGGCAGCTCTTTGCTGCTGAGCCCGTCACCATAACCTACGCGGCCACGACCCAGCATCACCCAGGTACGATCCTGATTCAGCGGCAGATACTGTTGCGTATCCAGCGTTGCCTTATAGAAGGCGTTGTCTGAACCAGGAATGGTGATTTTACCATTCAGGTTAGTACGGTTACCGGACGTCGGGAAGAAACCGCGGTCCAGCGTGTTGTATGTCCAGCCGTAGTTAAAGGTGAAGTCATCGGCCGAATAATCTTCGTCACCCGCAATTGTTGGATTTTGCCCAACAGAACGCAGATAGCGCCACATAGCAATCTGCGGCTGCATGTTAGACAGGCTGTTATGCACATAACCCAGTCCCACACGCAGGGTGTTGTTTTCGTTCACCGGGAAGCCCAGCGTGCCGTCTAAACCATAGCTCTTGTTGGTATAGTCAGACAGGTCAGCATCATCAGCTTTAAAGTCGTTGTAGAAAATACGACCGCCCAGGCTGACACCGTCGACCGTAAAGTACGGGTCGGTCAGTGAGAATTCAGCATAGGTCTGGTAATCGTTTTTGGTTCCGCTGATACCAACGGTATTACCGGTACCGAGCCAGTTATCCTGGGTCACACCCACCTGGAAGCTGACGCCACTCTCGGTGCCGTAGCCGATACCAAAGTTCAGCGTACCGGTGTTACGCTCTTTTACCTTATAGACCACGTCAACCTGATCCGGCGAACCTGGAACACGCTGTGTCTCGGTGTCCACGGTTTCGAAGTAGCCAAGGCGGTTCAGACGCTCTTTGCCCTGCTCAACCAGGTCACTGCCCAACCATGCCCCTTCCATCTGGCGCATTTCGCGGCGCAGCACGGAGTCTTTCGAAGTATCGTTACCCTCGAAGCGAACTTTGCGCACGTAGTAACGATTACCCGCATCCACATTCACATGCAGTTTAACGGTCTTATTGCTGTCGTCGATTTCAGGCTGCGTCTGAACGCGCGGATAGGCATAGCCATAACGCCCCAGAAGCTTCTTGATATCGTCTTCCATACGGGTCACTTTGGCACCGTTATAGAGTTCACCCGGGGTGATTTTAGTCAACCCTTCGATCTCCGCCGAGTGCCCTGCCAGATTGCCGTTTACCGTCACGCCAGAGAGCTTGTACTGATCGCCTTCGGTGATGTTAACGGTAATGTAAATGCCTTTTTTATCCGGCGTCAGGCTGACCTGGGTGGAATCGATGTTGAAACGAGCATAGCCGCGATCCAGATAGAAGCTGCGCAACGTCTCAAGGTCACCGGCCAGTTTCTGTTTCTGGTATTTACGATCGCCCACCACGTTCCACCACGGCACTTCATCGCGCAGCTGGAAGCGGGAGATCAGCTCTTCGGAACTGAAGGCTTTGTTACCAACGATGTTGATCTGCTGAATCTGTGCGGAAACACCTTCGGTAAACACCAGCTTCAGGTCAACACGGTTGCGCGGCAGCGGAGTTACCACTGCTTTAACGCTGGCACTGTATTTACCGACGCTGTAGTAGAAGTCTTCCAGTCCTTTTTCAATCGAGGAGATGGTGGTGCGATCCAGTGCTTCACCCACACGCACGCCTGAAGCTTCGAGGTTTTGCTTCAGCATGTCCTCTTTCACCGCTTTATTGCCGGAGAAAGTGATGCTGGCAATCGTCGGACGCTCTTTAACCTGAACAATCAGCGTGTTGCCGTCGCGCAGGACCTGAACGTCTTCAAAATTCCCGGTCGCAAAAAGTGCGCGGATAGTATTACTGAGATCTTCATCGGAGACAGTGTCTCCCACGCGGACTGGCATACTGAGCAATGCCGCACCGACGGCGACTCGCTGCAGGCCTTCGAAATGAATATCCTTCACTACGAATCCGTCTGCACCGTATACGGTAGCGCTGCTAAGCAGCAGCGACGCTATGAGCAACTTTTTCATCGCCATCGTTGTTATGCATTCTTCCTAACTGGTTCTCATCGCTTAAGGGGATTTCAGCTCACGCCGGTCTGTTGTGACCTTCGCTGGCTGATTCCTGAGCTCCTAGAGGCGCGAGAAATCATTGAATAGTGCAAGCCCCATTAACAGCACCAGCAAAATAGAGCCGATACGATAACTGAAGTCCTGAACTCGCTCGGACACCGGCTTCCCTTTGATCTTTTCGATCGCCAGGAATAACAGATGTCCACCATCTAACACCGGCAGTGGGAACAGGTTGATTATGCCAAGGTTCACGCTAATCAGAGCGAGGAACATCAGATAATAAATCAAGCCATACTCCGCTGACATCCCAGCCCCTTGGGCGATAGAAATCGGCCCGCTGAGATTGTTCAGTTTCACATCACCGACAATCAGTTTACCCAGCATGCTTACCGTTAACTTCATCAGCTGCCAGGTTTTTGCACTGGCCTCACCGATAGCGGCAAACGGTCCATACTGTCGTACCGTTCTGTACTCATCGGGCAGTGGAATAACCCGCGGGACTACCCCGGCAAACCCTTCTGCCTTATTACGCGGATTGATGTCCGGGGTCAGCGTTAAATCAACCGTGCCACCCTGACGTTCAACCTGCAGTGCAATCGCCGTTCCCGGATTATCACGCACTGTCGTCACAAAATCCTGCCACTGGTCCAGCGGCTGACCACTGACTTTAACGATCCTGTCGCCCGCTTGCAAACCCGCCTTACTTGCCGCGGAATTCTTCTGCACCTGAGCCAGTGTCGTTTCTATCTGTGGTCCGCGGGGCTGAATACCCAGGGCCACAACCGGATCCTGCTTATCGGGTTCGAACTGCCAGTTGCGCAGATCGATGCGTTTGTCACTTGTCCGATCGCTACCGAACGGCGCTACGCTGACGGTGGTACTTTCATCACCAATCTTCGCAACAAGTGCCATACGCACAGCATCCCAATCAGGCGTTTCGATACCGTCAACGGCTTTAAGTTCCATGCCTGGGGTAATTTGCGCGATTGCAGCCGGCGAATTGCTGGTTATTTCACCAATAACCGGTCGAACACCGGGAACACCGATGATAAATACCAGCCAGTAGGCAATGATAGCAAAGATGAAGTTGGCCATTGGCCCGGCGCCAATAATAGCAGCGCGCTGAAGAACGGTTTTGTTGTTGAAGGATTGATGGCGAAGCTCCGGCGGCACGCTCTCAACACGCTCATCGAGCATCTTGACGTAGCCGCCGAGTGGGATCAGGGCGATAACGTACTCTGTTCCCTGCTTATCACGACGACGCCACAGGGCCTTACCAAAGCCGACCGAGAAACGTTCGACTTTGACGCCACAGCGGCGGGCCACCCAAAAGTGACCAAACTCATGCACGGTGATTAAAATCCCCAGCGCAACGATAAAAGCAGCAAGACTCCAGAGTACGCTCAACATAATGTTTCCCTACAGAGTCCCAAACACCAGCAGTAGAAGACAGGCAAAAACAGGAACCGCCGCGGTCAGGCTATCAATACGGTCGAGGATGCCACCGTGGCCGGGAATAAGATTACCGCTGTCCTTGATGCCCGCTTCACGCTTGAACATGCTCTCGGTCAAATCGCCCAGCACCGAGGCCAGTGCGGCCGCGATAGAGCAAACCAACAGCGTGCCTAAGGAAACCTCAAGTGGAGCAAACGCGCTGAACAACCACGAGAGCAACGCAGAGGTGACCAGCCCGCCGATAAAACCTTCCCAGGTTTTACCCGGAGAAACTTTCGGTGCCAGCTTATGTTTGCCAAACAGCTTACCAAACATATAGGCACCGGAATCGGCGCCCCATACCAGCAGCATCACGTACAGTAGCCACCAGGCACCGGCGAAGTGGTCAGCTTCGTAATGATACTGGCGTAGCGCCAGCATGCCCCAGAAAAACGGTACTATCGTGAGCAAACCAAATATCAGTCTTAGCGGCTTAGATGTCCGCCAGAGCGCTGCGGAGCCCGGGTAGAACAGCACCAGCAGCAGCGCCGCAATCCACCAGCCTAAGGCGAGCCAGAGCGCACCACTAACCTGTGGCAGCTGAACCAAATGTTGATAAGCAGGAAGAGTGATGAGCATAAATGCCAGCAGCAAGCCGCAAAGCAGCGCCAGCCAGATCCGCTGCGAACGCGAAGCAAAGCCGGAGAACTGCCCCCATTCCCAGGCAGCCAGCATGCTAATCACTAAAATGACGATCTCAAATCCTAACGGTGGCAGCAGAAACAGCGCTGCAATCACAATCGGAATTAAAATAAATGCGGTAATCAGGCGAGACTTTAGCAAAGATTACCCCCAGTGCGCCTATACGCTGCCGGGTGCTGCGCCGCCAAATCGGCGCTCTCGTTGTGCAAACGCATTCAGTGCACCTTCAAAAACTTGTTCATCAAAATCAGGCCAGAGAGTATCAGTAAACCAGAACTCTGCGTAGGCGACTTGCCACAGCAGGAAGTTACTGATGCGATGCTCTCCCCCAGTCCTTATTACTAAATCCACAGGGGCCAGTTCATTGAGGCAAAGATAAGGTTCCAGCGTCTCTTCCCCAATCTGATCGGGGCGAAGAAGACCTTCCTGGACCTGCTCGGCCAATTTTCTGACACCATGGATAATATCCCAACGACCGCCATAATTCGCGGCTATGTTGAGCGTTAGTCCATTATTTTGTTGAGTAAGTTCCTCAGCGCGGCGAATACGTTCCTGCAAACGGGAATTAAAGCGACTAATGTCACCGATAATTCTCAGTCTGACGTTATGCTTATGGAGACTTTTTACTTCGCTGTCGAGTGCCCAGACAAACAGCTCCATCAAAGCCAGAACTTCCTGCTGCGGACGATTCCAGTTTTCGCTGCTGAAGGCATACAGCGTCAGCGCGTCCAGCTTATTGCTGACGGCGAAACTGACGGCGCGGCGCACGGATTTAACCCCCGCTTTATGGCCGGAAATGCGCAGCTTACCCTGGTTTTTAGCCCAGCGGCCATTGCCATCCATAATGATGGCCACATGGCGAGGCTTCAGCCCCGTCTGGTCATCGCTTTGTAATAAATTTTCGGACGACATAACGCGTAATGATTTCCTTGTTCAGAAATACAACGGCTTTGGAATATTTCACCCGCACAGCACAAAATTCGTGCAAAAAGGGTTGGCTCATCCGCTTTATCACGTAGTACCTCTGTTCGGTGGGCGGAGACTATATCATCTCCTCCCGGTGCCCACAAATGGCGACGCGCGAAATCGCGTTACGCCGAGGGAGCAGAAAAACGAGGTACCAGGGACGTCGCCAAAGCACGCGCTTCGCGATCGATAGCGAGTACCGCCTCTACGCTTTGCGGCTCCTGGCTGGACAGTTTTTCCAGTACCGCAACATTGAGTGCTGCAATATCGGTAAAGCGGATTTGCGATGCCAGAAACGCCGCAACGGCGATCTCATTGGCCGCATTCAACGCGGTAGTCGCCGCCTGTCCGGCAAGACTCGCATCGATTGCCAGCTTCAGGCACGGATAACGTACGTAGTCCGGCTCCGCAAAAGTGAGTGCCTTCATGCGGGTGAAATCCAGCGGCGGAGCACCTGAGTTAACGCGCTCCGGCCACGCCATCGCATGGGCAATTGGCGTACGCATATCCGGTGACCCCAGCTGTGCAATCACGCTGCCGTCACGGTAGCGAACCATCGAGTGGATAACGGACTGCGGATGCAGAATGACTTCCATCTGCGCATCCGTGGCGTTAAACAACCAGCGGGCTTCAATATATTCCAGGCCTTTGTTCATCATGGTGGCCGAATCAACGGAGATTTTTCTTCCCATAGACCAGTTCGGATGCGCACACGCCTGATCTGGCGTCACGTGGCGAAGCTCGGCCAACGGTGTATCGCGGAAGGGGCCACCTGACCCCGTGAGGATAATGCTATCGATGCCATTTTCCTCGAGAGAAGCGTACCCTAACTGCTGCTGTAAGGAAGCAGGCAAACTCTGAAAAATCGCATTGTGTTCACTATCAATGGGTAAAAGCTGAGCTTTTGATGCGCTGACAGCATCAAGGAACAGACGTCCGCAGGTCACTAACGCTTCTTTATTTGCCAGCAGCACCTGCTTACCGGCGCGAATGGCCGCCAGAGTCGGCAGTAAACCCGCCGCGCCGACAATCGCTGCCATCACCTGATCGACATCATCGAGCGAGGCCAGATCGCAGGCCGCCTGCTCGCCGCTCAGCACTTCCGTCTTCACGTTAAGGCTCTGCAGACGCAGGCGCAGTTCTATCGCTGCCTGCTCATCCGACATCGCGGCATAAGTGGGGCGAAATTCCAGGCACTGCTCAACCATCAGTTCAACATTACGCCCGGCAACCAGTGCCCTGACGGAAAACAGATGAGGATTAGCACGAATGACGGCCAGCGTACTGGTGCCGATTGAACCGGTCGAACCGAGAATGGTCAATTGCTTCATGAGGCTGCTCTGTGTAGTGACCCGTCACAGGCGGCAACCAGGGAAAGGCAAAACCGCTCTTTGGGGGAATGAGTAAATGCAAAACGCCGCCAGATCGTCCGTTCCCAGGAAAGGCGATCTGTACGGCGTTTCATCGGATCATGATGAAATCAGAATTCCATCAGCTCCGCTTCTTTCTCGGCCAGTGCAGCATCAATTTTCTTGATACCAACATCGGTCATTTTCTGGATGTCTTCCTGTGAACGACGGTCATCGTCTTCACTGATTTCTTTGTCTTTCAGCAACGCTTTGACTTTGTCGTTGGCATCACGGCGCACGTTACGCACGGACACACGGCCCTGCTCTGCTTCACCGCGAACGATTTTAATCAGATCTTTACGACGTTCTTCCGTCAGCGCTGGCAGTGGAACACGGATATCGGTGCCCGCAGACATTGGGTTCAGACCGAGGTCAGAAGACATAATCGCTTTTTCAACCGCAGTGCTGATTGAGCGGTCAAACACGTTGATTTTCAGCGTGCGGGAGTCTTCGACTGTGACGCTTGCCAGCTGGCGCAGCGGGGTCGCAGACCCGTAGTATTCGACCATAATACCGTCAAGAATAGACGGCGATGCGCGGCCGGTACGAATTTTACTGATGTTGTTTTTGAATGCTTCTACGCATTTATCCATGCGTACTTCTGCATCTTTCTTGATGTCGTTAATCACGTTGAAACCCTTGGATTCTGTTTGATCCACCAGCATCCGGCAGCGCCGGAAGCCGTTCAAATATATGTATACGCGTCATAATTCAAGCTGCAGGTGCGTTTGCTGTCACCACTCACCCCGGTCACACCGCTTTCGGTGCTTCCGCTGACTCACGGCTTTGCCGCAGATCGAATTATTTAGAGTATGAAGGATAACCCTGACTGGCAGAATATACCTTATTTTAACCATTTTAAATGCAGACTGATATTAATGCGTAATCAGCGTGCCTTCTTTTTCGCCCATTACCACGCGACGCAGTGCGCCAGGTTTGTTCATATTGAACACGCGGATAGGCAGCTGGTGATCGCGCGCCAGCGTAAAGGCGGCCAGATCCATCACTTTCAGTTCCTGATCCAGCACCTCAGTATAGGTCAGCTGTTCATACAGCGTTGCATCCGGGTTCTTCACCGGATCGGCAGAATAAACGCCATCCACTTTCGTGGCTTTCAGCACCACATCGGCTTCGATTTCGATGCCGCGCAGGCAGGCTGCGGAGTCAGTGGTAAAGAACGGATTACCAGTACCGGCAGAGAAAATCACCACGCGGTTATTACGCAGCAGGCTAATCGCTTCTGCCCAGCTGTAGTTGTCGCAAACGCCGTTCAGCGGGATTGCCGACATCAGGCGAGCATTCACATAGGCGCGGTGCAGCGCATCACGCATTGCCAGGCCGTTCATCACGGTTGCCAGCATACCCATGTGGTCACCAACAACGCGGTTCATGCCGGCCTGTGCCAGGCCAGCACCACGGAACAGGTTCCCCCCACCGATGACCACGCCCACCTGAATGCCCAGTTCAACCAGCTCTTTCACTTCCTGAGCCATGCGATCCAGAACGCTGGCATCAATACCAAAGCCTTCTGCGCCTTGCAGTGCTTCGCCACTCAGTTTCAGCAGGATACGTTGATATACGGGTTTTGCATTAGTCGCCATGGTGTTTTTTCCTGGAAGCAATCATCGAAAAAAGGGGTATAAACTGTGCGGTATCATCCTGGAAGCAGGAGAAGAATGCTATTGGGATGAGACTGAAATTGCGCTGCGCCAGAGGCAGGCAAAAAAGAACCGCCGTTTGGCGGTTCCTTTATCGCGATTAAGACTGTTGAGACATGGCAGCAACTTCTGCTGCGAAGTCAGACTCAACTTTCTCAATACCTTCGCCCACTTCGAAGCGGATGAAGTTAACAACGTCAGCATTGTGCTCTTTCAGAACCTGGCCCACGGTTTTGCTTGGGTCAATAACGAAAGGCTGGCCGGTCAGAGAAACTTCGCCGGTGAATTTCTTCATGCGGCCTTCAACCATTTTCTCTGCGATTTCTTTCGGCTTACCGGACTGCATGGCGATGTCCAGCTGAACCTTGTACTCTTTCTCAACCACTTCTGCAGAAACGTCTTCTGGCTTAACGAATTCTGGCTTGCTTGCTGCAACGTGCATTGCCAGCTGCTTAACCAGCTCTTCGTCTGCGCCTTTAGCAGAGATCAGAACGCCGATACGTGCGCCGTGCAGGTAGCTACCCAGCACTTCGCCTTCCAGAGAAGATACGCGACGGATGTTGATGTTTTCACCGATTTTAGCAACCAGCGCAACACGCTCTTCTTCGAACTGTGCTTTCAGCACTTCGATGTCAGTGATTTTGCCAGCAACTGCGGCATCCAGCACTTTATCAGCGAACGCCTGGAAACCAGCATCTTTAGCAACGAAGTCGGTCTGGCAGTTAACTTCAAGAATCACGCTGTAGTTACCAACGATTTTGGTTTTGATCACGCCGTCAGCAGCAACGTTGCCTGCTTTCTTAGCGGCTTTGATCGCGCCAGATTTACGCATGTTCTCGATCGCCAGCTCGATGTCGCCGCTCGCTTCGGTCAGTGCTTTTTTACAATCCATCATGCCAGCGCCAGTACGCTCGCGCAGTTCTTTTACCAGAGCAGCGGTAATTTCAGCCATTCTCTAATCCTCGGTTAGTCAGCATCTGCTGCAGCTCGCCATCGGGCAAGTCCACATCACATGTCTATTTCTCGGGAGATACATTCTGCCTCGCCGATTGTGACAAACGGCAAAGCGAAGTCGAAAAAATAAAGGGGCCATTCTGGCCCCTTACAGATTTACATCTGATTGATAAGGGCTCTGTTAAGAGCAAGCCTTATTACTCAGCTTCGGCGAAGGTTTCTTCTGCCTGCTGAGCCAGGTCCTGAGAGCGACCTTCACGTACAGTGGTAGCCACTGCAGTCAGGTACAGGCTAACAGCACGGATTGCATCGTCATTACCAGGGATAATGAAGTCAACGCCGTCTGGATCAGAGTTAGTATCAACGATAGCAAATACTGGGATACCCAGGTTGTTTGCTTCTTTGATAGCGATGTGTTCGTGATCTGCATCAACAACAAACAGTGCGTCTGGCAGGCCGCCCATGTCTTTAATACCGCCCAGGCTGTTTTCCAGCTTGGCCAGTTCACGGTTGCGCATCAGCGCTTCTTTCTTGGTCAGTTTGTCGAAGGTACCGTCCTGAGACTGAGTTTCCAGATCTTTCAGACGTTTGATTGACTGACGAACGGTTTTCCAGTTAGTCAGCATACCACCCAACCAGCGGTGGTTAACGAAGAACTGGTCGCAGCTCAGAGCAGCATCTTTTACCGCTTCGCTTGCAGCGCGCTTAGTACCAACAAACAGGATCTTGCCTTTACGAGCAGCGATCTTGTTCAGCTCAGCCAGAGCTTCGTTGAACATTGGTACAGTTTTCTCAAGGTTGATGATGTGAACTTTGTTACGTGCGCCGAAGATGAATGGCTTCATTTTCGGGTTCCAGTAACGGGTCTGGTGACCGAAGTGAACACCAGCCTTGAGCATGTCGCGCATGGAAACAGTTGCCATGATTACCTCTAAATAGATTGATTGGGGTTAGGCCTCCACGTATCCCATACAACCGACCACAAAAGCGTTAACGCTTTTGGGCACCCCGGAGTAAGGTGTCGATACGTGTGTGTTATTTACACAAAGTGAGATTTTCGCGTTCTCAGACGGGGAGAAATCCACCGAACAAAGAATCGTCGGCGCGCTTTATACCATAAAGCAGCCGTTGACGCCAATAGTTGTTGCCGCTTTACGCTGCGCTGCATCGCCCTTACCGATACCGAACAAGCTTCGCCATAAACGACAATTGGCAGCGTCCGGACGGGCTGTTACCATTGCAGCACTTTCTTTATTATTGTCGAAAATGACGACAAATGCGGACTTAATGAATGGCAATTTCAATTAAAACACCTGAAGAAATCGAAAAAATGCGCGTGGCCGGTCGCCTCGCAGCCGAAGTTCTTGAGATGATTGAACCTCACGTTAAACCCGGCGTAAGCACCGGAGAGCTGGACCGCCTGTGCCACGAGCACATCGTCAACAAACAGCAGGCCGTTTCCGCCTGTCTCGGCTATCACGGCTTCCCGAAATCGGTATGTATTTCGGTCAACGAAGTGGTGTGCCACGGTATTCCAAGCGATGAAAAAATCCTGAAGGATGGCGACGTAGTCAACATTGACGTGACGGTCATTAAGGATGAGTATCACGGCGATACCTCCACCATGTTTATCGTCGGTAAACCAACTATTCAGGGCGAACGCCTGTGCCGTGTCACCCAGGAGAGCCTGTATCTGGCGCTGCGCATGGTTAAGCCGGGCATTCGTCTGCGCGCCCTTGGCCGTGAAATTCAGAAATTTGTTGAAGCCGAGCAGTTCTCGGTGGTGCGCGAATACTGCGGCCACGGTATTGGTAAAGGCTTCCATGAAGAACCTCAGGTTCTGCATTACGATGCCGATGACGGCGGCGTAGTATTACAGGCAGGTATGGCATTCACCATTGAACCGATGGTCAACGTCGGTGACTACCGCATTCGTACGATGAAAGACGGCTGGACGGTAAAAACCAAAGATCGCAGCTTGTCCGCGCAGTATGAACACACTATTGTAGTAACGGAAAACGGCTGCGAAATTATGACGCTGCGTAAAGATGAAACCCTTCCGTCCGTTCTGACGCACGAAGGCTAATCGCCGTAAAATCGACCCTTACAGTGAGTCTGAAGCCGGCACCCGCCGGCTTTTTTAATGTCTGCAGTATCTGTCCGGAGCGGTGAAATGAATAAAGATGTGACCGATGCCAGCACGCTGAAAATATTAACCAAGTCGCCCATACTTTGGGAAGATGCTGAAATCACTCGCGAATTCCTGAAGACTCATCTGGATAACTTTCAGCAACATCTGGCCGGAGCCTTCGATGCAGGCCAGGATGCGGAAAGCCTGATTGCCGCACGCACGTTGTTCATCGATCGGCTGCTGCGCCGTCTGTGGCGCTTCTTTGGCTTCCCGGAAAAAGAAGGTATCGCCCTGGTTGCGGTCGGCGGCTACGGGCGCGGTGAACTGCATCCGCTCTCCGATATTGATGTGCTGATCCTCAGCCGCAAGCCGCTTTCCGATGCTGACGCACAGCGTACCAGCGATCTGCTGACGCTAATGTGGGACCTCCGCCTTGAAGTCGGCCATAGCGTACGCACGCTGGAAGAGTGCCTGTTGGAAGGGCTGTCCGATCTGACCGTGGCGACCAACCTGATTGAGTCGCGCATGCTGACCGGCGATCTGGCGCTGTTTCTGGAGATGCAGAAAAACGTCTTCAGCGATGGTTTCTGGCCTTCCGACCGCTTCTTCGCGGCAAAAATTAGCGAACAGCAGGAGCGCCATAAACGTTATCACGGCACCAGCTATAACCTTGAGCCAGACATCAAAAGCAGCCCTGGCGGCCTGCGCGATATTCACACCCTGCTGTGGGTTGCGCGCCGCCACTTTGGCGCAACGTCCCTGGATGAGATGGTCGGCTTTGGCTTTTTAACTCAGGCCGAACGCAATGAACTCAACGAATGCCAGAGCTTTCTGTGGCGGATTCGCTTCGCCCTGCACCTGACGCTGACCCGCTACGATAACCGCCTGCTGTTTGACCGCCAGCTCAACGTTGCCCGACGCCTGAACTATCAGGGCGAAGGCAATGAACCGGTTGAGCGGATGATGAAGGATTTCTTCCGCGTCACCCGCCGGGTGGGCGAGCTGAACCAGATGCTACTACAGCTGTTTGATGAAGCGATTCTGGCCCTGCCGACCGACGAAAAGCCGCGGCCGATCGACGATAATTTCCAGCTGCGCGGTTCGCTTATCGACCTGCGTGATGAAAACCTGTTCAACCGCGAGCCGGAAGCGATTATGCGCATGTTTTACACCATGGTGCGCACGCCAAAAATCACCGGTATTTACTCCACTACGCTGCGCCATCTTCGCCATGCGCGGCGTAACCTGAAACAGCCGCTGTGCACCATTCCGATTGCCCGCGAGCTGTTTATGTCGATTCTGCGCCATCCGGGGGCGGTCAGCCGGGCGCTGGTTCCGATGCATCGCCACAGCGTGCTGTGGGCCTATATGCCGCAGTGGAGCAACATTGTCGGCCAGATGCAGTTCGACCTGTTCCACGCCTACACGGTTGATGAACACACCATTCGCGTGCTGCAAAAGCTGGAAAGCTTTGCCAACGAAGAAACCCGCTCTCTTCATCCACTCTGCGTAGAGCTGTGGCCGCGCCTGCCGCAGCTGGAGCTACTGCTGATGGCCGCCCTGTTCCACGACATTGCCAAAGGACGCGGCGGCGACCATTCTATTCTCGGCGCGCAGGATGCGCTGGAGTTTGCTGAGATGCACGGCCTGAACTCGCGGGAAACCCAGCTGGTTGCCTGGCTGGTGCGCCACCACCTGCTGATGTCGGTCACCGCCCAGCGCCGTGACATTCAGGACCCGACCGTTATTCAGCAGTTTGCCGAAGTGATGCAGAACGAAAACCGCCTGCGCTATCTGGTCTGCCTGACCGTCGCCGATATCTGCGCCACCAATGAAACCCTGTGGAACAGCTGGAAGCAGAGCCTGCTGCGCGAGCTGTTCTTCGCTACTGAGAAACAGCTGCGTCGGGGCATGGAAAACAGCCCTGACCTGCGCGAACGCGTGCGCCACCACCGCCTGCAGGCGCTGGCCCTTCTGCGGATGGACAATATTAACGAAGAGGCACTACATCAGATTTGGGGGCGCTGTCGCGCGGATTACTTCCTGCGACACACGCCGAATCAGCTGGCCTGGCACGCTCGCCATCTGATGAAGCACGATCTCGACCAGCCGCTGATCCTCGTCAGCCCGCAGGCGACGCGCGGCGGCACCGAGATCTTTATCTGGAGCCCGGATCGCCCTTATCTGTTTGCCGCCGTTGCTGGTGAGCTGGATCGCCGCAACCTCAGCGTTCACGACGCGCAAATCTTTACCAGCCGCGACGGCATGGCCATGGATACGTTTATCGTGCTGGAGCCAGACGGCAGCCCGCTGTCGGCCGATCGGCATGAGCTGACCCGCCACGCACTGGAACAGGCAATCACCCAGAGCAGCTGGCAGCCTCCACGTGCCCGTCGCCAGTCGGCGCGGCTGAAGCACTTTAATGTCGATACCGAGGTTAATTTTCTGCCAACCCACACCGATCGCCGCACCTACCTGGAACTCATCGCCCTCGATCAGCCAGGATTACTTGCCCGCGTAGGGGAAGTTTTTGCCGACCTGAATATTTCGCTGCACGGGGCACGGATCAGTACGATTGGGGAACGGGTAGAGGATTTATTTATCCTCGCCAACAGCGATCGGCGGGCATTAGATGCAGAAATGCGCGAAGTGCTGCAACAACGGTTGACAGAGGCCCTTAATCCAAACGATAAAGTGTGACCCGGATTTACTTTTTAACCTCGCCACCCCGCAATGCCTTATAAACCGCATTGTTATGCGGTTTCACGGGATGGCAGAACCAGGAAAGCAGAAACCATGCAACAGTTACAGAGTGTTATTGAAGCGGCCTTTGAGCGCCGTGCTGACATCACCCCAGCGAATGCTGACACCGTTACCCGTGAAGCGGTTAACCAGGTTATCGCCCTGCTGGACAGCGGTGCCCTGCGTGTCGCAGAAAAAATTGACGGCCAGTGGGTGACGCATCAGTGGCTGAAGAAAGCCGTTCTGCTCTCTTTCCGCATCAATGACAATCAGGTAATTGATGGCGCAGAGAGCCGTTACTACGACAAAGTTCCGATGAAATTCGCTGACTACGACGACGCGCGTTTCAAAAAAGAAGGCTTCCGCGTTGTACCACCGGCCGCAGTACGCCAGGGTGCCTACATCGCTCGCAACACCGTTCTGATGCCGTCTTACGTCAACATCGGTGCTTATGTTGATGAAGGCTCAATGGTGGATACCTGGGCGACCGTGGGTTCATGCGCGCAGATCGGTAAAAACGTTCACCTGTCAGGCGGCGTGGGCATCGGCGGTGTACTTGAGCCGCTGCAGGCTAACCCAACCATCATTGAAGATAACTGCTTCATCGGCGCGCGTTCTGAGATCGTCGAAGGCGTGATCGTGGAAGAAGGTGCAGTGATCTCCATGGGCGTTTACATCGGCCAGAGCACCAAAATCTATGACCGCGAAACCGGTGAAGTTCACTACGGCCGCGTACCTGCTGGCTCCGTAGTGGTTTCCGGCAACCTGCCGTCTAAAGACGGTAGCTACAGCCTTTACTGCGCGGTGATCGTGAAGAAAGTTGACGCGAAAACCCGTGGCAAAGTCGGTATTAACGAGCTGCTGCGTACCATCGACTGATTTATCTGCGGGCCGCTGCGGCGGCCCGTAATTTTTTCTTTACGCTTTTCCGTTACACAACCGCTTTTTTGCCTTTCATCAGATAGTGATATTGCGCACATTCCAGGCGTATAATCCGCGCCAGTTAATTCCAGTATTAATTTTAAACGATCCTGACTGTTTCAGATGCATCCTCTGGATACACCGTTGTTTGAAACACATGAGCTAAGTGAAGACAAGGCGTAAGCGCGCAGCCACCTCAGCGTACCCGGTACGTGAGGAAGGCCAGCTCTGCACAACGCAGTAGTCACCACGCGCAGCCGGATCTTCACCTGAGTTATAAGGAACCGATGCTATGTATGATAATTTAAAAGGTCTGGGTATTTCTTCGCCCGAAGATATCGATCGCTACAGCCTGCGTCAGGAAGCGAATAACGACATCCTGAAAATCTATTTCCGCAAGGATAAAGGCGAGTTCTTTGCCAAAAGTGTAAAATTCAAATATCCGCGCCAGCGTAAAACCGTGGTGGCCGATAACGCCAGCCAGGGCTACAAAGAGATTCAGGAAATCAGCCCAAACCTGCGCTATGTGATTGATGAACTGGATCAGATCTGCCAGCGTGACCAGGTTGAAGTCGATCTGAAACGCAAAATCCTTGACGATCTGCGTCATCTGGAAAGCGTGGTATCCAATAAAATCGCTGAGATCGAATCTGACCTGGATAAGCTGACCCGCGGCGGTCGCTAATTTATTCCGTTCGGCAGAATTAAAAAAAAACGGTGCTATTTATTAGCACCGTTTTTTTATTGTCCGTCAGAAACGGCCGGATAGCCGGCCGTTATTCTGAGCTTACTGCATCAGCAGATAAATAGAGCTGTCACCACGCTGAATATTCAGCGCCAGCACGGACGGTTTGGCATCCAGAATTTTACGCAGCTCACCAAGGTTGGTAATTGGCTGCTGGTTAACACCGAGGATGATATCGTCTTTCTTCAGGCCAATACGCGCCGCAGCCGAACCGGCTTTCACGCTGTCGACCTTCACGCCCTTAACGTTTTTACTGTCGTAGTTGCTCAGTGCCGCCCCTTCAACACCGGTGTAAATCGTGCCGGAATCCACCTTCACGCCCGCGCCCTGCTGCAGCTCAACGTTGACCGTCAGCGGCTTGCCGTCGCGGATCAGGCCCAGTTCCATCTTGGTTCCCACCGGCAGCGAGCCGACTTCGGCGCGCAGCGCGGCAAAGCTGGAGATCGGCTTTTTATTCAGCGAGACAATCACGTCACCGGCTTTCACCCCGGCCTGCGCCGCAGAGGACTTCGGCAGCACCTGGCTGACGAACGCACCGCGCTGGGCATCGACTTTCATCGCCTTCGCCAGCTCGGAGTTCAGCTCGGTACCCATAATTCCCAGCTCGCCGCGTTTCACCTGGCCGAACTCAACCATCTGGCTGGTCAGGTTTTTCACCATATTACTGGGGATAGCGAAGCCGATACCGATGTTACCGCCGTCCGGTGCCAGGATCGCCGTGTTGATCCCGATCAGTTCACCGTTCAGGTTAACCAGCGCACCGCCGGAGTTACCCCGGTTGATGGCGGCATCGGTCTGAATAAAGTTCTCGTAGTTTTCAACGTTAAGGCCGCTGCGGCCCAGCGCGGATACGATGCCCGAGGTCACGGTTTCACCCAGACCGTAAGGGTTACCGATAGCTACGGTATAATCACCTACGCGCAGGCTGTCGGAATCGGCAATTTTCACTGCAGTCAGATTCTTGGCATCTTTCAGCTGGATCAGCGCGATATCAGAGCGCGGATCTTTACCAATCACCTTCGCGTCATACTTACGGCCATCGCTCAGCTGCACCAAAATTTTGGTGGCGTTATCCACCACGTGGTTGTTGGTCACCACATAGCCTTTAGCGGCATCAATCACCACACCGGAACCGAGCGCGCGGAATTTCTGCTGCTGCGTATCATCACCGCCCGCACCGCCCTGACCGCCCTGGCACATTGGCGAGCTCTGGAATGGCGAACCGTCCTGGCAGAACGGAGAATTATCGCCAAAGAACTGCTGGAACTGCTGCGGCAGGCGTGGAGTCCGCACGGTGGTGCTACCTTCGATATTAATGCTGACCACGGAAGGCATCACTTTTTCCAGCATCGGTGCCAGGCTTGGCAGCTGCTGAGTGGAGGTTGTTGATGACGCGGTTTCAGCGGCACTGGCGGTAACAGGGCTCATTGCCAGTCCAATGCTGAAGGCCAGTGCGCTTAGTGCTAACGTTGTTTTTTTCATTCGTTGGATTCTCAAGTGATTCAGTTAAGTAACCATTGCTGCGGTCGTGTCATTGAGATTAATTTTTTAGCGCGAAGTTCATGTTTGAATATTGATGAAAAGTAAAAAATTATTGTGCATCTTTACAAAACTCATCACTGGCATTTTTATTCTACCGCCATCAAACGGCGGTACTCATCCCAGGCATACAGATCGGTCATTCCACTAATGTAATCCTGCAACAGGCGGGCGCGATAATAATATTCCCAGATTTCGGTCTCAGCGGGGGTTTTATCCAGCCGTTCAACCGCTTCATTATAGGCCTGGCGGAAACGGGTAGACAGCTTATGAAAAAGCCGCGTTTCGATCGGATATCCTTTCAGATAATCTTTTTCAACCAGCTCGCTAAATTCTTGCTGTGTCAGCAGCAGCAGCGGACGGTAGATATCCAGCAGCCCGCTGATCACGCGATATCCCTGTAGCTCCAGCTGTTCCACCTCGGGATGGTTAAAAACATGGCGAAAAGCGACTTTCTTAAAGATATCCAGCAGCAGGCTGTGCGGGCTGCCGTCCTCCAGCAGGGCTTCATTAAACTCGCCGTGATAGACCTCGGGAAGATTATCGATAAAACGATTTGCAGCATGCGGCACCAGGCGAGAAACGGTATTCACCCGTAAATACATAAAGAACTGGTCTTCGTTGCAACGGTCGGCGGGCGTTCTGCGCGACTTCTCCAGCGCAACGGTAATCACCTCAGAAAACAGGTCATCGGACTGATGTTTCGGCCAAAGCCGGTATAAATGCTCGTAAAGCTGCTCAACGGTAAAAATATTTTTTTCTACCGCATCTTCCAGATCGGCAACGCAGTAAGAAATATCATCCGCCGCTTCCATAATATAGGTCAGTGGGAAACGGCAGTGTGGCTCTAAATCTAATTCCTGCCGCAAATTTGCGACATATTCTTCTTCAGCGAGATAATACCCCGGCTTTTTCATCAAATAACGATGGCTGACGGGGATATCGCCGGTAAACCAGGCGGGGCGCGTATATTTTAAAATACAGCCGACCTGCGCCCACGTCAGATTCATTTTCATCAGCGTATGTACCATGCGGATCGCCTGCGCATTACCTTCGAAGTGAGATAAATCTTGACGAATCTTTGCACGCAGCGGGTCAAGGCCATCTTCTTTACTGCGTAAAACCGCCACCTCACAGCGATCGGCAGTGGCACTTTGCGGCTGCCAGTCAGCATCCAACCGCTGGCGGAACCAGTCGTTAATCGCCGACTCGCCGAAATGACCAAACGGCGGGTTGCCGATATCGTGCATCAGGCAGGCCATCTCGACGATGCTTTCAAACGGCCCGGTCAGTTGCGACAGCCCCAGCTGTTCCAGCTGCCCCTGCTCCTTCAGTCGGGTGAGCACCTCTTTGGCGATATAGCGCCCCACCTGCTGCACCTCCAGCGAGTGCGTCAGCCGGGTTCGTACCGCGGCGTTGCGCTCCAGCGGAAAGACCTGGGTTTTCTGCTGCAGCCGACGAATGGCCGCCGAGTTAACGATCCGCCCGCGCTCGCTTTCAAAAATGCGCAGGATCTCGTGCTCGTCCTTCTCACCTTCATAGGGACGATAGCAGCGCTGCCAGTTAATTTTTTTGCGAAAGTCGATCCCGGTCATCCGGAGTTCCCTGTTATTTCCATCATGTTGCCATGATAGACTATGCGCCGAAAACCACGAAAAATTCCACTGAAATAGCGAGTATCCCCATGAAAGCAGGCATTATTGGTGCAATGGAACAGGAAGTGACGCTGCTGCGTGACAAGATTGAAAACCGTCAAACGCTCACGCTGGCAGGCTGCGAAATCTATACCGGTACGTTAAACGGCGTCGAGGTGGCCCTGCTGAAATCCGGCATTGGTAAAGTCTCCGCCGCGCTGGGCACCACGCTGCTGCTGGAACTGTGTAAACCCGACTTCATTATTAACACCGGTTCTGCCGGTGGCCTGGCCCCGTCGCTGAAAGTCGGTGATATCGTCGTTTCCGATGAAGTGCGCTATCACGATGCCGACGTTACCGCCTTCGGCTACGAGCCGGGCCAGATGGCCGGCTGCCCGGCAGCGTTTAAAGCCAACGATAAGCTGATTGCGGCGGCAGAACAGTGCATCAGCGATCTGCAGCTGAATGCGGTACGCGGCCTAGTGGTTAGCGGCGACGCCTTTATCAACGGTGCAGAGCCGCTGGCGCGCATTCGCGGCACCTTCCCGCAGGCGATCGCCGTCGAGATGGAAGCCACGGCAATCGGCCACGTTTGCCATCAGTTCAGCACGCCGTTTGTGGTCGTCCGCGCGATCTCCGATGTGGCGGATAAAGAATCCCACCTCAGCTTTGACGAGTTCCTGGCCGTTGCCGCCACGCAGTCTTCCCTGATGGTTGAAACGCTGCTGGCCCGCCTGGCCAATGGCTAAAGGCCTTATCGCCCTGCTGCTGTGGCTGACCTTCTCCGCAGCAGCGGCACCGCAGCGGGTGGTCACACTGGCCCCCAATCTTACCGAACTGGCGTTTGCGGCTGGCATCACGCCGGTCGGTGTGAGCGACTATTCGGATTATCCTGCGGTGGCAAAAAGTATTGTTCACGTGGCCAACTGGCAGGGGATCAATACCGAAAAGCTGCTGAGCCTGAAGCCCGATCTGGTCATCGCCTGGCGCGGAGGAACATCACCGCGCCAGATCGAGCAGCTCCAGTCGCTGGGCGTGAAGGTGCTGTGGCTGGCCCCGGACTCTATCGAACAGCTTATCGCTACCCTGCGTCAGCTTGCAGAGTACAGCCCGCAGCCGCAGCAGGCAGAGCTGGCCGCTGCCACACTTCAGCAGCAGTTCGACGATCTTCAGCAGCGCTATCGCCAGCCGCAGCGTAAGCGGGTGTTTTTGCAGTTCGGTATGAAGCCGCTGTTTACCGCAGCGGATAACACGCTGCAAAACGAAGTGCTCGGGCTGTGCGGCGGAGAGAATATTTTTTCCGACAGCCGCGTGCCCTGGCCGCAGGTCAGCCGTGAGCAGGTGCTGGTGCGCCAGCCGCAGGCCATCGTGATGCCGGGTGACGCCGCCCGGGCCGTGACGGTTGAACAGTTCTGGCAACCACAGCTTAAGGTTCCGGTCTATACGGTCAACGACGACTGGTTCAGCCGGGCCGGGCCGCGCATCATTCAGGCCGCGCGGCAGCTTTGCGCCCAATTACAGCCCGACAGAAAGTAAGAAATACCCATAACGCAGTTAAGAATCGCGCACTGAATGCCGCTTTTTGGCCAGTAGCGTGAAGAAGAAATACGGTAGCCGTGCAGCCGCACAAGCTACCTGATTTTGGCCAACAGGCCTTATTGAAACATCAGGAAAATCAGATCATGAAAACCGTTTATCTGTCTCTGGGACTGATAATGGCGGCGCATACCTGTGTGGCTGCGACCAGCGGCACCATTGGTGTGCAACTCACCATCATTGCACCACTGTGCCAGGTTAATGGCAGTATGTCAGCCACCTCACACCTGCCCACCGTCGCCTGCGGCACGCGCAACGACGTTCAGCCGAAAATCACCGAGGCGATTCTCAGCCCAAAAACGGAAACCGATCTGGAAAAAAGGCTCATCACCGTTGAATGGTAAAGCCCTGCCCGGCACCGCTGTGCCGGGTGATTACCCTTACCGTGCAGGCCAGGGTAATCTCAGAAGAGAAGCAATCAGATGCTGAAGGAGGAACCGCAGCCGCAGGTGGTTTTCGCATTCGGGTTGGTCACAATAAAGCGCGAACCTTCCAGCCCTTCGGTATAGTCCACCGCGCCGCCGACCAGATACTGCAGGCTCATCGGATCGACAACCAGCGCTACGCCCGCTTTCTCGATAGTCATGTCACCGTCGTTAATTTTATCGTCAAAAGTGAAGCCGTACTGGAAACCGCTGCAACCACCGCCGGTGATATACACGCGCAGTTTCAGATCCGGGTTGTTCTCATCGGAAATCAGATTCTTCACTTTACTGGCCGCTGCTTCGGTAAACTGCAGGGGTACGGCTACGTCGTCGCTCATTTAAAATACTCCAGGATGCACTCAGGCCATTTGCCTGACAGGTCATTATTCGACCATTGTTATGGCTATTATCTTATACGCAGGGGTAGCAATCAAGTTATGGCTGTACCACCCCGTGCGGTGATCCCTATCTGCTGCCCTACCGTACTCAGAGTGCGGGCAGATAGTGTGGAATACAAGCGCAGTCGCTGAGTTAATTTTTTCTGCCTTTCGTTTCGCGCAGGTGTTCCCTTAGAATAGACGGGTTTTTTTAATGAATAATCAGGAGCGGTTCCATGAGTAAGTCTGAAAACCTGTACGCTCAGGCGCAGCAATTCATCCCCGGCGGCGTGAATTCGCCGGTGCGAGCCTTTACCGGCGTCGGCGGCGTGCCGCTCTTCATTGAACGCGCCGACGGTGCCTGGCTGTATGACGCCGACGGCAAAGCCTATATCGACTACGTCGGTTCCTGGGGGCCAATGGTTCTCGGTCACAACCATCCCGCTATTCGCAATGCGGTGATCGAGGCGGCCGAGCGCGGCCTCAGCTTCGGTGCGCCAACCGAGATGGAAGTGAAAATGGCGCAGCTGGTCACCGAACTGGTGCCGACCATGGATACGGTGCGCATGGTTAACTCGGGAACCGAAGCCACCATGAGCGCCATTCGCCTGGCGCGCGGCTTCACCCACCGCGATAAAATCATCAAATTTGAAGGCTGCTACCATGGCCACGCCGACTGCCTGCTGGTGAAAGCCGGTTCCGGCGCGCTGACCCTCGGCCAGCCGAACTCTCCGGGTGTCCCGGCCGATTTCGCCAAACATACGCTGACCTGCACCTATAACGATCTCGACAGCGTACGTGCCGCCTTCGAGCAGTACCCGGAAGATATCGCCTGTATCATCGTTGAGCCAGTGGCCGGGAATATGAACTGCATCCCACCGCTGCCGGAGTTCCTGCCGGGCCTGCGCGCGCTGTGCGATGAGTTCGGCGCGTTGCTGATTATCGATGAAGTGATGACCGGTTTCCGCGTGGCGCTGGCGGGTGCGCAGGCTTACTACGACGTTGAGCCGGATCTGACATGCCTGGGCAAAATCATCGGCGGCGGTATGCCGGTGGGCGCGTTCGGCGGTCGCCGTGAGGTGATGGATGCGCTGGCGCCGGTTGGTCCGGTTTACCAGGCGGGCACGCTTTCCGGCAACCCGATTGCGATGGCGGCAGGATACGCCTGCCTGACCGAAATATCTCAGCCGGGTACCCATGCCACACTGACCGATCTGACGACTGAACTGGCGGAAGGCCTGCTGGAAGCCGCCGCGGCGGAAAATATCCCGCTGGTGGTGAACCACGTCGGCGGCATGTTTGGTCTGTTCTTTACCGATGCAAAGACCGTCACCAGCTACGCAGACGTGACAAAATGCGATGTGGAACGCTTTAAGCGCTTCTTCCACCTGATGCTGGAAGAAGGGGTGTATTTCGCACCTTCCGCATTTGAGGCCGGCTTTATGTCCCTCGCACACAGTAAAGAGGATATCCAGCGCACGATTTCTGCTGCACGCCGCAGTTTCGCCAAGCTGTAATCACGCTCCCTCGTATCGCGTCAGCGGCCATCTGTCGCTGACCTCAGCATAAAAAACGGGGCTTTCGCCCCGTTCATATTGCTGATGAACCCCTTTTTTCAGATGGGGTTCGTCTTTTTCATCACGACTTCCGCAGCAGATAAACAAAGTACGGCGCGCCGATAAAGGTTGCCAGCACCCCCGCCGGGATCTGATTGGGGAAGGCCAGCATGCGCCCGCACCAGTCGGCCGCGACCATCAGGCCACCGCCCAGCAGCGCAGCCATCACCTGCTGCGGTAGCGCGCGGCGGAAGCCGAGCATACGCGCCATATGCGGTGCCATAAGCCCGACAAAACTCAGCGGACCAATGGTTAACGTCGCGGCAGCGGTCAGACAGGCCGCCAGCAGCAGCAGGGCCAGCCGCGAAGGCGTCAGCGCCATGCCTACCGCTTTCGCCGTCATGCCGCCCAGCGGCAGCACGGTCAGCCAGCGACGGCAGAGCGGCACCAGCGCAATCAGCACCACGGCGATGATCACCGTGCGCAGCGCCTGCGGGGCATCGATTTTGTAGGTCGATCCCGCCATCCAGGTCAGCAGGCTGGCCATCCGCGGATCGCCGCTGGCCAGCAGCAGCATGGTGATGGTGGTAAAGGCGGTACTCAGTGCCATCCCCGCCAGCAGCATACGTTCCGGCGAGAAACCACCCCGCCCGGCAGCAATCGAGATGATCAGCAGCGTCACCGCCGCCCCCAGCGTACCCGCAGGCAGCAGCCAGCCAAACGCATCACCGGGCACGATAAACAGCATGATCACCACGCCGAAGGCGGCACCGGAGCTGATGCCCAGCACTTCCGGGCTGGCCATCGCATTCCCCGTCAGGCGCTGCACCATACAGCCCGCCACGCCGAGCATCATCCCGGTGGCCAGCGCGGCCACCAACCTTGGGCCACGCCACGGCAGCAGCTGCTGCCAGAGGTCACCGGTTGCCCATACCCAGCCATCGGCATTGCGGCCAAAGCTCAGTGCGATCGCCGCCAGCACCAGCATGACTCCGCCGCCGCACAGCGACCAGAGCAGCACGTTCTGCCGTTCCGCCGGCACGCGATCGCCAAAGTTCATCGCCGGACCGCTGCCACCGGTCCGCAGGCGCGGCAGCAGCCACAGCAGCAGCGGCGCACCGATCACTGCGGTAACCGTACCGGTGGAAATTTCCCCCAGCCGATCGGTCAGCCACAGCACGCACTGGTCCGCCAGCCACAGCAGCAGCGCACCGATCAGCGGTGCCAGCAGCAGACGGCTGAACAGACGACGGAAGCCGAGCATCTTCGCCAGTAGCGGAGAGAACAGCCCGATAAAGCCGATAATCCCGGCAGCATTCACCAGCGAGGCGCTGATCAGAATGGCGATCGCCAGTACGGCAAAACGCGCCAGCGACAGCCCCAGCCCAAGGTTTTTCGCCACGCCGTCGTCCAGGCCCATCAGGGTCATCGGCCGCAGCATCAGCAACGTCAGCACCACACCGGCCAGCAGGCGCGGCCAGATAAAGCTGACGTTGCTCCAGTCCATCTGATTCAGTGAACCGGTGCTCCACAGGAACATGTTTTGCAGTTGGTCATGGTTAAAGATGGCGAAAATCTGGTTTACCGCACCGCAGTAGAGCGACAGCACCAGCCCGGCGAGGATTAGCGTTACCGGCGACATGCGTTTACCCCACGCCACGCCAAACACCAGCAGACCGATAGCCACCGCTCCGATGGTCGCCGCCAGCTGCTGGGTGACTAATCCACCGGGCAGGCTCCAGAGCGTAGCCACAGTGATACCGAGCTGAGCACCGCTAGCCACGCCAAGCGTGGTTGGCTCCGCCAGCGGGTTGCGCAATACCTGCTGGAACAGCAGGCCGACCAGCCCCAGCCCGGCACCGACCAGCAGCGACAGCGCAAGGCGCGAAAGCAGGCTGTGGTGGAACACCATTTGCTGAATGTTATCGGCGTCCGGGGAGCGCAGCGCCAGCAGCCACTGATCCATCGGCAGATGATGTTTAAAGTTACTGAGGGTCAGCAGCAGCGCGGAAACAAACAGCAGCAGCAGCAGGAAAATGGGTAAGCGATACGTTTTGATCATTTTTCCCCCAGCGCGCTGTCAAGAGTATGGATCAGCTGAATAGCCGACAGCGTTGCGCCGTAGAACCACACGCGCGGCACCTGGCGGAAACGGCCCTCGCGGACAAACGGCAGCGACTGCCAGAGCGAAGCGGACGTCACCTGGTCGATAATATTCTGGTTGTCGTGCTCAAAGTTAATCGCCTCAACATCGTGCATATCGGCCAGCCGTTCAATACCGACCACCACGCTGCCCCAAAAGGTACTCTCCCCTTTCCAGGCATTAACCAGCCCCAGATCGTCCATCACCTGCTGGAACAGACCGTTGGCGCTGAACACAATGGCATGGCGTGCGTCAAAGATAGACATCAGCAGCAGCGGGCGCTGCGGTCGCGCCGCCAGACGGGTTTTCACCCGCAGGATCAGCGCATCCAGCTCGGCAAGGTGGGCCTCCGCCTGCGGCACGCGCTGAATACGCTTAGCCAGCGCCATCAGCGAATCACGCGCGGCGCTCAGCGGTTTACCTTTACCGTCGTTAAAGGAAAAGCCCATACCCGGCGCGATGCGCTCGAAGCGGGCCGGATCGGGACCGTAGCCCTGAGAATAGAGGATCAGCGACGGCCGCATCTGGGTGAGCAGCTCAAGATTAGGTTCGGTACGTAGCCCGACATCAACAACCGAAGCCGGCAGCTCCGGCTTGCCGACCCACTGGCGGTAATTAAACAGTTCGGCCGCGCCCATTGGCGTTACGCCCAGCGCCATCAACAGCTCCAGCGGCAGCCACTCCAGTGCGATAATCCGCTCTTCGGTCGGCAGTTGGGCAATGGCGGGAAGATGGGCGAGCAGCGGAGAAAAAGCGAGCGCCGTCAGCAGACGGCGGCGTGTGATATCCGGGGTCACAATCAATCCTTAGTAAACAAAGCTTACCGGTGCCCCACCCTGCGGATGCGGCAATATCCCCATTGGAATACCGTAAATTTCCTGTAGCACGTCGCCGTTCATAATCGCTTCGGGATCGCCCTGAGCAATCATTTCACCGCCGCGCAGCGCCACCAGGTGGTCGCAGTAGCGGGCAGCCATATTAATATCGTGCAGCACGGCAATCACCGTCAGACCACGCTCGCGGCTGAGGCGTTGGATCAGCGCCAGCACTTCAACCTGATGGGCAATATCCAGCGCGGAAGTCGGTTCATCCAGCAGCAGGCAGCGGCTGTTCTGCGCCACCAGCATGGCAATCCACGCACGCTGGCGTTCTCCTCCGGAGAGGCTGTCCACCAGTCGCTGGGCAAACGGCTTCAGGCCGACCAGCGCAATGGCTTCATCCACGCGTTCGCGGTCCTCAATACCGTAACGCCCTAACGCACCGTGCCACGGGTAGCGGCCAATCGCCACCAGCTCGCGCACCGTCATCCCTTCAGCGGCAGGCAGCTGCTGCGGCAGATAGGCCACTTCACGGGCGAAGGCTTTGTTCTGCCAGTCCGCCACCGGGCGATCGTTGAGCATCACCTGCCCCGCCGTTGCCGCATGATGGCGGCCAAGCATTTTAAGCAGGGTGGATTTACCGGAACCGTTGTGGCCAATCAGCCCACAGACTTTTCCGGCAGGAAAGGTCAGAGACAGCGGCTGAAGCAGCGTCCGGCCTGGAACGGTAAAACTGACATTATCGAGAGAGAAAGTCGTTTCTGTAGCGTGCTGAGGTTGCATAGCGATCTTCTGATTGGCGGGCGCAGCGAACTGCGCCCGGTTAGACATTTAGAAGCGGAAGGTAGCCGTACCAATGATTTGACGATCCGCGCCCCAGTAGCAGGCGTAGTCGCGGTAGCAGCTGGCAACGTATTCGCGATCGAACAGGTTGTTGATATTCACACCGACGGAAGAGCCCGGCAGGCCGAAGCGCCCCAGATCGTATTTCACCGCCGCATCAACCACCGAGTAGGAGGCTACGCTGAAGTTTTTATTAATATCGGTGCCGGTACTGTACTGACCGACGGTGTTACCCACATAGCGTATACCACTGCCGATGGTCAGGCCGCTAAGCGCCGTTTCATGGAAGGTGTAGTCGGCCCACAGGGAAGCCATATTTCTTGGCACCTGCACCGGACGCTGGCCCTGAAGCTCGGAATCTTTGGTGTACTTTGCATCGGTAAAGCTATAGGACGCCAACACATTGATATTGGCATTAACCGCTGCTTTGGCCTCCAGCTCAATGCCGCGTGAGCGAATTTCGCCGCCCATAATGCTGTAACCTGGATTCACCAGGTCAGCGGTCAGGTTTTTGGTTTTCGTCAGCTCATAGACCGCTGCGGTTACAATGATCGGCCGATCTTTCGGCACAAACTTCACGCCTGCTTCGTACTGCTTAGCGCGGGAAGGTTCAAATGCCTGCTGGGTGAACGATTTCCCTGACGTTGGAATGAAGGATTCACTGTAGCTGGCGTAAGGTGCAATACCGTTATCAAAGACGTAGTTTATGCCTCCGCGCCAGGTAAAGGCCTGGTCGTTACGCTTATCTAGCGGATCGGTTCCGGCGGCAGCATTGCGGTTGTAAACGGAGGTCATCGCATAGTCGTAACGACCGCCCAGCGTGAGGACCCAACGATCCCATTCCATCTGATCCTGCGCATACAGACCGGTCTGCTGTTGCTTGTCCACCACGCTATTCGGATAAGTGGTAACCATTGCATCTTCGCTGTACTGTGGGTTTAACAGGTCAAGTGAAGAACCGGCCAGATAGCCGAATCCAGCGTTGATATCATTGTGCATACGCTGGAAATCCACACCCAGCAGCAGAGTGTGATCCACGGCACCGGTAGCGAATTTAGCCTGTGCCTGGGTGTCAACAGCGAACGAACTCAGATCTTCATCAGAGACAGCGGTCGAGCGCTGCAGGGTTGTGGTACCCGGTATCACGCCGTAACCGTACAGGCTGCGGTAATCAGTTTGCACTTTCGCATAGCGCAGATTCTGGCGCACGGTCCAGGTGTCATTAAATTCGTGGTCGAAACTGTAGCCCACCATCTGCTGCTTGCGGGAAATTTTATTTTTCCCGTCACCGTCATCAAAATCGGTCGACAGCTTGTGCTGATTGCCATTGGCGTCGATCAGCGGAACCACCGTCCCTTCACGCGGCAGCCAGCCGTAGTAGCCGGTTTCCGGCTCGTTCTGGAAATAGCTGAGGAAGGTGAAGTTCGTTTTCTCATCTGGCTGCCAGCTGAACGAAGGCGCAATGGTGTAGCGCTTCTCTTTGTTCATCTGTTGCTGTGCGTCGGCACTGCTGGCTTTACCGGTCAGACGATAGGAAAATTCGTTGTTGTCATCCAGCGCGCCGCCAAAATCAAAACCGGTGGCATAAAGGTTGTTACTGCCCATCTGGAACTGAACTTCACGCAGCGTTTCCGTGGTCGGACGCTTGCTGATCATCGATACAATTCCACCTGGGTTGCTACGCCCGTAAAGCACGGACGTAGGACCACGCAGCAACTCCGCGCGCTCCAGGAAGTAAGGATCGATGCTAAATTCAGAATAGAAGTCAGCGGGTAATTTCAGGCCATTAAAATACTGATTGGTATTGGTTTCGCTAAAGCCGCGAATCGCCAGCGCGTCAATGACGTTAGAGGCACCACGGTTACCGACCATTACTCCCGCACTGTAGCCAAAAGCCTCTTTGACCGACTGCGGCTGGCGCAGTTCGATTTCCTGGCTGGTCACCACCGAAACGGACTGGGGATTCTTTTCAAGCGCCGTATCTGTTTTCGTTCCGGTTGCCGAACGTTTTGCGGCTATTGTTGGTGCCGGTCCCCATGCACTTTCCTGCGGTCCATTCGCGGCGTTAGCACTCACGGTGATCGTCTGTTCACCGGCGGCAATTGCATTGCCGATCCCCGCCAGCGACAGGGCAACAAAAATTGCCAGCTGACGCTTACGGGTGTTTATGTTTGAATTATTTGATGAAAAATCACGCGAATGGGCCATATTGCTTTTCTCTGAACAAAGAGTGATTGAGTGAGTGGTAAATGTGAAGCTAAACGAGAATTATTATTATAACGATTAGATAATATGCGAAACAAAGCAAGTTCTGCAAGAAAAAATCGGCTTGTTGAAACGCAGAAAGGGTTACGTGCATATTGCCCACGTAACCCGAAAGGAGATTATTGTTTGCGCGGTTAAAAATAATATCTATATCAAATCAATAATCCTGCTGGAAATAGATTAAAGATACTTACGGATGAAGTTCGGATTTAACCTGTTCTATTTGTTTATGGAATTCAGGCAGCGTTTCCAGACGCGCATATTCCGTTGCACCAACATATCGACCCGCGTCAACATCGCTCTGCCAGTGATCTCCACAAATTACCCTGCTCTGACCAAATTCATAGCCTTTCTTCATGAGCTCTTTTGCCCGTTCAGGTTTTGCCTGGGAGAATGTCAGCGCCGTCACTGTTCCAAAGGCGGTATGCCCGGACGGATAGGAACCATTTTTTCTTAATGCCGGCTCATCGGCCGGTAAACAGGTCGGATTATTAAACACCACGAAAGGACGGATTCTCATATAATGCTGCTTCGCACGGTTGCTGGCATAGTCGGCTCCCACCACCAGTAACTCCCCCAGCATTTTCCAGGTTGCAGGCGTCGTCGCCTCACTGATGTTAACACCCAGCGCTTCCGACCAGACTTTCGCCTGGTTGGCCTGATGAAGATCGGCATCTTCCGCCGCCTGCTTCCAGCGCGCCGATCCCTTCATTTTGAAGCCGTTACGATAGGCCGCTTTGTCATTTTCAAAGACAGCATCCCCCTGTTTCGGCGGCGGTGGCAGGTAGTAAAGGCTGTCGACGGTATAAGATTCTTCGTGAAGTGGAGCGGGCTTTAATTGCGGTTGTTCGGCTGCCTGAATGGCGGTCGTCGATAATAACGTAGCACTAAACAGCAAGCTGGAAACAATTAAATTATGCTTCATGCATTATCCCCTTAATAAAATTAATCAGCGATCCCATACTCTCTGAAACAGATGTTTAAAAAATGCGCTCACGATCCTGTTTTTATAAAAGGATGTAAAATAAAAGTTTAAATAGCACGCAAGGTTAAAATAAATAGTTAATACAAACAATTAATTATTCACAAATCCCATAAGAATAAAAAACCCGAATTGATAACAATATCGAATTCGGGTCTTATTTTTTACTGATATGCCGAAGTGCGCTTTATTTCCGGGGAGATTATCTCCCCGGTTATGCTGATATGTTCAGGTTGATTATTGACCGAACATATCCTTAATCCAGCCAGCGACGCCATCGCTATCCTTCTGCTGATCCTGTGACTGCTGCGGCTGAGTCTGCGGCTGCCCCTGAGGATTCTGCTGAGGATTGTTGTTTTGCTGCAGCATATGCTGCTGTTGTTGCTGCTGACAGAGCGCATCGGCGTCGGTGGTCCATACCGGCAGGGAGCGCCAGCTGCTGCTGCCTGAGCCACAAACAAAGTTACCGGCAGAGTCGACGTTCATTCGGGCGATGTCCTCAGGAGGCGTCAGCTGCAGCGGCATCGGTGCCTGATTTTCCAGATAGCGGCGATACAGCTGCATCGCCCCGCTGGCCCCGTACAGCTTGGTCGGCTGGTTGTTATCACGACCAATCCAGGTAATCGCCACTTCTTTACCATCGATCCCGGCAAACCAGCTGTCCACCAGGTTATTGGTCGTACCGGTTTTCCCTGCCAGCATCGCTTTCGGATATTTGGCACCCAGCGCACGCGCCGTACCGTGATCGGCAACCTGCTGCATGGTATAGAGCGTCAGGTAAGCCGCCTGCGCGCTGATCGTACGCTCCGCCTGCGGGAAGCTCTGATACAGCACGGTACCGTCTTCCGCAATCACCGAGCGTAACGCCGACAGTGGAGCACGGTTACCGCCGCTGGCAATCGTCTGGAAAGCCTGCGCAACTTCAACTGGCGTCAGGTTCAACGCACCCAGCAGCATAGCCGGAACCGGCTGCAGCTGATCTTTCGGCACGCCCAGCTTAGTCCAGGTATCCACCACCTGCGGCAGGCCCAGCGTCATCCCCAGATTCACCGTCGGCACGTTCATCGAGTTGGTCAGCGCATCCACCAGCATCACCTGGCCGCTGAAGCGATGATCGTCATTCTGCGGACGCCAGATCTGGCCGTTAGGCTGCTTCAGCGAGATCGGATTATCGGCAATCCACGTGTTCAAACGATAGGTATCCGGCTGGCTCAACGCGGTCAGATAGGTCGCTGGTTTCGCCAGTGAACCAATTGAACGCCGCGCCTGAAGCGCACGGTTATAGCCGGCAAACTGCGGATCGGCACCGCCGACCATTGCGCGCACTTCACCGCTGAAGCGATCGACCACCACCATCGCGGTTTCCAGATCGTTCAGGCCACGCTGTTTACGCAGCGCCGGAATGCCATCCTCAACGGATTTCTCCGCCGCATCCTGCGAAACCGAATCCAGGGTGGTGAAAATCTTCACGCCGGAGAGATCTTTAACCTTATCACCCAGCTTCGCCTGCAGCTCGTTACGTACCATCTGCATAAATGCAGGCTGCGGCGTAATCACTCCACCTTTCGGCTGCACGCCCAGCGGACGCGCGCTCAGCATGTCGTAGAGTTCCTGGTCGATCACGTTTTGCTGCTGTAACAGACGCAGCACCAGGTTACGACGCTCCAGCGCCAGCTTAGGATTGCGCCACGGGTTGTACAATGACGCGCCCTTCACCATGCCCACCAGCAGCGCCTGCTGATCGAGGCTCAGCTCATCAACCGGACGACCGAAATAGTAAAGGCTGGCCAGCGGGAAGCCACGGATCTGATCGCTGCCCGCCTGACCGAGGTAAACCTCGTTCAGATACAGTTCAAGGATACGATCCTTGCTGTAGCGGGCATCCATAATCAGCGCCATGTAGGCTTCGTTCGCCTTACGCCACAGCGAACGTTCGTTGGTCAGGAACAGGTTCTTCACCAGCTGCTGGGTCAGCGTACTGCCGCCCTGTACCGCGCGACCGGCGGTAATATTGGCGAGGAACGCACGGCCAATTGAGTAGAAGCTGATGCCGTCATGCTGATAGAAGTGACGGTCCTCGGTAGCCACCAGCGTGTCCACCAGCAGGTCCGGGAAACCAGCGCGGGGAACAAACAGGCGCTGTTCGCCGTTCGGCGACTGCAGCATGGTGATCAGCCGCGGATCGAGGCGGAAGAAACCAAAGCTGCGCCCGTTATCGAGGTTTTTAATGTCGCTCAGGCTGTTGCCGCTGAAGCTGAGACGTGCGCGGATCTGCCCCTCTTTACTGTCGGGGAAATCAAACGGACGGCGGATCATCTCAATGCTGTTGGCCTGCACGGTGAATTCACCGGGGCGCGTCATGCGCGTGACCTGGCGGTACTGCGTGCCTTCCAGCAGAGCGATCATCTCTTTTTTGTTGTAGGACATGCCCGGCTCGAGGCTGACCATACGACCATAGACCGTGGCCGGCAGCTGCCAGACTTTGCCATCAATACGGCTGCGGATCTGTGAATCAAGATAAACGCCATAGGCGGCCATCGCCACAATAAAGATCACCAGCAGTTTAAGCAGCAGTCTTAGCCAACGGCGTTTTTTACGCGGTGGTGTACCTTTTCCCTTACGTGGCACCGGGGTTACCTCCTCGTCTTCCTGGTCATCATCCTGATCGTCATATTCGTCATACTCTTCTTCCCTGTAGCGACCTTTTCCCGCAGATTTCCGCGTTGGCTTGGGCTGCTTACCTTTGCGCCCGATAGGCTCGCGATCGTCAGACATTCGTTTCATTTCTCCTGAGGCAGGCGTCGGCAACGCCGACTACTCTCGTCTTACTCTGGCTATTGTGGAAGAAGAACCTTCCGAAATAGCGCGGCCGTCATGCCAGCTAAACAAAGCCGGGGCTTATGACGGGTTGGAAAATTTTTTAACCCGCCGCGTGGGGAGCGCGCTGGCGGGATCGTCGGGCCACAGATGCTTTGGATAGCGCCCTTTCATCTCTTTTTGCACGTCACGGTATGCTCCGGCCCAGAAGGCCGCCAAATCGCGCGTTATTTGCAACGGCCGATGCGCCGGAGACAAAAGCTCCAGCACCAGCGGCACTCTTCCCTGCGCAACGCTGGGATTCTGCGCTTCGCCGTACATCTCCTGCAGTCGCACCGCCAGCACCGGGGGCTTATCATCATGGTAGACGATCGGCAGCCGACTTCCGGTGGGCACAGTGTAATGAGTTGGCAACACAGTATCCAGTTGCTGACGCTGTGACCATGTCAACATTTGTAAGAGCGCCCCCACCACATCCAGCTGCTTCAGTCCTTTACCGTCGCGTACGCCACTCATCGCCGGCAGCAGCCACTGTTCAAGCGCGGCCAGCAGCGTGGCCTCATCCGCGCCGGGCCACTCGGCCTCCGGTAGCCACTGTGCAGCACACAATAACCGCAGTCGCAGCTGTTCGGCCTGCGGCGTCCAGTTCAGCACGCTCAGCCCTTTGCCGCGCACCCAGCGCAGCATGGCGGCATGCAGTTCCTGCTCATCGGGCTTAGCCAGCGGCTGCGATTTAAGAACCAACTGGCCGATCTGTTCACGTTTCCAGGCGCGCAGCGTGCCTTTTTCTTCGTCCCACTCCACTTCCGTTTGCTGCTGTACCAGCGCCGGAACCTCACGGATCAGGGAGTCAATCGTTACCGGCAGCGCCTGCAATATTCGCGCATCGGGCTGGCTACCGCTTTGCAGCAGCGATGGCACAATCAGCCATTCGTAGCGGGTCAGCGCCTCATCATTTTCCAGCGTGGCACCGCTGCCGTTCGCCAACTGATAGCGCCCCCCATCGCCGCGGCGCCGGGCAATCCGGTCCGGGAAAGCCGCCGCCAGCAGCGGAACAAGGCGATCCTCATCCACTGTGCCACCGCTGATGCCCGCCCGCTGCTGGAGCTGCTTTGCCCGGCGCTGCCAGTGCGGCAGACGGCGATGAAAACCGTCGCGCAGGTCGATACTGCCGCGCGGTGGATCTTCAAGCATCGCCACCAGCTGCGCGGCGGTGGCAACGGCATCGGCACTGTCACCCGCTGCCGCCAGCATCACCCCGAAGCGCGGCTCGCTGCCCAGCGCAGCAATTTTACGCCCGCGCGTAGTCAGCTGTCCGCCGCCGTCTGCCACGCCCAGCTGACATAAAAGCTGTCGGGCGGCATCAATAGCCGTCTGAGGTGGGCGATCCAGCCAGTTTAGCTGATCGGCATCACGACAGCCCCACTGCAGCAGATCCAGCCAAAGGGCGGAGAGATCGCTGTGCAGGATCTCCGGTTCGCCGTGTGACGCCGCGCGCTCCGCCTGCTCTTTCGCCAGCAGATGCAGGCAGATGCCGGGTTCAAGTCGCCCGGCACGACCGGCACGCTGGGTCATCGAAGCCTGGCTGACGCGCTGGGTTTGCAGACGGGTCAGGCCGGTGCGCACATCGAACAGCGCACTACGTTCCAGCGCGCTGTCCACCACCAGCCGGATACCTTCAATCGTCAGGCTGGTTTCGGCAATATTGGTTGCCAGCACGACTTTACGCCGCCCCTCCGCCGCGGGCAGGATCGCCCTTTGCTGCTCGGACAGCGGCAGCGCGCCGTAAAGCGGGCAAAGATCGATATCGGCCGCGATCATCTCAGCCAGTTGAGTTTGCACCCGCTGGATCTCCGCCACGCCGGGCAAAAATAGCAGCAGCGATCCCGGTTCTTCACGCAGCAGCTGCGCCGTCTGCCGGGCTACCGCCTCGTCGAAACGCTGATTCGTCGCCAGCGGCTGGTAACGGCGGTCCACCGGATACGATCGCCCTTCAGACACAATCATCGGTGCCTGCGGCAGACGTTTGCTTAGCGCCGCGTTATCCAACGTTGCCGACATAATCAGCACCTTCAGATCATCACGCAGCCCCTGCTGCACATCCAGCAGCAGCGCCAGGGCCAGATCGGCCTGCAGGCTGCGTTCATGGAATTCATCAAGGATGACCAACGACACGCCGTCCAGCATCGGGTCCTGCTGCAACATGCGGGTTAAGATCCCTTCCGTCACCACCTCCAGCCGGGTCTGCGGCCCGCTGCGGCTTTCGCCGCGCATACGGTAACCGACGATCCCACCCGGCTCCTGCCCCAGCTGTTCCGCCAGCCGCTGCGCCACATTGCGTGCCGCCAGCCTGCGCGGCTCCAGCAGCAGAATGCGCCCGCTAAAGGAAGCCTGCTTTAAAATCTGTAGCGGCAGCCAGGTGGATTTCCCGGCACCGGTGGGAGCTGCCAGAAGGACCTGAGGGAAGGATTCCAGCGCCACCAGCAGCTCGGGCAAAATGGCACTGACCGGTAATGAACTCACGTTTAGCTCCATAACAACATGGTCTTAATCTTCCGCGCATTGTAGCATTCCCGGGTTTAATTTACCGGAGGACGCGATGGGCGCATCTAAACGGCTGTTCTTCGGCCTCGATCTGCCGGGTGAGGTGAAGCAGCAGATTATACAGTGGCGTGCCGACAGCTTTCCCACTGAGGCCGGTTTTCCCGTTGCCGCCGAGAGCCTGTATCTGACGCTGGCGTATCTGGGCGAAGTGAGCGATGAGAAAGCGCAGATGCTGATGCAACTGGCCGGGCGCATTCGGCAGCCGGGATTCACCCTGACACTGGACGATGCCGGCCACTGGCCGCGTTCAGGAACGATCTGGCTCGGGCCGCACCGTGCACCGCGGGGCCTGCTCCAGCTGGCAGAATTGCTGCGTTCCCAGGCAGCCCGCAGCGGGTGCTATCAATCGCCACAACCCTTTCATCCGCATGTCACATTACTGCGCCAGGCTACGCAGCCGGTAAAGCTGCCAGCACGCCATTTTAGCTGGTCGCTGCCCGTCGGGCGTTTTGTGCTGTTTCAGTCGCACTTCTCCCGCGGGAAAACCCGTATTAAGGAGATTAAGGACTGGGCGCTTCAATAAGGAATTCCTATGGAATACAGTCCCGTCCTGCAATCGGCCACGCTGATTAAACGCTACAAGCGCTTTCTGGCCGATGTGATCACGCCAGACGGCGAGACGCTGACGATTCACTGCGCCAATACCGGCGCGATGACCGGCTGTGCCACGCCGGGGGATACCGTGTGGTATTCCACCTCCGCCAGTCTGACACGAAAGTATCCCCACAGCTGGGAGCTGACCGGGACGCAAAGCGGAGAGTTGATATGTATTAATACCCTGCGGGCTAACACGTTAGTACGTGAAGCATTGGAAGAAGGACGGATTGCAGAATTATCCGGTTACACCCGCCTGCAACCTGAAGTTAAATACGGCGCCGAAAACAGCCGTATTGATTTCCTGTTACAGGCAGAGGGTTGCCGTAACTGCTATATTGAAGTCAAATCCGTTACGTTGTTACAGCAGGGCAAAGGGTACTTCCCGGACGCGGTGACCACGCGTGGTCAGAAGCATCTGCGCGAGCTGAGCCAGATCGCGCAATCCGGCCAACGGGCAGTTCTGTTTTTCGCCGTTCTGCACTCGGGGATTGAGGACGTTGCCCCCGCAAGTCACATTGATGCGCGCTACGCAGAACTACTGGTACAGGCACAGCAAAATGGCGTTGAGCTGCTTTGCTATAAGGCGCAGTTATCACCCGAAGGGATAAGCCTGATTCGGCCCCTGAAGGTAGAGTTGTAAAAATTGGCGCAATTTGCTGTTATAAGCACGCTTTCGGCAAGGGGCCAAATACGCTCTTCCTCACATGCTTGTCAAGGCATGTTCAGGAATAATTGCCAACCTTAATCGCTTCTGTTATTTATAGCGGCCTGTTTTTTCCCCTCCGGGGGATCGATGCCCGACAGTCTCGGGATGCAGGGCAGGTAATAGCCGTGTGGTACTTCGCCGGCTGACAGTATCTGCAGCCTGAGAAGTGAAGGGTATAGTGCGTGTTATCCAGGAGAAACAACATGCAAGAAGGGCAAAACCGTAAAACATCGTCCCTGAGTATTCTCGCCATCGCTGGGGTGGAGCCATACCAAGAGAAGCCGGGCGAAGAGTATATGAATGAAGCCCAGCTGGAGCACTTCAAGAAGATCCTTGAAGCCTGGCGCAACCAGCTTCGGGATGAAGTGGACCGCACGGTTTCGCACATGCAGGATGAAGCTGCTAACTTCCCGGACCCCGCTGACCGCGCAACACAGGAAGAAGAGTTTAGTCTTGAACTGCGTAACCGTGACCGCGAGCGCAAGCTGATCAAAAAGATCGAGAAGACGCTGAAGAAAGTGCAGGACGACGATTTCGGCTACTGTGAATCATGTGGCGTTGAAATCGGTATCCGTCGCCTTGAAGCGCGTCCAACTGCCGATCTGTGCATCGACTGCAAAACGCTGGCGGAAATCCGCGAAAAACAAATGGCCGGTTAACGGCACAAGGATTGCGCAGTGTATCCGGGAGCGGCTCTCGTTCCCGTTTCACTGCCCTTCCCCATTCATGATGTCAGCATCCTATATCGGGCGCTTTGCCCCCTCTCCATCCGGTGATTTGCATTTCGGCTCTCTGATTGCCGCCGTTGGCAGCTACCTGCAGGCTCGTGCGCAGCACGGGATCTGGCGGGTGCGCATTGAAGATATCGATCCTCCCCGTGAAATTCCCGGTGCCGCCACCCGCATCCTCAGGCAGCTTGAGCACTACGGTCTGCATTGGGACGGTGACGTGCTCTGGCAGTCGCAGCGCCATGACGCCTACCGCGCCGCACTTGACTGGCTAAAACAGCAGGGAATGAGCTATTACTGTACCTGCACACGTAGCCGCATTCAGCAGATCGGCGGCCTGTACGATGGCCACTGCCGCACCCTGCATCACGGCCCGCAGCAGGCTGCGCTGCGTCTGAAGGTAGATGCACCGGTGAGCTCCTTCAGCGATCGCCTGCGCGGTGTAGTGCAGGCCGATACGCGCCTGGCCGCAGAGGACTTTATTATTCACCGCCGCGACGGGCTGTTTGCCTATAATCTGGCCGTGGTGGTTGACGATCACTTTCAGGGGATCACTGAAGTGGTGCGCGGTGCGGATCTAATCGAACCGACGGTCAGGCAGATAACCCTTTATCAGCAGTTTGGCTGGACGGTTCCCGACCATCTGCATTTGCCGCTGGTGCTTAATCATGATGGCAACAAGCTGTCGAAACAGAATCACGCCACGCCGCTGCCAGAGGGCGATCCGCGCCCCGCACTGGTACAGGCGCTGCGCTTCCTTGGCCAGCCAGTAACAGAGAACTGGCGTGATACGACACAGGAAGCACTTTTACAGCAGGCTGTCAGTCGCTGGGATTTGAGTTTAATCCCGATTACCGACGCGCAGCAGCAGGATACGGCGACATCGGCATTCTCAAACGGTTCACTCTGAGCTATGATTAGCCGCTGTTTTTACCGCACAGAATTCATTGTCACTATCGAGGTGTCCCATTTTTACCCGAGTTGCTAATTTTTGCCGAAAAGTTCTCAGTCGCGATGAGGTAGTACCAGCCGGGATCGAGGAAGAGCGTCAGATGACCGTTATTCCTCGCGATCGTCATAATATCTCACGTAAGGACATCAGCGAAAATGCCCTCAAGGTGCTCTATCGCCTGAATAAAGCGGGCTTTGAAGCCTACCTGGTGGGCGGTGGCGTACGCGATCTGTTGCTGGGTAAAAAGCCAAAAGATTTCGATGTCACGACCAATGCGACGCCAGAGCAGATGCGTAAACTGTTCCGCAACTGTCGCTTGGTGGGCCGCCGTTTCCGCCTGGCACACGTGATGTTTGGCCCGGAGATCATCGAAGTGGCCACCTTCCGCGGTCACCACGAAGCTGAGCAGCCGTCCGTTGACGATCGTAACAACTCGCAGCGCGGCCAGAACGGCATGCTGCTGCGCGATAACATTTTTGGTTCTATCGAAGATGACGCCCAGCGCCGCGATCTGACCATTAACAGCCTCTACTACAGCGTGGCCGATTTTACCGTCCGCGATTATGTCGGCGGCCTGAACGATTTGCAGCAGGGCATTATCCGCATGATCGGCGATCCGGAAACCCGCTATCGCGAAGATCCGGTGCGCATGCTGCGCGTGGTGCGCTTCGCCGCCAAGCTGGATATGAGCATCGCGCCGGAAACCGGTGAACCGATCCCGCGTCTTGCTACACTGCTGCGCGATATCCCACCGGCACGTCTGTTTGAAGAATCCCTCAAGCTGCTGCAGGCGGGTTACGGTGAAGCCACCTACCGCAAGCTGTGCGAATATCAGCTGTTCCAGCCACTGTTCCCGATCATCACCCGCTACTTCACTGAGCAGGGTGACAGCAACATGGAGCGGATGATCCAGCTGGTACTGAAGAATACGGATACCCGTATCCACAGCCAGATGCGCGTGAACCCGGCGTTCCTGTTTGCGGCGATGTTCTGGTATCCGCAGCTGGAAGCAGCGCAGAAAATTGCCCAGGAAAGTGGCCTTGCCTATTACGATGCCTTCGCTCTGGCGATGAACGACGTGCTGGATGAAGCCTGCCGCTCACTGGCGATTCCGAAACGCATCACCTCGCTGGTGCGCGATATCTGGACCTTACAGCTGCGCCTGTCGCGTCGCCACGGCAAACGCGCGTGGAAGCTGATGGAACATCCGAAGTTCCGCGCCGCCTACGATCTGCTGGCCCTGCGTGCCGAAGTGGAAAACAATCACGAACTGCAGCGCCTGACCACCTGGTGGGGCGAGTTCCAGGTCTCCGCACCGCCGCAGCAGAAAACCATGCTGAACACCCTCGGTGACGATCCGGCACCGCGCCGCCGCACCCGCCGTCCGCGTAAGCGCGTTCCGGGAAACAGCCGCCGTGACAGCCATAATAACAACGCATGACGCGGGTCTATCTGGCGCTGGGCAGTAACCTGGCCGATCCGCTGCATCAGGTGCAATCAGCCCTGGATGCGCTGGCGACGATCCCACAGAGCAGGCTGATTGCCTGCTCTTCGCTTTATCGCACGCCGCCGTACGGGCCACCCGATCAGCCTGACTATCTGAACGCCGCCGTGGCGCTGGATACCGAACTCAGCCCCGAAGCGCTGCTGGATCACACCCAGCGTATTGAGCTGGAACAGGGACGCGTGCGCAAGGATCATCGCTGGGGCCCGCGCACGCTGGATCTCGACATCATGCTGTTTGGCGACCTGACGCTGGCAACGACTCGCCTGACGGTGCCGCACTACGATATGCACAACCGCGCCTTTATGCTGCTGCCGCTGCGAGAGATCGCTCCCGACCTCTGTCTGCCGGACGGTACGCGTATTGCCGATCTGCTGGCTCCTCTCGACAGCAGCGCGATCCACCCCTGGTAATGCCTTTCCGGTGCAGCCCGTGCTGCGCCGGATATCTCCTTTGCACTCTCCTCCCCATCCTTTAAGATACGCCAACCAGGAAGACTCTTACTGAGGATACGATGAAACCGACTACCGTCTCGACCTTGCGTCAATGGAAACAGCAGGGGCGTAAATTTGCCTCTATCACCGCCTATGAGTTCAGCTTCGCCCGTCTGTTTGCCGATGAAGGCATTCAGGTTCTGCTGGTGGGCGATTCGCTGGGTATGGTGGTTCAGGGACACGACTCCACGCTGCCGGTCACCGTGTCTGATATCGCCTACCACACCGAAACGGTCCGCCGCGGTGCGCCCGCCGCCCTGCTGCTCGCCGACCTGCCGTTTATGAGCTACAGCACGCCACAGCAAACCTTCGACAGCGCGGCGCAGCTGATGCGCGCCGGGGCCAATATGGTGAAGCTGGAAGGCGGTAAATGGCTGGCCGATACGGTTAAACAGCTAACCGAACGCGCGGTGCCGGTGTGTGGCCACCTCGGCCTGACACCGCAGTCGGTAAATATCTTCGGCGGTTATAAAATTCAGGGCCGCGCCGAGGCCGACGCCGATCGCCTGCTGGAGGATGCGCTGGCGCTGGAAGCCGCCGGTATGCAGCTGCTGGTGCTGGAGTGCGTGCCGGTGGCGCTGGCAAAACGCGTCACCGACGCGCTGACCATTCCGGTTATCGGCATTGGTGCCGGTAACGTCACCGACGGACAGATCCTGGTGATGCACGATGCGTTCGGCATTACCGGCGGCCATATCCCGAAATTCGCCAAAAACTTCCTGGCAGAAACCGGCGACATTCGCGCCGCCGTGCGGCAGTACGTCGCGGAAGTGGAAAATGGCAGCTATCCCGCCGAACAACACAGCTTCCAGTAACCGAGGAGAAACACCGTGCTGATTATTGAAACCCTGCCGCTGCTCCGCCGTGAAATCCGCCGCTGGCATCAGGATGGTAAACGTATCGCGCTGGTTCCCACCATGGGCAACCTGCACGATGGGCATATGACGCTGGTTGATGAGGCTCGCGCACGCGCGGACATCGTGGTGGTGTCGATATTCGTTAACCCGATGCAGTTTGAACGCGCCGACGATCTGGCGAACTACCCGCGCACCCTGCAGGCCGACTGTGAAAACCTGAACCGTCGCGGCGTCGATCTGGTGTTTTCTCCGGCTCCGGCAGATATCTATCCCAAGGGGCTGCACGAGCAGACGTTTGTCGACGTTCCCGGCCTCTCCACCCTGCTGGAAGGCGCGAGCCGTCCCGGCCATTTTCGCGGCGTGTCCACCATCGTCAGCAAGCTGTTTAACCTGGTCCAGCCGGATATCGCCTGCTTCGGCGAGAAGGACTTCCAGCAGCTGGCGCTGATCCGCAAAATGGTGGCGGATTTGGGCTACGACATAGAGATCGTCGGCGTACCAACGGTGCGCGCGAAAGACGGCCTGGCGCTCAGCTCTCGCAACGGCTATCTGACCGCCGATGAGCGTAAAATCGCGCCGGGGCTGAGCCAGGTGATGAACGATATCGCCACCAAACTCAACAACGGCGAACGCCATATTGAAGAGCTGATTGCCGACGCGGAGATCGCGCTTGCGGAAAAAGGGCTACGCGCCGATGGCCTGGCGATTGTGGATGCCGATACCCTGCTGCCGTTAACCACGGACAGCCGCCGGGCGGTGATCCTGATGGCCGCGTGGCTGGGTAAAGCCCGCCTGATTGATAACCAGCAGGTTGATCTCACCCAGTAGACAGCGTTGCCCGCAGGGGCAATACTGTCGTTCGTTTTTCGACTGATTGCAGAGTTACAGCTTATGAACCGTACTATGTTGCAGGGTAAACTCCACCGGGTGAAAGTCACCCAGGCCGACCTGAATTACGAAGGCTCCTGCGCCATCGATCAGGATTTCCTCGATGCTTCCGGCATCCTGCAGTATGAAGCGATCGATATTTACAACGTCAACAACGGCCAGCGTTTTTCCACCTACGCCATTGCCGCAGAGCGCGGCTCGAAAATCATTTCGGTGAACGGCGCGGCCGCGCGCTGCGCCTGCGAAGGCGACCTGCTGATTATCTGCTCGTATGTGCAGATGTCGGATGCGGAAGCCCGCGAATGGCAGCCGAAAGTGGCCTACTTTGAAGGCGACAACCAGATGAAGCGCGTGGCAAAAGCCGTACCGGTTCAGGTGGCGTAAAAAAACGGGGCGGCCATTGCTGGTCGCCCCGTTCAGTTCAGTCAATCACATCAGGTCCGCAGCCCGCGGCCGCGCTGGATAAGCGACCACGCCAGCGCATAAAACACCACGATAAACGCCACCAGCACCGCCATGGTAAAGCCCAGCGGCACGTCATTGATGCCCAGGAAACCGTAACGGAATCCACTAATCATATAGACGATAGGGTTCAGCTTGGAGATCATCTGCCAGACCGGCGGCAGCAGCGTCAGCGAGTAAAACACCCCGCCAAGATAGGTTAGCGGCGTCAGCACAAAGGTCGGGATCAGGCTGATGTCGTCAAAGGTGCGGGCAAATACCGCGTTAAGCAGCCCGGCCAGCGAGAACAGAATCGCCGTCAGCAGCAGCGTCACCGCCACCATCAGCCACGAATGCACCTGGAAAGGCACGAAGAACAGCGAAATTGCCGTCACCAGCACGCCCACGCAGACTCCGCGCGCCACGCCGCCGCCAACGTAACCGGCGATAATCACATGCGTTGGCACCGGTGCCACCAGCAGCTCTTCAATATTACGCTGGAACTTGGAGCTGAAAAACGACGAGGCGACGTTGGCATAGGCGTTGGTGATCACCGCCATCATGATCAGGCCGGGCACGATAAACTGCATATAGGTGAAGCCGTGCATTTCACCAATGCGTGAGCCGATCAGATTACCGAAGATAATAAAGTACAGCGTCATGGTAATCACCGGCGGGACCAGCGTCTGAATCCAGATACGGGCGAAGCGGTTAACCTCTTTACTCCAGATGCTCTTCAGGGCTACCCAGTACAAATGTGTCATGCTTTCTCTCCCGTGTGACCATTGACCAGGTCAACAAACAGCTCCTCAAGACGGTTAGCCTTGTTGCGCATACTCAGCACCTGCACGCCCTGGGCGCTCAGTTGGCTAAACACGCTGTTAAGCCCCTGCTCGCGCAGGACTTCCACTTCCAGCGTTGAGGTATCCACCAGCCGATACTTGAAGCCTTCCAGCTGCGGCAGCGGGCTTTTTGCGGCCAGATCGAGAATGAAGGTTTCAGATTTCAGCTTCGCCAGCAGTCCCTTCATTGAGGTGTTCTCCACCAGTTCACCGCTCTGGATAATGCCGATATTGCGACACAGCATTTCTGCCTCTTCCAGATAGTGAGTGGTCAGAATAATGGTGGTGCCACGGGCATTCAGATCTTTCAGGAAGGTCCACATCGAACGACGCAGCTCAATATCCACCCCGGCGGTTGGCTCATCCAGGATCAGCAGCTTCGGCTCATGCATCAGCGCGCGGGCAATCATCAGGCGGCGCTTCATGCCGCCTGACAGCATACGCGCACGCTCGTTACGCTTCTGCCAGAGGTCGAGCTGGGTCAGATATTTTTCCGCCCGCTTCACCGCTTCGCGCTTCTCCACGCCGTAATAACCAGCCTGATCGACGACGATCTGCTGCACGGTTTCAAACTGGTTAAAGTTAAATTCCTGCGGCACCAGCCCCAGCTGACGCTTGGCATTGACCACATCGTTTTGCAGATCGTAACCAAACACCCGCACCCGGCCGCTGGATTTATTCACCAGCGAACTGATGATGCCAATAGTGGTGGATTTACCTGCCCCGTTGGGACCGAGCAGCGCATAGAAGTCACCTGCTTCAACCCGGAGGTCAATTCCCTTGAGCGCCTGAACTCCGCCCGCGTAGGTTTTGGTCAGTTTTTCAAGTTCCAGTGCATAAGTCATAGGTAAGAAATAGCCCTTTGTATTTATCGTATCGCGTTTAGTTTCTTGTTTGCCGTTTTCAATCGCTGAGCATTGCCCTATATTACCGCAACGTTTTTGTGTGACTGGTCGACACCATTATGAAAGATATTGAAACCCTTATCAGCAATAACCGCGAATGGTCCAGATTGCTGAAGGAGGAAGATCCCGGTTTTTTTGAACGTTTGTCCCTGGCACAAAAACCCCGTTTCCTGTGGATCGGCTGCTCTGACAGCCGCGTACCCGCCGAGCGCCTGACCGGGCTGGAGCCTGGCGAACTTTTTGTTCACCGTAACGTGGCCAACCTGGTGATTCACACCGACCTCAACTGCCTTTCCGTGGTGCAGTACGCGGTGGAGGTGCTGGAAGTAGAACATATTATTATCTGCGGCCACTACGGCTGCGGCGGCGTTCAGGCGGCGGTGGAGAACCCGGAACTCGGCCTGATTAACAACTGGCTGCTGCACATTCGCGATCTCTGGTACAAACACAGTTCGCTGCTGGGTGAGCTGGCACCAGAAAAACGCTTCGATAAACTTTGTGAAATCAACGTGATTGAGCAGGTTTACAACCTTGGTCACTCAACCGTGATGCAGTCAGCGTGGAAACGCGGACAGAAGGTAACAATTCACGGCTGGGTATACGGCATCCTGGACGGCTATCTGCGCGACCTGGGCGTAACGGCCACCAGCCGCGAGATTCTGGAACAGCGCTACCGTCACGGCATCGCTAACCTGCTGAACGACCCGGACCTCAATCCGTAAGCCACGGGCGGCACCCCCTGCCCGACTGCACTTTGCCGCATATCATATAACAGGCCGAAATTTCCGGCCTTGGTCGATTGTGCGGTGTGCACTCGCGGTCATTTAGCCCGATTTACTCGTCCAGCATCACCACTTTGCCGATATACGGCAGGTGGCGATAGCGCTGGGCGTAGTCAATTCCGTAGCCCACCACGAACTCATCAGGAATAGAGAAGCCGACGTATTCAACCGGCACCTGCACTTCCCGGCGCTCGGGCTTATCCAGCAGGGTACAAATCGCCAGTGACTTAGGCCCGCGCAGGCTGAAGATTTCCCGCACTTTGCTCAGCGTATTACCTGAATCGATAATATCTTCGACAATCAGCACGTCCTTGCCGCGAATATCTTCATCCAGATCCTTGAGGATTTTTACATCGCGGGTGCTGGAGGTGCCGTTACCGTAGCTGGAAGCGGTCATAAAATCGACTTCGTGAGGAACATCAATGGCGCGACACAGGTCGGCCATAAACATAAAGGAGCCGCGCAGCAGGCCAACCAGCACCATGTCGCTGCCGCTGTTGCGGTAATGCTCATTGATTTGCTGGCCAAGCTCAGCGATACGGGATTTGATCTCGGCTTCGGAGATCATTACTTCAACGGTATGTTTCATAGTTAATCGTCGATTGTTCAGGGAAAGCGGCACAGTCTAGCACATTTCTCCCTCCTGACGCCCACCGTTGCGCAACGCGCCGCGTTAAATTACGCAATAGACACACGGACTGCTAAACGTAAAGATATCCATATTTTATATCGCTACATGTTTTATCCATAGAACGTTAATTCATTTATCCTGCCCATACCGCGCATGATAGTTTAGCGCGAATAATAAAAGCACCGTGCCAAAAGGCAGGAGATTGTATGGCTTCCTCACATTCTAAAAAAACGCATATCGGCAACCGCGAACTGCAGCCGGAAACCCAGATGCTCAATTACGGTTACGACCCGGCGCTGTCGGAAGGCGCAGTCAAACCGCCGGTGTTTCTGACGTCCACTTTTGTTTTTAACAGTGCCGAAGAGGGCCGCGATTTCTTTGACTACGTTTCCGGCCGCCGCGAACCGCCATCGGGCGAGGGAAACGGCCTGGTCTATTCGCGCTTTAACCATCCGAACAGCGAAATTGTTGAAGATCGGCTGGCAGTATATGAACGCACCGACAGCGCAGCGCTGTTCTCCTCCGGCATGTCGGCGATTTCTACCACGCTGCTGGCCTTTACCCGTCCTGGCGACACCATTCTGCACTCGCAGCCGCTGTATGGCGGTACTGAAACCCTGCTGAGTAAAACCTTCGGCAATCTGAATATTTCCAGCGTGGGATTCGCCGACGGCGTGGATGAAGCCTCGGTTCAGGCCGCTGCCGATAAGGCGCTGGCGCAGGGCCGCGTTTCGGTGATCCTGATTGAGTCCCCGGCCAACCCGACCAACAGCCTGGTGGATATTGCGCTGATTAAACGCGTTGCGGACAGGATTGAGCAGCAGCAGAATTACCGCCCGGTCATTGCCTGCGACAACACGCTGCTGGGGCCGGTATTCTCACGCCCCACCGAACACGGCGCGGATATCTCGCTCTATTCGCTGACTAAATACGTTGGTGGCCATTCGGATCTTATTGCCGGGGCAGCAATGGGCAGCAAGGCGCTGATCCGCCAGGTAAAAGCGCTGCGCAGCGCCATCGGCACCCAGCTCGATCCACATTCCAGCTGGATGATTGGCCGATCGCTGGAGACGCTGGCGTTGCGTATGGAGCGCGCTAACGACAACGCCGCCGCGGTGGCGGAGTTTCTGCGCGACCATCCGCAGGTGGAACATATCCACTACCTGCCGTTCCTCGACGCCGACTCACCGCAGGGCAAAACGTATCGCGCCCAGTGCAGCGGTGCCGGTTCCACCTTCTCCTTTGATATTCACGGCGGTGAAGCGGCAGCGTTTAAATTCCTCAATGCGCTACAGCTGTTCAAGCTGGCGGTCAGCCTGGGTGGCACAGAATCCCTCGCCAGCCACCCGGCCAGCACCACCCACTCCGGCGTTCCGCTGGAGGTCCGCGACCGCATCGGCATTAAATCCACCACCATTCGCCTGTCGATCGGTATCGAGAATAAAGACGATTTGATTGAGGATCTGCGGCTGGCGCTGCTGGGGTAACGGTTTGATTGATGGCCGTTGCCGGGGGAAATCATCTCCACTCCGGCAACGGCCATCATCACGCCACAGTAAAGCCCAGCATCATCCCGGTATCTTCATGCTCCAGCAGATGGCAGTGCGCCATATAGGCGTTGGGTTTGTCCGCCTTGTGGTTAAAGCGCACCAGGATTTCGCTGCGCCAGCCCTCCACAAGCACCATGTCCTTCCAGCCGCTGCGGTGCGCTGCCGGTGGTTTGCCGTTTTCAGACAGGATGCGGAACTGGGCACCGTGCACGTGGAAAGGATGCATCATCATGTCGCCCTCGCCGGAGATGGTCCACTTCTCCCACACGCCCTGCTTCGCCTCAAACGCGGGTTTCTCCATGTTAAATGCGAAACCGTTAATCTTATTTCCCTGATGGAAGTCGAACGGCGTGGCGGGTTTCGCCTGTTTATCCTTGATATCGCCGTGGTCCATTCCTGCCATCTTGCTGTGATCTATCCCGCCCATCTTGCCGTGATCCATCCCGGCCATACCGCAGTGCGCCATCCGATCCTTGCAGTGTTCCATTCCCTGCATTTTTCCTTTCGGCGCTGCGGCGGATTTATCGTCCATCATGCCGCTCATCCCGTGCGCGGACATGTCCATCCCCGCCATCGCCGCATGGCCGTATTTATCCATCAGCGCCTGCATGCCCCGGCGGTCCAGCTCAGGGTCCATCATCAGCTGTAGCCAACGAGTGTCGGAAGCCTGCGGCACCGCAACGGCAGGTATCTCCACCAGTTTGTCCGGCAGCGTGCCGCTGGCCATCACCCGCAGCGGGGTTATCGACAGCACCGGCAGCGGCTGGTCAAACGGCGTCAGCGTCATGCCCATCTGCCGCACCGGCAGCGTTTGTAGTTCAAACGGTTTGCCGTCGGAGGTATCCACCAGCACTTCGAAGCGCTCACCCGGTATCATCGGCAGCTCACTCAGTTTGACCGGCTCCGCCAGCAGTCCGCCGTCGCTGCCAATCACGTACATCGGGCGGCCGTCGCTGGTAGTCAGCTTCAGCGAGCGGGCGTTGCAGCCGTTCAACAGGCGCAGGCGCAGCCACCCGCGAGGCACGCCGTGCTGCGGATAAATCGCGCCGTTGGTCAACAGCATATCGCCAAACCAGCCGACTGCCGCGTCCATCACATCGAGCTGATAATCGATTTTGCTGCCGTCTTCGGTCAGGCGTTTGTCCTGCAGAATCACCGGAATATCATCCACGCCCCACTGTTTTGGCAGCAGGAGTTTGCCGCTCTCGGGATCGTTGATCAGCACCAGGCCCGCCAGTCCCTGCGCAACCTGATAACCCGTACGGCCGTGCTGATGAGGGTGGAACCAGCAGGTGGCGGCGGGCTGGTCCGGGGTAAAGCTGACGCTGCGCTGCTGCCCCGGTTCAATTCTCGCCTGCGGCCCGCCGTCCACTTCGCCGGGAATTTCCAGACCGTGCCAGTGTACGGTGGTGGCGTCGGGCAGGCGGTTGAAGATATTGACACGGACTTCTTTGCCACGCTCCAGTTGGATCGCCGGGCCAAGCAGGCCGCCGTTGTAACCCCAGGTAGGAACATCTTTGCCCCGCCAGTGGCTGGTGCCCTGCTGGGCCACGAGTTTGATTTCACCGCGCGCATCGGGCAGCAGCAGCGAGGGAACGGGTAATAAAGGACGCTGTTCAGCCGCCATCAGCGAGCGGCTCCACAGCGGCAGGGCGCTGGCTGCGCCAAGCGCGGCGCTTAATTTTAGAAAGTCACGACGTTGCATCATCCATTCCTTTTGTCAGATGTCGAAAATACAAGCAGCATAAACCCTTACCCAGCGGGAAGGTCAAGCCGCGATAAAAAATGCGAAAACGGCATATCGCAGGATTTCTAAGGGAAAAGGGGCTGGCACCCGGCCTGAACTGTGCTAACGTCTGCTCATTGCACACGAATGAGAATAACTATGAAGAAAAGCATCAAGGCTCTGTTGCTGCTAGGGCTTTTTGGCTTCTCCTCCACCAGTTTCGCCCTGAGTGAAACGGAAGCAGAAGATTTGGCCGATTTAACCGCTGTATTTGTTTATCTGAAAAATGATTGTGGCTACCAGGATCTTCCGGACGGGCAGGTTCGTCGTGCGTTGATGTTTTATGCGCAGCAGAATCGTTGGGATTTGAGCAATTACAACAGCTTCAATATGAAAGCACTCGGTGAGGACAGCTATCGCGATCTGAGCGGTATTGCCATTCCGAACGACACAAAGTGCAAATCCCTGGCCCGCGACTCTCTGAGCCTGCTTGCCTACGTCCGATAATCACCCGCCGTTCCCCTCCCCGCGTCCGAATTGACCGTGCAACCACGGTCAGAAATCGCTATCCTGTTTCCCCCATTTTTCGTGGCTGTTATGAGGAGAAAACCCCACCATGGCCGATAAAGAAATGTGGTATGAAACCCTTCATGCCGGATTCGGACAGTATTTTTCTGTCGATAACGTACTGTATCGCGAGCAGACCGGGCACCAGGATCTGATCATCTTTGAAAATGCCGCTTTGGGCCGCGTGATGGCGCTGGACGGCGTGGTACAAACCACCGAGCGCGATGAGTTCATTTATCATGAGATGATGACCCATATTCCCCTGCTGGCCCACGGTGCGGCGGAGAGCGTGCTGATTATCGGCGGCGGCGACGGTGCCATGCTGCGCGAAGTGAGCCGCCATCGGAGCATCAAAAAAATCACCATGGTTGAGATCGATGCCGGGGTGGTGACCTTCTGCAAACAGTATCTGCCGAACCACAGCCAGGGTGCCTATGACGACCCGCGCTTTACGCTGGTGATTGATGACGGCGTGAACTTCGTGAAGCAGACCGAGGAAAAGTTTGATGTGATTATCTCTGACTGCACCGATCCGATCGGTCCGGGAGAGAGCCTGTTCACCTCAGACTTCTACGAAGGCTGCCACCGCATCCTTAATGAAAATGGCATCTTCGTGGCGCAGAATGGCGTCTGCTTCCTGCAGCAGGACGAGGCGGTCAACAGCCACCGCAAGCTCGGCCACTATTTCACAGACGTCAGCTTCTATCAGGCGGCGGTACCGACCTACTACGGCGGCATCATGACCTTTGCCTGGGCCAGCGATAATCCGGCGCTGCGCCAGCTGGATGCACCAACGATTGCCGCGCGCTTTGCCGCCTCCGGGCTGACCTGCCGCTACTACAATCCGGCAATCCACGCGGGCAGCTTTGCCCTGCCACAGTATCTGTTAAATGCGCTGGCCAAATGACCGGGCATTTTAAGGGGGTGAACGAAATTGCAAAAGCTTAAACTACATGGCTTCAACAACCTGACGAAAAGCCTGAGTTTTTGTATCTACGATATCTGTTACGCGAACACAGAAGCGGAACGCGACGGATATATTGCGTACATTGATGAGCAGTACAACGCCAACCGTCTGACGGAAATTCTTAGCGAAACCTGCTCGATTATCGGCGCTAACGTGCTGAATATTGCCCGCCAGGACTACGAGCCGCAGGGCGCCAGCGTGACGATTCTGGTCAGCGAAGAGCCGATCGATCCGCGCGATATTGATACCTCTGAACATCCCGGCCCGCTGCCGAACTCGGTAGTTGCCCATCTGGATAAAAGCCATATCTGCGTTCACACCTACCCGGAAAGCCATCCGGAAGGCGGTCTGTGTACCTTCCGCGCCGATATTGAAGTGTCGACCTGCGGGGTGATTTCGCCGCTGAAAGCGCTGAACTACCTGATTCACCAGCTGGAATCCGATATTGTCACCATCGACTATCGCGTGCGCGGTTTCACCCGCGACGTGAACGGGGTGAAACACTTTATCGACCATGAGATCAACTCAATCCAGAACTTCATGTCCGACGATATGAAAGGGATGTATGACATGATGGACGTGAACGTCTATCAGGAAAATATGTTCCACACCAAGATGCTGCTGAAGGATTTCGATCTTCGCCACTATCTGTTTAACACTAAACCTGACGATCTCAGCCCGCAGGAGCACAAGCGGATCACCGATCTGCTGTGGAAAGAGATGCGGGAGATTTATTACGGACGCAATATTCCGTCGGTGGGATTAAAAACGCAGTAACGACTCAGGAATAAAAACGAACCAGCCAGCGTGTTGTGACCGATTCAAACCGGTCGCGTTGGCTGGTTTTTAGCGCGGGCGGTATCAACGAGGGATTTCACCTTGCTTGCGCCTCCGTGCGCCATGCCAGCCACAAGGGCTAAAGCGATCCTCACCTCAACAGCCTGCGCTTAACGCCCCTGTAGAAACGCCCGGTAGGCGGCAATCACCGCCAGAAAATCCTCTACGCCGCAAAACGACAGGCTCTCTTCGTCGTAGTAGTTCATGCCCTCTTCCATTTCATCGCCTTCAAAGCCGAGCTGGTTAGAACGAACGATCACTTCTTCCTCATCCAGCCACAGGGTGTATTCCCGCCCCACGCGCTGCCACTGGCGCTCGCTGCCCTTAACGCTGGCAACGGCGGCTTCGACTTCATCCAGCAGCGCCAGATTCTTTTCGTCCACCTCGTCGTTGAACCAGTGGCCAACGGCCTCGTGGCCCATCGACATGCGAACCTTCACCACCCCGGTGATATCGCGTAAAAATTCATATTCCATCGTGTTCCCCTCCCGGCAGACTGACCGCGCATGCTCAAGGCTATTTTGCGCCTCTGCCCGGATAATACTGAGCATCAGCGCGCATTATCGCAGCCCGACGGGGGAAAAACAGCAATATCGACGACGGTCAGGTTCACAACGGCTTGTCAGCGGCGGGTATCACACGGCAGCATGAGCGCATTGGCACTGCCACACTTAACGATTTCCTCCCGTGACGGCCAGCAGCAGGCCAAAAACAACCAGCAGGCCGCCAAACGCACGATCAATCCAGTGGCGCACGGCCAGCAGGCGCTCCCTCACGGCCCCCGCCGAGAAGCCCAGCGCCACCAGGCTGAACCACGCCATATGCACCACCGAGATAAACACCCCATAGCCGATCTGCACCGCCAGCGGCGTTTCAGGGCCCACCACCTGCATAAACAGGCTGACGATAAAGATCGTCGTCTTCGGATTGAGGACGTTGGTCAGAAAGCCGGTGCGCAGCGCCGCCGCGTCCGACAGCGGTATCACCCGGCGGTCAACCGGGGTGCCGCCCGCGCGGGAGCGCAGCATTTTAAAGCCGAGATACACCAGCCAGACGGCACCCAGCAGCCTGATGGTGTTAAACAGCCACAGCGACTGCTGGATAAGCAGCCCGACGCCAACCAGCGTATAGGTCACGTGAACCAGCACGCCAAGGCCAATCCCCAGCGCGGTCAGCACGCCCGCCCGGCGCGACAGCATCAGGCTGTTGCGCGTAACCATGGCAAAGTCCGGCCCCGGGCTGATCACGGCCAGCAGGGTAATGGTGATTACAGCTATCAGTTCGGTCATGAGTTATCCTGTCAGAAATGAGTTAATTGCCGCGATAATAGCGGCAGGTTATCAGGATGAATAACGATGATTTCTGACATCAAAGGTGAGTCTGAATCACCATTAAACGATGAGCGACTGCCTTCGCTGCTGGCGCTTCGTTGCTTCGAGGCTGCCGCCCGGCAGGAGAACTTCAGCCGAGCCGCCGCGGAGCTGCACCTTACGCACGGCGCGGTCAGCCGTGCGGTGCGCCTGCTGGAGGACGAACTGGGCGTGGCGCTGTTCGAGCGCCGCAGCCGACGGGTATTTCTGACCGATGCGGGCCGCACGCTGGCGAGGGCAGTCGGCGAGGGAATGGATTTGATGCGCCAGGCGGTCAGCGAGCTGCGCGCCCGCCAGAAGCGGCAGTGGGTGCTTTCCTGCGAGCCAACGCTGCTGATGCGCTGGCTGATCCCCCGCTGGTCAGATTTTCAGGCTCGCCATCCGGGCACAGACGTTCATCTTGTTGCCGGCGGTGGCCCATTCTCTTTTGCTAACGGCATCGATCTGGCGATTCGCCGCAGCGATTTTCCGTTACCGGGGAGCTATCACGCCGAACGGTTGTTTGCTGAAAAAGTCGGCCCGGTTTGCCGTACCGATAAGGCCGCAGGCTGGTTTAACGAAGAACATCACGCTGCGACACTCAGGCGCGATGCACCGCGTCTGCATACGCGTACCCGGCCCGGCGCATGGCAGGAATGGGCGGCCGCTGCGAGGCATTCGCCTTTTGATACCAGCGGGCAAACGTTCGATCACTTTTATTTCAGCCTGCAGGCCGCCGTGGCAGGGCTCGGCGTAGCCATCGGCCCGTGGCACCTGGTGCGTGACGATGTGGAGAGCGGCGTGCTGAACGCCCCCCTGGGGTTTGTCGAGGATGGTTCCCACTACTGCCTGCTGTCACCCAAACCCCTCGCACCGGGCAGCCCAGAGGCGGATCTGCTGGCATGGTTAAGATTGCAGGCATAAAGAAGAGGAAAATCAACGCAGCAAAGACAGTCGGGCAAGCTGAGGGGGACGGGAATGACAATCGCCTGAGCTCAGGGAAAGATAAGACTGAGGGGAATAGCAGCCGCTTTCTAAGGTGGAAGTTTAAGCAGACAATAAAAAAGAGCCGACCGGCGGCTCTTTTTAACGGGGCAATGTTCAGTCATTTCTGCCTGAAGCATTGCCCGGTCTGAGTGATTTTTACCGACTGACATCGGAAAAATCATTACTCTCGGCGTTATCAGACCGCAGTCTGGAAAATCACGCCGTCAGCTTTATCAGTGTACTGGCTCAGCTGGTCGAAGTTCAGATAACGATAGGTATCCACGGCGGTTTTATCCACCTGATCCATAAACTGCAGATACTCTTCCGGCGTAGGCAGTTTGCCCAGCAGAGAAGCAACCGCAGCCAGCTCGGCGGAGGCCAGGAACACGTTAGCACCGTTACCGAGGCGGTTCGGGAAGTTACGCGTTGAGGTCGATACCACCGTTGCGCCATCTTTCACACGCGCCTGGTTACCCATGCACAGTGAACAGCCCGGGATCTCGATGCGCGCACCGCTCTTACCGAATACGCTGTAGTAGCCTTCCTCGGTCAGCTGCGCGGCATCCATCTTGGTTGGCGGAGCCACCCACAGACGGGTTGGCAGCTGCCCTTTATGGGCATCCAGCAGTTTACCGGCAGCACGGAAGTGACCGATGTTGGTCATGCACGAACCGATAAAGACCTCATCGATCTTCTCGCCCTGCACGTCAGACAGCAGACGGGCGTCGTCCGGATCGTTTGGCGCACACAGGATTGGCTCTTTGATATCCGCCAGATCGATGTCGATCACCGCCGCATATTCTGCGTCAGCATCGGCTTCCAGCAGCTGCGGATCGGCCAGCCATTTTTCCATGCCTTCCACGCGGCGCTCCAGCGTACGACGATCGCCGTAGCCTTCAGAGATCATCCACTTCAGCAGCACGATGTTGGACTGCAGATACTCGATGATCGGCTCTTTATCCAGCTTAATGGTACAACCGGCGGCAGAACGCTCTGCGGAAGCATCGGTCAGCTCAAATGCCTGCTCAACTTTCAGCTTCGGCAGACCTTCGATTTCCAGTACGCGGCCGGAGAAGATGTTTTTCTTACCTTTCTTCTCAACGGTCAGCAGGCCCGCTTTGATCGCATACAGCGGAATGGCGTGAACCAGATCGCGCAGGGTAATACCCGGCTGCATTTCGCCTTTGAAGCGCACCAGCACCGATTCAGGCATGTCCAGCGGCATCACGCCGGTCGCAGCGGCAAACGCTACCAGACCAGAACCCGCCGGGAAGGAGATACCGATTGGGAAACGGGTGTGGGAGTCACCGCCTGTACCGACGGTATCCGGCAGCAGCATACGGTTCAGCCAGCTGTGGATAACACCATCGCCCGGGCGCAGCGACACGCCGCCACGGTTCATGATGAAGTCAGGCAGGGTATGGTGTGTGGTCACGTCAACCGGCTTAGGATACGCAGCGGTATGACAGAACGACTGCATCACCAGGTCGGCTGAGAAGCCCAGACAGGCCAGGTCTTTCAGCTCGTCACGGGTCATCGGGCCGGTGGTGTCCTGAGAACCTACTGAGGTCATTTTCGGTTCGCAGTAAGCGCCAGGACGGATGCCTTCTACGCCACAGGCGCGACCAACCATTTTCTGCGCCAGTGAGAAGCCACGGCTGCTGCTCGCCACATCTTTCGCCTGAACAAACACATCGCTGTGCGGCAGGCCAAGGGATTCGCGGGCTTTGGTGGTCAGGCCGCGGCCGATAATCAGCGGGATACGGCCACCGGCGCGCACTTCATCCAGCAGCACGTCGGTTTTCAGCTCGAAGTTCGCCAGCAGTTCGTCGGTTTCGTGATTACGCACTTCGCCTTTGTACGGGAAGATATCGATCACGTCGCCCATGTTCAGCTTGTCGACTTCCACTTCGATCGGCAGCGCACCGGCATCTTCCATCGTGTTAAAGAAGATTGGTGCGATTTTGCCGCCGAGGCACACGCCGCCGCCCTTCTTGTTAGGCACGTAAGGAATGTCGTCACCCATAAACCACAGCACCGAGTTGGTGGCGGATTTACGTGATGAACCGGTACCGACTACGTCACCAACGTAGGTCAGCGGGAAGCCTTTTTTCTGTAATTCTTCGATCTGTTTGATCGGTCCAACGTTACCGGCATCGTCGGGTACAATGCCATCACGTTCGATTTTCAACATCGCCAGCGCGTGCAGTGGAATATCCGGGCGAGACCATGCATCCGGTGCCGGAGAGAGGTCATCGGTATTGGTTTCGCCGGTCACTTTAAACACGGTTACGGTGATTTTGTCTGCCAGTTTAGGACGCTTCAGGAACCATTCTGCGTCAGCCCACGACTGAATAATTTTTTTCGCGTGTGGGTTGCCCGCTTTGGCTTTTTCTTCAACATCGTAGAAGTTGTCGAACATCAGCAGCGTATGGGACAGGGCTTCAGCGGCAATCGGTGCCAGCTTTTCATCATCCAGGGCTTCGATCAGCGCATGGATGTTATAGCCGCCCTGCATGGTGCCGAGCAGTTCAACTGCTTTTTCAGGAGTAACCAGAGGGGAGGTAGCTTCGCCTTTCGCGACAGCGGCCAGGAAACCGGCTTTAACATAGGCCGCTTCATCTACACCCGGCGGGACTCGATTGATCAACAGGTCTGACAGGAATTCTTCTTCACCCGCTGGAGGGGCTTTTAGCAGTTCAACCAGCGCGGCCATTTGGGAAGCATCTAACGGTTTAGGAACGATCCCCTGGGCAGCACGCTCGGCAACGTGCTTACGGTATTCTTCTAGCACGACGTTCTCCTCGCTCTCATTGTATATGGCATCCCGGGTCACCCAAGTCACCGCTATTAGTGATAACCATCCATGTGTAGGGTAAGGCGCCCGGTTCCGCGTGGGGCAGCATAGCAGGATTTCGCTCGCATGTTAATCTGTTTACAAATAAGCAACATTATTTGCGAGGTGCGTCAACTCCGGTTAGTTCCTTTTTTACAGCATTCCACACTAGTCAGATGGTTAATGTTTAGTATTTATTCTGTTGGTTGGGTGATATAGCGGCATTTAATCCAGTAATTAATCTTTGTCGCTTTTAATTTTGTGCTAAAAATCGTCAACTTTTCGCATGAGTTGATAACCTGAGATTCGGGTTAGGGGCTGGTGATGGCTGGTAGTTATGTGCTCGCGCTAGCTGGTGGAGGCTGGGAGTTGTGTGCTCGCGCTGGCTGGCTGTGGCCCCTGCCGGGCGGTCCTCGCGCCGCTTCGCGGTGCCCTCACTTCGTTCGTCAGCCTGTCGGATCGGCACTGCGATGACTGGCGGAATGGTGCTCACGCTGGCTGGCTGTAGCCCCTGCCGGGCGGTCCTCGCGCCGCTTTGCGGTGCCTTCACTTCGTTCGTCAGCCTGTCGGACCGACGCCGACGCGCGTCCTGCGCGGCTGCGTCTTTCGCCCACTTCCCTGTGGGCGAATCCTGGCTTCCTCGCTACGTTCAGCGCTGCGGATTACCCTTCAGGGGCCACAGTCAGCCCGCTTTTAATAACAATGTTGCCTGTTCGAAAGTACCGTTCTTATACAGCTCAGGTACGGGCTGTTAATCGTCACAATTCTCATACTGCTTCAGGCATGGCCCGCGAAACACCATGATTTCCATGAAGTTTCAGGCAGCCAGCACATGCATAAAGGGAGGGCAGCCTCTGCGACGGCCGGGCAATCCGCAGAGCCGGGGTGCAGGCAGCCTAGCCGGAGAGACCAGAAAGGACCATTACCGACCCGTTCTCCATTACGGTATAACCCGAGGACATTCTTCTATTTCACCGTAGTGACCTGTTAAATATCACAATTTCCGTGGAGTTTCAGGCAGCCAGCACATTGCATAAAGGGGGGGCAGCCTCTGCGGCAGCCGGGCAATCCGCAGCGCCGAGGTGCAGGCGGCGGGGCCGGAGAGACCAGCAGGGATGCTGGGCTCAGGCGTGGCGCGGGCAGGACGCCCGCTCCGCGCCGATCCGTAAGACCCGCAGCCGAAACCGAGGGGACCGCGAAGCGGCGCGAGGACCGCCCGGCCGCCGCAGAGGCTGAACCCCGATCCCCATAGCTATAGCCATCGCCAACTCAGCCAGACAATATTCTCCACCAGCCCTCCTGCCACGGATTTTCATGCTCACCCTATACATTTTTACTAATTTTCGCCCACTCCCCCCGGCGTTAGGATGACGCAGGATTTAACAATTTTTAAACATCCTGTCATCTCAACATGCACCAGCGGGGGTAAACCGATGTGGACACAACAGAAGTGGCAGCAGCGCGCGGAACAGCAGCACTTTATCCAACGGGCAATTATTGATGGCCAGAAACTGACCTCGGCCAGTGAAAAAACCTTCGCCGTTATCAACCCGGCAACCCAGCGGCTGCTGGCCGAAGTGGATATCAGCGAGCAGATCACGGTCAATCGGGCCGTTAGCGTGGCACGCCGCTGCTTCGAACGCGGCGACTGGTCGCAGCAGTCACCCGCTTCCCGTAAACAGGTTCTGCTGCGCCTGGCGGACCTGATCATGCAGCATGCCGATGAGCTGGCGCTGCTGGATTCGCTGAGCATGGGCAAAACGGTGACCGATGCCAGGGAGCTGGACGTACCCGGCGCGGCAGGCGTGTTCAGATGGTATGCCGAAAGCCTGGACAAACTTTACGGCCAGATAGCCCCCACCGCGCAGAACGCCGTCGCCATGATTACCCGCGCACCGATCGGCGTTATCGCGGCCGTGGTACCGTGGAATTTCCCGCTGGATATGGCCGCCTGGAAACTGGCCCCGGCGCTGGCCGCAGGCAACAGCGTCATACTCAAACCGGCAGAACAGTCGCCCTTCTCCGCGCTGCGCCTTGCAGAACTGGCACTGGAAGCGGGCCTGCCGCCGGGCGTGCTCAATGTACTTCCCGGCAATGGCGAAATCACCGGTAAAGCGCTCGGTCTGCATGAGGATATTGATGCCGTGGTGTTTACCGGTTCCACCCAGGTCGGAAAGTACTTTATGCATTATGCCGCGCAGTCCAACCTCAAACAGGTCTGGCTGGAGTGCGGCGGAAAGAGCCCGAACCTGATCTTCGCCGACTGCCACAACCTTGAACTGGCTGCGGAAAAGGCCGCAGCGGCTATCTTCTTCAACCAGGGCGAAGTCTGCTCCGCCAACTCCCGCCTGCTGGTTGAGCACAGCATTCACCATGAATTCGTTGAACGCCTGCTGGCTCAGGCCCAGAAATGGCAGCCGGGCGATCCGCTCGATCCTGCCAGCCGCGCCGGTGCCATGGTCAGCAGCCGACATAGCGACAGAGTCATGAGCTACATCCAGGTTGCCCGCGAACAGGGAGCAGAACTGCGCTGCGGCGGCGAGCGGTTGACGATTAACGGCTCAAACAATTTTATCCAGCCGACCATATTTACCGGCGTCCGCTCCGATATGCAGCTGGTAAAGGAAGAGATTTTTGGCCCGGTGCTGGCGGTGATGCCCTTCGATGGTGAAGAGCAGGCGATCGCCCTCGCCAATGACAGCATCTACGGACTGGCGGCATCGCTGTGGAGCGGCGATTTAAGCCGTGCGCACCGGGTTGCCCAGCGGCTGAATGCCGGCACGGTATCCGTGAATACTATTGATGCTATCGACGTCAGCGTCCCCTTCGGCGGCGGCAAGCAGTCGGGCTTTGGCCGCGACCTCTCGCTGCACGCGTTCGACAAATTTACCCAGTTAAAAACCACCTGGATTCAGCTGTGCCAGTGACCCTCGTTCTCCTGCATAAAGGACAATCTTATGTCGCAAAATACAGACGTATCAGCCAGTAAGCTCGCTTCAGTGAAGCCGGTGGCGAAGCTGGGTTTTCTCTCGCTGATATCCGTTGCCGTTGGCCTGGTGGTCTCGCAGGGGGTAATGGTGATGATGCTGCACGCCGCAGGGATCGCCGGGTTAAGCCTGATCCTTCCGCTGACGCTGGCCTGGCTGCTGGCGCTCAGCTATGCCTGCTCGTTCTCCGAGCTGTCACTCATGATCCCGCGATCGGGCAGCCTGTGCAGCTATACCGAGGTCGCCCTCGGTCACTTTCCGGCGATCATCGCGACGTTTTCAGGCTATATCGTGGTGGCGATGTTTGCGCTGTCCGCCGAGCTGCTGCTGCTTGACCTGATTATCGGCAAAGTTTTCCCGCACAGTTCACTGCCGCCGCTGGCCGTAGCTGCCGGGGTGTTATTGCTGTTTACCCTGTTCAACCTGATGAACATCGATATCTTCGCCCGCCTGCAAACGGCGCTGGCGGTGATCATGATGATAGTGCTGCTGGTACTGGGTATCTGCGCCATCACCAGTTCGCAGGCGGAAACGGTGCAGGATGTTATCGCACAAGGGAGCCTGGCGCCGCAGGGCTGGGGATGGGGAGCGGTCGCGCTGGTCGCCACCACCGTCTGGGGCTTCGTCGGGGCGGAGTTCGTCTGCCCGCTGATTGAAGAAACCAAACGGCCCCAGCGTGATATTCCGCGCGCGATGATGGTGGGCCTGACGCTGATTTTTATCACCATTATGCTCTACTGCCTCGGTGCCCTGCTGGTGCTGCCGCGATCCGCCCTGACCGGAGACGATCTGCCGCATTTCCTGTTCGCCACCAAAGTGTTCGGTGAAAGCGGCAAGCTGCTGCTGTTAGCGGCCGCCATCACCGCTACCTGCAGCACGCTGAACTCTTCTCTGGCCACCATTCCACGTATGCTCAGCGGCATGTCGCAAAACGGTCAGGCTTTCCCCTGCTTTAACCGCCATAGCCGTAACGGCGTGCCGTGGCTGGCGGTGCTGTTTGTTGCCGCGATCACCGGACTGCCGCTGCTACTGATGAACACCGACTCCATCAGCCTGCTGCTGCTGGCCGCCGCAATCTGCTGGCTGCTGGCCTATATCATCACGCATATCAACGTCATCGTATTACGCCGCCGCTATCCGCATCTGCCGCGCCCGTTTCGTACCCCCTTTTACCCACTGCCGCAGGTTCTTGGGATCGTCGGCATGCTGTACGGCATCTGGAATGCCTCCCCCACGCCAGAGATGGCGGGTGAAGTGTTTACCGTCGCAGGCGGCGTGCTGGCCGTAGTCGCGGTTATTGGTGCGCTGTGGGTGAAGCTGGTGATGCACAAGCCGCTGTTTGCCCCGGAGCCCATCGAGAAAGCACTGAATCCATCGCTTAAAAACTAAATCAGGCAGGAAAAAACCTGCCGTACCTTACACCGACTGGAGAACAACCGATGAAAAATGACGATACAAAACAGCACAGTACCCGGGACTGGCAGGGTATGGATGCGGCACACAACATCCACGCCTTCGTCGACCAGAAAAAACTGAACGCGGCGGGCCCGCGCGTGATGAACCGCGCTAAAGGGCTTTACGTCTGGGACAATGACGACCGCCAGTATCTTGACGGCATGTCAGGGCTATGGTGTACCGCTCTCGGCTACGGCCGCCAGGATTTGATCGACGCCGCCACGCGGCAGATGGAGCAGCTCTCCTATTACAATATGTTTTTCCATACCACCCACCCGTCGGTGATCGAGCTGTCCGAGCTGCTGTTCAGCCTGCTGCCCGACCGCTACAGCCACGTGATTTATACCAATTCCGGATCGGAATCCAACGAAGTGTTAATCCGTACAGCGCGCCGCTACTGGCAGGTGGTGGGCAAATCGCAGAAACGGGTGATGATTGGCCGCTGGAACGGCTATCACGGTTCAACGCTGGCGAGTACCGCGATGGGCGGCATGAAGTTTATGCACGAGATGGGCGGCATGCTGCCGGATATCGCCCATATCGATGAGCCATACTGGTTCGCCCACGGCGGCAATCTGACGCCGGAAGAGTTCGGGCTGAAGTGCGCCCGTCAGCTGGAGGAAAAAATTCTTGAGCTGGGCAGTGAGAACGTCGCCGGATTTATCGCCGAGCCGTTCCAGGGGGCGGGCGGGATGATCTTCCCGCCGGAAAGCTACTGGCCGGAGATCCAGCGCATCTGCCGCCAGTACGATGTGCTGCTGTGCGCGGATGAGGTCATCGGCGGATTCGGCCGTACAGGAGAGTGGTTCGCACACCAGCATTTTGGCTTTGAGCCGGACACCATCACCATCGCCAAGGGGCTGACCTCGGGCTACATTCCAATGGGCGGCCTGATCCTTTCAAGGCGCATGGCGGAAGCGCTGGTCGAGCACGGCGGCGTGTTTGCTCACGGCCTGACTTATGCCGGGCATCCGGTGGCGGCAGCGGTGGCGATTGCCAATATCAAGGCGCTGCGTGATGAAAAAATCGTTGAGCGGGTAAAAAACGATACCGGGCCTTACCTGCAACGGAAACTGCGTGAGGTATTTAGCGAGCATCCCATGATCGGTGAGATCCAGGGCAGCGGTCTGGTGGCTGCGCTGCAGTTTACTGCCGATAAAGCCACGCGGAAGCGCTTCGCAAATGAGGATGAGATCGGCTGGCGCTGCCGCAGCTATGGCTTCGAGGAAGGGGTGATTATCCGCTCCACGCAGGGCCGAATGATCATGGCCCCGGCGCTGGTCGCTACTCATGCTGAGCTGGATGAGCTGGTGGAAAAAACCCGCCGGGCAGTGGAACGCACCGCACAGGAATACAAGATTCGCTAACCGGTTGACGGCAGACCACGATCGGTCTGCCGCCTCCCCTTACCGCTCCACCAGCGCAAACTCCTGCTCGCTGTAGCGTTCCCCGGCAATATTCTCCGGGGCAAACAGCGTATTCAGTGTGGCAAGATCGCGGTCGTTAATGACCAGATCGGCCGCCGCGCAGTTATCTTCCAGATGGGCCAACTGCCGCGCCCCCGGGATCGGCACAATATTCTCCCCCTGCGCCAGCACCCAGGCCAGCGCCAGCTGGGCCGGACTCGCCCGATAGCCCTGCGCCATCTCCGTCAGCTGTACAACCAGCTGCTGATTATGTTCCCACGCCTGCTGCTGGAAGCGCGGCAGATAGCGGCGGAAATCATCTTCGGCCAGCGTGCCTGCCGCCGCCACTTTACCGGTCAGAAAGCCTCGCCCCAGCGGGCTGTAGGGAACAAAACCGACGCCGAGACGACGGCAGGTTTCCAGCAGCCCCTGTTCAGGATCGCGGCTCCACAGCGAGTATTCACTCTGAACGGCAGCGATAGGATGTACCGCCTGCGCACGCTGTAGCGTCTCGCTGGAGATTTCCGACAGCCCCAGATGCAAAACCTTACCTTCGCGCACCAGATCGGCCATGGTGCCCACCACCTCTTCCACCGGCACCGCCGGATCGGGGCGATGCTGATACAGCAGGTCTATCGCCTCAATGCCCAGCCGCTGTAGTGAAGCCTCTGCCACCGCACGGATGTTTTCCGGGCGGCTGTTCACGCCTTTAATGCGCTCCCAGCCCTCGCCTTCATCGGTAATATGGAAGCCAAATTTCGTGGCAACTTTGACCTTCCCCTGATGCCCTTTCAGCACGCGGCCAAGCAGCGATTCATTGGTAAAAGGACCGTAAACCTCTGCCGTGTCGAGGAAATCCACCCCAAGGTCGAAAGCGCGATGCAGCGTATTAATCGCCTGGCGCTCATCGCTGGCACCGTAGGCGAAACTCATTCCCATGCAGCCAAGGCCAATGGCGGAAACCTGCAAGCCTTCAGTGCCTAACGTTCTTTTTTTCATGGTGATACTCCGGTTAACTGGCGATGAAGCAGTTATACTTCTCACGGAATAAATCAACAATTGATGCCATTTAACCAGTTTAGTGAAAAATAATCATCAATATGAAAAATCGCACCACGCTCCAGGAACTGGAGATTTTTGCCGCCATTGCCCGCCACCTGAATTTTCGCAAGGCGGCGGAAGAGCGCAACGTCACGCCGTCCACGCTCAGCCATACCATGAACCATCTGGAGCATCGCATCGGCGTCAGGTTGCTGAACCGCACGACCCGCAGCGTCTCGCTGACCGAGGCCGGGCGTGCTTTTCTCTCACGGATTGAGCCAGCGTTGGTGGATCTTTCCAGTGCGGTCGACGAGCTGAACAGCTGGCGGGCCGATCCGCGTGGAACGGTGCGTTTAAATATGCCGCGCAGCGCCGCAACGCTCTGGCTACAGCGGATTCTGCTGCCGTTTCGCCAGCGCTACCCGGATATCGCGCTGGAGATCGCCACCAGCGACAGCCTGGTCAATATCATTGAAGAGGGATTCGATGCCGGCGTGCGTTTCGGCGAGGCGATCCCGCAGGACATGGTTGCCATTCCCTTTGGCCCGCCGATACACGGGGCGATCGTTGCCAGCCCGGCGCTGATTGCTCAGCACGGCACGCCGCAGCATCCCGAAGGGCTGACGGGCTATCCGTGCATTCAGCGGCGTTTCCCCAGCGGCATGCTGTACAAATGGGAATTTCAGACGGAAGGTAAGGCGCTCGATGTGGCGGTCAGCGGCGATCTGACGCTGGATAACGATATGTTGATGATTCAGGCCGCCCGCGCCGGAGCGGGTGCGGCGCTGGTGATGCGCGAGCTGGCGCAGCCCTGGCTGGCCGACGGTTCACTGGTGGAAATCCTCACCGATTATGCCGCAAAGCCTGAGGGGCTCTGGCTTTACTACCCCAGTCGCAAATACCACTCCGCCGCGCTGCGCTGCTTTATTGACTGGGTGCAGCAGATCAATCGGGGCGTGGTAGACTCGCCTGAATCCTTCCACGCAGGAAATCCGCCATGATCGCAGATGAACCGCTAACCCGCTTTGTGCTGGCAGACCGCCCGGCTTCCCACGTACTGTGCCTGACGCTGCACCGCCCTTCGCAGCGCAATGCCTACAACGCGATGATGATTGCCGAGCTGGAGCAGTGGCTGGATTACAGCGAGCAGAACCCGGAGATCTGGACGGTGATCCTGACCGGCAGCGGCAGCGCGTTTTGCAGCGGGGCAGATTTGCAGGAGGCGTTTATCGACGGAGGCAAAAAGGTGCGCAACCGCTGCGGCGGCTACAATCCGCTACAGCATCAGCTCCGGCGAAAAATCTGGATCGCAGCCCTGAACGGCCATGCGGTTGGCGGCGGGCTGGAGATGGCGCTGAACTGCGATTTTATCGTTGCCGGCGAGCAGGTAAAAATTGCCCTGCCCGAGGTGACGCACGGCCTGCTGCCGCTCGGCGGAGCCATCGGCCAGCTTGCCGCCCGACTGCCGGTGAATATCGCCCGCGAACTGCTGCTGACCGGCGAAGCTATCGATGCGCCGCGAGCGCTGGCGCTGGGACTCTTCAATCAGCTGGCCGCGCATGACGACCTGAAGGATGCAGCGCTGGCGCTGGCGGCGCGCATCAATCGCAGTGCCCCGCTGGCGGTGCAGGCATGCAACGCGCTGCTGAAACAGCATCTGCGCACCACCGCTGACGGTGAGGATACACAGCAGAATCCCCCCATGCCCTGCGCCGACGACGGTGAGGAGACACATCCTCTGCCCTCCACCGGTGAGGATACGCAGCAGAAAGCCCCTCAGCCCTCCGCCGATGAGGTGCTGCGCCAGCTTCAGCAGAGCGAAGATTATCAGGAAAGCCTGCGTGCTTTTAGCGAGCGCCGCCCGCCGCAGTGGCGCGGCAGATAACAGCCGGGTGTATTACAGCGTCTGTGCGCGAAACAGCGCGCTCAGCCCCAGACCACCGGCAATTCCCAGCATCGCCAGGCCAAACCCGTCCTCGCAATCTGCCGTCTGTACCAGCTGGCTAAACAGCCGCGTTACCATGATCGCCCCGGACGCGCCGTAGGGATGGCCGAGCGCGATAGCCCCACCCTGGCGGTTAACGCGCTGCTCGTCGATGCCCAGCGCATCCAGTGAGCCCAGCACCTGAGCGGCAAAGGCTTCATTAAACTCAATGGCGGTAACGCGGTCGAGGTTCAGCTGCGGCTGCCTCGCCAGCAGTTTTTGCGTGGCGGGAACCGGACCCAGCCCGAGGTAGTTGGGGTCCACTCCGGCGCTACAGGCATCAATAAAGCGCAGCCCGCGTACAAAACCACACTCGCGCGCCAGTCGGCGGCTCATGACCAGCAGCAGCGATGCCCCGTCGTTCAGCGGGCAGCAGTTGCCCGCCGTCACGCTGCCGTCGGCGGCAAAGGCAGGCGGCAGCGCGGCCAGCCGGTCAAGCGAGGTTGTCGGGCGCGGGCATTCATCCTGCGCGATCGCCTGCCCAGCCACGTTCAGCGGCACGATCTCATCGCGGAATGCACCCTGCTGCTGTGCGGCAACCGCACGCTGATGGCTGCGCAGGGCAAAACGATCCTGCCGTTCGCGGCTGATGCCGCAGCGGCGGGCCACGTTTTCCGCCGCTTCACCCATATCCGGGTCACCGATATCGTCCGGGGAAAAACGCGCACGGCCGTAAAAACGCGGCTGCTGCTTCAGCGAGCCGGGCTTCTCTACCCGCCACGGCGCGGTACTCACGCTCTCAACGCCACCGGCCAGATAGCATTCTCCCGCCCGCGCCTGGATCAGACGACAGGCGTTGATCGCCGCCTCCAGTCCGGAACCGCACTGGCGATCGACCGTCACCGCCGGCACCGCCAGCGGCAGCCCGGCACTGAGCGCCGCCAGACGGGCAATGTTGCCGCCGCCGCCGGTCGCATTGCCGATAATCACCTCATCAATAGCACTGAATCCCTGCGGTAAGGTGGCAAGCAGCCGGGTGAACAAGGGTGCCAGCAGTGCTTCCATCGGCAGCCCGGCCAGCATGCCGTACGCCTTACCTACCGGCGTGCGTACCGCAGCGACAACCACCGGCTGCCAGTCATCTTCTGGCTGATAGTTCAGTGAGATCGGTTCTGAGGTCATGATTTGCGATCCTTATTTCCAGCCCGGCACGTTTAATTTTTCCAGCGGGCGTTAATGGCCAGTGGCTGATGTGATAATAGTGGCGTGGCAATTTGTATTTCGCCAGATGCTCGCGGCATATTTCCGGGATCGTTTCCGCCAGCGTTAATTCCGCCTCAATAATAGCGACGATCTTTTTCCTCAGATAATTATCATCAATGGCAATAACCACCGCTTCTATAACACCCGGGATCGCTTTGATCGTCGTTTCTATTTCTGACAGGTAAATATTATTACCGCCGCTGAGGATCATATTTCCCCGGCGGCCGATAATATGCAGATTCTGCCGTTCATCCAGATAGCCGATATCCGATACCGTGGCACCACAGGGTGTTTTTTTAAATGCGCCGCCGTCATCACCCCATAAATACCCCTCGATAATCTGTTCGCTGCGAATAAAAATCCGCCCCGGTTGATTCATCGCCACCGGCACATCATCATCGTCGAGGATTTCAATGGTGGTCCCCGGAAAAGCCTGCCCAACGCTGGCCAGAGAGTCGCTGATGCTGTCGTCATTCAGTGTGGAAACGGCGACAAATCCCACCTCCGATGCACCGTAATACTCCTGCATCCGCGCTGCGGGAAACAGCGCCCTCGCCTGCCGATAGTGGTTCAGCTCCAGCTTGGCTCCGGCACTGAGCAGATTACGCAGGCCGGGAAACGCTTCTCCATCAGCCACGCGGGCAAAACCGGCAATCATCGTTGGCACCACCACCAGTCGCTGGATCTGCTGCCCGGCGATCAGCGCCAGCGCGGCATCGGGCTGCCACTTGCCGAGGCTGTAGAAACAGCCGCCCGCATACAGCGTTTCATTCAGGCAGTAGAGGCCAATGCCGTTCGACAGCGGGCCGGGAAACAGCGTTGAGGGCGCATCCGTCAGTTGAAAGATCGCTTCGCCGTTTTCAAAGCTGCTGCGCCAGGAGCGGCGCGATCGGACAAACGCCTTCGGCAGGCTGGTGGTGCCGGAGGTGAAATTGATCAAAAACGGCGTGGTCTCCTGCATTCCCTGACTGAATGCGGGCCGATCTTCGGTAACGGAAGGATCGCTTTCCAGCCAGCGATCCACCGCCAGCCAGTGGATCTGTAGCGCATCGGCCAGCGCGATCGTCGCCCGATCCTGCTGGTTTAGCAGCAGCAGACCCGGCTTAATGCGGCTAAGCATTTCGCGCAGCTGCGCGGCAGGCAGCAGCGGGTCTATGATTGCCGCAGTGAGAGGCTGTGCGGTTGCCGCCAGCCAGGCTATCGGGAAAGCAATCGCATTGCCGGTCGCTATCGCCACGGTATGGCCGCTCAGGGACTCACTGAGAATAAACTGATACAGTGCCTGCGAGCGCTGCCACAGCTGTAACCAGCTCAGCGTCTGGCCATCAATATTCACCGCAATGGCGTGGGGATGTTTTTGGGCGTGCTGCTGAACTCTGTCGTGAACCGGCATCAGGCTCCGGCCCCTGGCTGCGGAAAGTGATGGATCAAAGCCTTACGGGTTTCTTCAGGGATCGGACAGGGCTTATTATCGGCAGGGTTAATGCAGACCCAGACTAATTTTCCTTCGGCAGCCAGAATATTTCTTCCCTGTAAATTCAGGTGAATAGAAAATATTAAGCTGCTGTTGCCGAGCTTCTCAATGAATACCTGAGGCTCTACCACATCGTCGACCGATAATGGGAAATGGAAAGTCGCTTCACATTTTTTTACGTGATAAACCACGCCTGCCGTCTGCGGGCGAAATAACGCTAAAATATCTGCACGGCGAAAGGCATTAACCACGGCATCTTCACAATAATCCAGGTAAACTGAATTATGGACGTGACCATTCAGATCGATATCACGCATTGATACGCGAAATGTTTCACTATTATACTGCTGCATAAAAATCATCAACCTGTAAACCAGAAGCCACTAAAGAAAATATACCATGAAAGAGAGTTTATTCACCAGAGCGATGGTCCGCGAGTTCGGTAATATCAGGGATATTCTGCGGCTGGAATCCGGTGAGCAGAGCGAATTAGCTGCCGGTCAGGTACGGGTTAAGATGGCGTGGGCGACGATAAATCCCTCTGATATTATTACTATTTCCGGTGCTTACCGTTCACGTATTTCCCTGCCTTTCGTCCCCGGTTTCGAGGGCATGGGGCATATCGTTCAGAGCAACGATCCCTCGCTTCTGCCCGGCCAGCGGGTGCTGCCGGTGGGCAGCATGGGTGCCTGGCAGACCTATAAGGACAGCGAGGCGCAGTGGTGTTTTACCCTGCCCGATTTCGTCAGTGATAAAGAAGCGGCGACCAGCTACGTGAATCCGATGACCGCCCTGCTGATGCTGACCGAAGAGCTGCATTTTACGCCCGGGATGCGGGTCATCATCAACGCCGCCAACTCGGCGATTGGCAAGATGCTGATCCGCATTGCCGGCCATCTGGGCATCAGGGCCATCGCCATCGTGCGCAAGGCGGAGAACCTGGCACTGTTTGACGACTTCCCCGTTGAGAGTGTGCTGAACAGTAGCAGCCCGGATTATCCGCAGCAGCTGGCGGCGCTTCAGCGCGGCGGCGGCGTGGAGGCGATTCTTGACTGCATCGGCGGTGAAGAGTCGCTGTCGCTGGCTGAGGCGCTGATGCCGGGTGGACAGTTTATTCACTATGGCCTGCTGTCCGGTCAGCCGATCCCTCCGACGTTCTGGCGCAGCCGCCCGGATATTCGTTTTTCTAATTTCCATTTACGGTTGTGGGTACATGGCCATGAGAAGACGCTGGTGCAGCGGCGTATCGATGAGGTGATGGCACTGATCCGCGATGGGGTGATTGCCACCGAGGTGGTAGCCGAGTTTGCGCTGGCGGATATTCATCAGGCGGTGGATGCGGTGTTGTCCGGTGCGCTGAAGGGGAAGATTCTGCTGAAACTTTGAGGCAGCCGTGTCGGAAGTTCGTTCGCAGGCGAGCCAGAGCGCGTTACAGATGGGAATTTGTGCTGCGTTGCGGTACCCTCACTTCGTTCGTCAGCCTTCAGGACCGTCACAGACGGGCGTCCTGCCCGGCTGTGACTTTCGGCCGCGTCCATGCGGCCAAATCCTGGCTTCCTCTCTCCGTTCAGCGCTGCGGATTGCCTGAACGGGGGCACAACCCGCCCGCTCCCATCTTTCGCGTTTTCTGAAAAAGAAAAAGCGTAGAAAATAAAAGCGATGAAACAGCTAAACGGGGCAGCCTCTGCTGCTGCGTAAGGGCATCCGCAGCGCTGAGGTGGAGCCATTGCGCCAGGAGACGACAGCAGGGATGCTGGCGTCAGGCCGGGTTTGAACAGGGACGTTCAATCCTGGCCGATCCGTTCGGCGCAATGGCGTAACCGAGGGAACCGCAACGCGGCGCGAGGACCGACCTGGAGCAGCAGCAGAGGCTGAACCCCACACACTAATTCAACAGCGGCGTCTTATGGCAGAACAGCCCCATATAGCAATTCTCAGCGTCCAACTCTATCCCAACGTCGGATACGCCCGCCGCACCGCCCGTACAATCACCGCCGCCAGCACCACCTTCACAATATCGCCCGGCACAAATCCCAGCGAGCCGAGTGCGGCCTGCTTCAGCGTGATACCCGCAACGGCGGCAATCCACGGAATACCACAGGCATAAATCACCACAATCCCACCCAGCGCAATAATCAGCAGCTCCTTCACCAGCGTCAGTGAACGCAGACCGCGCTGATACAGCAGGCCAATGACCAGTGCCGCCAGCGGCCAGGAGAGAATAAAACCACCGCCCGGCCCCATATAAACTCCCAGCCCGCCACGGCCACCGGCCAGCAGCGGCAGCCCGATAGCCACCAGCAGATCGAACAGCACCATCGCCAGCGCACCGCGCTTAGCACCGGCGATTGCCCCCGCCAGCATACAGCCCAGCGTCTGCGCGGTAATCGGCACGCCAATCACCGGCAGGCTGAAGGCCGGGAACAGCCCCAGCGCCGCAGTCATCGCGGCGAACAGCGCTATATAAACAATATCTCTGGTGGACATTAAGAGCCTCTCGACTTTTCAGCATCGCTTTGGGGACGTTTAAGCTGGGGATCGTATGCGCGGGCTTCCAGCGCCGCCGCAATGTCATCAGCCATTTTCAGGGTACGGACAATAACCGGGATCGCCACGGCAATCACACTGCGGTCAAGGCCGCGCGCTTTCTGCGCTTCACGCACTTCGGCGGTGATGGCGGCCAGCACCGGGATAAAACGCAAGGCCAGCGAGAGTGCCAGGCTGACCTTCGCCGGGTTGATACGCAAAAAACGCAGCCAGGACAGCCCGCTTTCCAGCGCATCAATCATATCGGTTGTGCGTGTAGTCAGCGTCACCAGTGCCGCCAGCAGCAGCAGCGCGGAAAGACGCGCAACAACCAGCACGCCGGAAACCCAGTCCACCATCCACCACTGTACGGCGAACAGCAGCGCCAGCACCCACAGCAGCGGTTTCAGCTGCAGCAGCATTATTTTTGGCCCAATACCCGCCAGCGGGTAAAGCGCAGCAACGACAACCAGCGTGGAGAGCACCACCGCCAGCAGGGGGAAAACAAACAGCAGCGTACCCACCAGCGCCAGGGAAAGGATCTTGATCCCCGACGGCAGGCGATGGATAAACGAGTTACCCGGTACGTAATCACTCAAGGTCATGACATCATCCTGACATACTCTTTCAGCGCCACGGCGGGCACATCATCTACGGCAACTTCCCCGCGTTCAAACACCAATACGCGGTCAAAATCCTGCAAAAATTCCAGATCGTGTGAAACAACGATCGCGGTTTGATCCAGCTCGGCAATCGCGGCGGCAATTCGCCGCTTGTTGCGCAGATCCAGCAGTGTGGTGGGTTCATCAAAAACGATATATTCCGGCTCCATCACCAGCACGCCGGAGATCGCCAGCAGCTGCTTTTGCCCACCGCTGAGCAGGTGCGCCGGGTGCTGACGCAGATCCTGCATATCGTAGCGGGCCAGCGCCGCGTCGGTACGCTCGCGGATCGTGGCTTTATCCAGCCCGAGGTTCTTCATGCCGAAAGCCAGATCCTCTTCCACCACCGGAAAGACGATTTGGTTATCGGGGTTCTGGAAAACAAAGCCGACTTTATGCCGCACCGCTTTGCCCTGCTGACGGGTATTCAGGCCGTCGATCAGCACATCGCCCTGAGAAGGCAACAGCAAGCCATTCAGCAGGCGAACGAAGGTACTTTTGCCGCAGCCGTTACTGCCAACGATGCCGATACGCTTCTCGGTTAGCTGTAAGTTGATATTCTTCAGCACTTTGCGATCGCCGTAAGCGTGGGAAACCTCTTTCAGTTCAATCATCTGAATGCCTCGCTCAGGACGGTTTACGCGGACGATACTGGCGACCAATCGTCAGTTGCTCAATGACCGCAGCCGGTGACAGCGACATCACAAAATCCACCGCGCGGCAGATATCGTCCGTGCTCAGCATTTCTTCCGCAGACAGCCCCGAACCGGCGGCCATATCGGTATCCACCACATCCGGGCACAGCGTGGTGACTTTAATCCCCAGCGAGCCCAGCTCGCGGGCAATCGAGCGGCTGTAGCCGACCAGCGCGTGCTTGCTGGCGGCATAGCTGGCGACGCTGCCGTAGGGCTGCACGCCGCTGACCGAAGCCAGATTAAAGATGCGGCCATCTTCAGACTTTTGCAGCCACGGCGTGCAAAGCTGGCAAAGATGATGGATGGCGGTAACGTTGGTGGCCAACAGCGCGCTGAAGTCATCCATCGGCGTCTGCGTGGAGCCTGCGCGGAAAATACCGGCGGCGTTAATCAGTACATCCAGCCGGGCGTGGCGGGAAAGCGCGTGCTGCACCCGCTGCGACACGCTGGCAAAATCACACACGTCCAGCGCCAGCGTCTGCACGCGGGACGGATCGAACCCGGCGGCAAGCGCATTCAGCGCCTGCGCATCACGTGCCAGCAGAATCAGATGATATCCCTGCACATAGAAATGGCGGGCAAGATGGTGGCCAATGCCACGGCTGGCACCGGTAATCAGGGCGACGTTGTTTGACACGGAGAGCCTTAAATCTGAAAACGTGAGCGGCAAAGATACGCTATTTAGCGTAAAAGGAAAAATACGTTTTTGGTTTACAAGTCAGTTAAAACCAGGCTAATAGCGAAATCTCGCTTCAACCATTCGTGACGCTCAGGTGAGGCCGCGTCAGGTCGATCGTCCGGGACTATCCGTAAAAAAGCCGCTATCTGTTAACAATAGCGGCTTAGTTTTCGCTAACTAACGCGAATTACCCCTTGCGGAGCCGTCAGCGATTACTTCTTCTTCGCTTTCGGGTTTGGCAGGTCGGTGATGCTACCTTCGAAGATCTCAGCTGCCAGGCCAACCGATTCGTGCAGAGTCGGGTGAGCGTGGATGGTCAGCGCCAGGTCTTCAGCGTCGCAGCCCATTTCGATTGCAAGGCCGATTTCGCCCAGCAGCTCGCCGCCGTTAGTACCAACAATCGCACCACCGATCACGCGGTGAGTGGTTTTGTCGAAGATCAGCTTGGTCATACCGTCTGCGCAGTCGGAAGCGATAGCACGGCCAGAAGCCGCCCACGGGAAGGTGGCGGTTTCGTAGCTGATGCCTTTCTCTTTCGCTTCTTTCTCGGTCAGACCCACCCAGGCAACTTCTGGCTCGGTGTAGGCGATAGATGGGATCACTTTCGGGTCGAAGTAGTGTTTCTTACCAGAAATCACTTCTGCCGCTACGTGGCCTTCATGCACGCCTTTGTGTGCCAGCATTGGCTGACCCACGATGTCGCCGATAGCAAAGATGTGCGGTACGTTGGTACGCATCTGCTTGTCGACGCGGATAAAGCCGCGATCGTCCACTTCCACGCCCGCTTTACCAGCATCCAGACCTTTACCGTTCGGTACGCGGCCGATAGCTACCAGCACCGCATCATAACGCTGTGGTTCTGCTGGCGCTTTTTTGCCTTCCATAGTTACATAGATGCCGTCTTCTTTTGCTTCAACGGCAGTAACTTTGGTTTCCAGCATCAGGTTGAACTGCTTGGAGATACGCTTGGTGAACACTTTCACCACGTCTTTATCTGCAGCAGGGATCACCTGGTCAAACATCTCGACGACATCAATCTGTGAACCCAGGGCATGGTAAACCGTACCCATTTCCAGACCGATGATACCGCCGCCCATAACCAGCAGACGCTCTGGGACTGATTTCAGTTCCAGCGCATCGGTAGAATCCCAAACGCGTGGGTCTTCGTGCGGGATGAACGGCAGCTGAATTGGGCGGGAACCCGCTGCGATGATGGCGTTGTCGAAAGTGATGGTGGTGGTTTCACCCTTCTCATTTTCCACAACCAGAGTATTTGCGCCGGTAAACTTGCCCAGGCCGTTAACCACGTTCACTTTACGGCCTTTCGCCATACCTGCCAGACCGCCGGTCAGCTGGTTGATGACTTTCTCTTTCCAGGCGCGGATCTTGTCTACGTCGGTTTGCGGCTTGCCGAACACGATACCGTGAGCTTCAAGCGCTTTCGCTTCTTCAATCACCTTCGCCACGTGCAGCAGGGCTTTAGAAGGGATACAGCCGACATTCAGACAAACACCACCAAGGGTGCTGTAACGCTCAACGATGACGGTCTCCAGACCTAAATCCGCTGCACGGAAGGCTGCAGAATAGCCTGCAGGACCTGCCCCAAGTACCACGACTTGAGTTTTAATTTCTGTACTCATCATGACCTCTTATTTGATAGTCCGGCGGGTCAGACAGCTTTTGATTCAACGCCCTTCTTCCACCGGGACGCGTTCACCGCAAGAGTTTACAGAATTGTTAATAATCTGCAAACCGCGGTGCCACGAATATCTACATCCCTTATAACAAGGCCGGCTTGCGCCGGCCTTGTCTGCTGTTACATCACCAGACGGCGAATGTCAGCCAGTGCCTGATTGATGATGGTGATGAAGCGTGCACCATCTGCACCGTCGATTACGCGGTGGTCGAAGGAGAGCGACATCGGCATCATCAGACGCGGAGTGAACTCTTTACCGTTCCAGACCGGCTCCATAGCAGACTTGGAGACGCCCAGGATAGCCACTTCAGGCGCGTTCACGATCGGCGCGAAGTGAGTTGTCCCGATGCCGCCCAGGCTGGAAATGGTGAAGCAGCCGCCCTGCATTTCGCCAGCGGTCAGCTTGCCATCACGCGCTTTCTTGGAGATAGCCATCAGCTCGCGAGACAGTTCGGTAATCCCTTTCTTGTTCACGTCTTTGAACACCGGAACCACCAGACCGTTTGGCGTATCAACCGCCACACCGATGTTGATGTATTTCTTCAGCGTCAGTTTCTGGCCGTCTTCAGACAGTGAACAGTTGAAGCGAGGCATCTGCTCAAGAGCCGCAGCAACGGCTTTCATGATGAAGACCACTGGGGTGAATTTCACGTCCAGCTTACGTTTAGCGGCTTCATCGTTCTGCTGCTTACGGAAGGCTTCCAGCTCGGTGATATCGGTTTTGTCGAAGTGCGTAACGTGCGGGATCATTACCCAGTTACGACTCAGGTTCGCACCAGAGATTTTCTGGATACGGCCCAGTTCAACTTCTTCAATCTCACCAAACTTGCTGAAGTCCACTTTCGGCCAGGGCAGCATGCCAGGCAGACCACCACCCGCAGCAGCGGCTGGCGCTTCGGCGCGTTTTACCGCGTCCTTCACGTAGGTCTGAACGTCTTCTTTCAGAATACGCCCTTTACGGCCGGTGCCTTTGACTTTAGCCAGGTTTACGCCAAACTCGCGCGCCAGGCGGCGGATAACCGGAGTCGCGTGAACGTAAGCGTCGTTTTCAGCGAAGTCGGATTTCGCGTCAGCTTTAGCAGGGGCAGCAGCCGGAGCCGCTTTCTCTTCCTGCTTCGCCGGTGCGGCCGCAGCCGGTGCTTCAGCTTTCGCAGCCGGAGCCGCAGCAGCTGGCGCAGCGCCCGCTACTTCAAAGACCATCACCAGTGAACCGGTGCTGACTTTGTCGCCGGTCGCTACTTTGATCTCTTTCACGGTACCCGCGAACGGAGCCGGCACTTCCATTGAGGCTTTGTCGCCTTCAACGGTCAGGATCGACTGTTCCGCTTCAACGGTGTCGCCCACTTTTACCATGATCTCGGTAACTTCAACTTCGTCGCCGCCGATATCCGGTACGTTCACTTCTTTCGGGCCGCTGGCCGCAGCCGGAGCCGCAGCAGCGGGTGCAGCCGCTTCTTCTTTCTTCTCTTCAGCCGGAGCGGATGGCGCAGCTGCGCCACCTGCTGCTTCGAAGATCATGATCAGTTTGCCGGTTTCGACTTTATCGCCGGTCGCAACTTTGATCTCTTTAACCACGCCCGCCTGCGGAGAAGGGACTTCCATAGAAGCCTTATCGCCTTCCACCACGATCAGCGACTGTTCAACTTCAACAGTGTCGCCAACCTTCACCAGGATTTCGGTGACTTCAACTTCGTCCGCGCCGATGTCCGGTACATTGATTTCGATAGCCATTACTCTTTACCTCTTATGCCAGACGCGGGTTAACTTTATCAGCATCGATTTCGAACTTGGCAATAGCGTCCGCTACCACTTTCTTATCGATTTCGCCGCGTTTAGCCAGTTCGCCCAGTGCTGCAACTACAACGTAAGATGCGTCCACTTCGAAGTGGTGACGCAGGTTCTCACGGCTGTCTGAACGACCGAAGCCGTCAGTACCCAGTACGCGATAGTCGCTGGCTGGGATGTAGCTGCGAACCTGTTCTGCAAACAGTTTCATGTAGTCGGTAGACGCGACGGCCGGTGCATCACTCATGACCTGAGCAATGTACGGTACGCGTGCTTCTTCAGTTGGGTGCAGCATGTTCCAACGCTCACAGTCCTGACCGTCGCGGGCCAGTTCGGTGAAGGAGGTGACGCTGTACACGTCAGAGCCAACGCCGTAGTCTTTCGCCAGGATTTCTGCCGCTTCACGCACGTGACGCAGGATAGAGCCTGAACCCAGCAGCTGAACTTTACCTTTGCTACCTTCGATAGTTTCCAGCTTGTAGATACCTTTACGGATACCTTCTTCAGCACCTTCCGGCATCGCTGGCATGTGGTAGTTTTCGTTCAGCGTGGTGATGTAGTAGTACACGTTTTCCTGTGCATCACCGTACATACGTACCAGACCGTCATGCATGATCACGGCAACTTCATACGCATAAGCTGGATCGTAAGAGATACAGTTAGGGATGGTCAGAGACTGAATGTGGCTGTGGCCATCTTCGTGCTGCAGACCTTCACCGTTCAGCGTCGTACGACCTGAAGTACCGCCTACCAGGAAGCCGCGAGCCTGCTGGTCACCTGCTGCCCAGCACAGGTCGCCGATACGCTGGAAACCGAACATGGAGTAGTAGATGTAGAACGGGATCATTGGCAGGTTGTTGGTGCTGTAAGACGTTGCCGCCGCCAGCCAAGATGCGCCTGCACCCAGTTCGTTGATGCCTTCCTGCAGGATCTGACCTTTTTCGTCTTCTTTATAGTAAGCAACCTGCTCACGGTCCTGCGGGGTGTACTGCTGGCCGTTCGGGCTATAAATACCGATCTGACGGAACAGGCCTTCCATACCGAAGGTACGCGCTTCGTCAGCGATGATTGGCACCAGGCGATCTTTGATCGACGGGTTCTTCAGCATCACATTCAGGGCACGCACGAAAGCGATAGTGGTAGAGATCTCTTTGTTCTGCTCATCCAGCAGCTGGCGGAAATCTTCCAGCGTTGGCATTTCAAGCTTCTCGCTGAACTTAGGTTCGCGAGTTGGCAGGTAGCCACCCAGTTTCTGACGCTGTGCGTGCAGGTAGGTGTGCTCTTCTGAGCCTTCAGCAAAGGTCACGTACGGCAGTTTTTCGATGGCAGCATCGTCAACCGGCACGTTGAAGCGGTCGCGGATGTAGCGCACGCCGTCCATGTTCATTTTCTTCACCTGGTGAGCAATGTTTTTGCCCTCCGCGGTGTCACCCATACCGTAACCTTTGATGGTATGAGCCAGGATAACCACAGGTTTGCCCTTGGTGTCCTGCGCTTTCTTCAGTGCAGCGTAGACTTTCTTCGGATCGTGACCACCACGGTTCAGTGACCAGATCTCGTCGTCGCTCAGATCTTTCACCAGCTCAGCGGTTTCCGGATATTTACCGAAGAAGTGCTCACGCACGTACGCGCCGTTTTTGGATTTGAAGGTCTGATAGTCGCCGTCAACGGTTTCGTTCATCAGCTGGATCAGTTTACCGCTGGTATCTTTACGCAGCAGCTCATCCCAACGACCGCCCCAGATCACTTTCAGCACTTCCCAGCCTGCGCCGCCGAAGATACCTTCCAGTTCGTTGATGATCTTACCGTTACCGGTTACCGGGCCATCCAGACGCTGCAGGTTACAGTTGATGATGAAGACCAGGTTATCCAGTTTTTCACGGGTAGCGATAGTGATCGCACCTTTAGATTCTGGCTCATCCATCTCACCGTCGCCCAGGAAGGCGTAAACGGTCTGCTGAGAGGTATCTTTCAGGCCACGGTGTTCCAGATATTTCAGGAATTTAGCCTGATAGATCGCACCCAATGGACCCAGACCCATTGATACGGTCGGGAACTGCCAGAAGTCAGGCATCAGTTTAGGGTGTGGGTAAGAAGACAGACCTTTACCATGAACTTCCTGACGGAAGTTGTTCATCTGATCTTCGGTCAGACGACCTTCCAGGAAGGCACGAGCATAAACACCCGGAGAAATGTGGCCCTGGAAGTAAACCAGATCGCCGCCGTCTTTTTCCGTACGCGCACGGAAGAAGTGGTTGAAGCACACTTCATAGATAGTGGCAGAAGACTGGAAGGAGGACATGTGGCCGCCCAGATCCAGATCTTTCTTCGATGCGCGCAGAACGGTCATAATGGCGTTCCAGCGAATAGCAGAACGGATACGACGTTCTAAAGATGTGTTGCCAGGGTATTCCGGCTCATCTTCAACAGCAATAGAGTTGATATAGTTGCTGGCCCCAGCACCGGCAGCCACTTTCACGCCGCCTTTACGTGCTTCGCTCAGAACCTGGTCAATCAGATACTGTGCGCGCTCAACACCTTCTTCACGGATGACCGATTCGATCGCCTGTAGCCAGTCGCGAGTTTCGATCGGATCCACGTCATTGTTTAAACGTTCTGACATGGGGGGTATTCCTTATCTGTGTCTAATACGTTGAATTGTCTGGAGCCTGTCTCTTTGCGTTCTGTCGTTTAAAACACAAAGAGACAGGCTCGTCGTTTATACCCTGCGTCCCTGGTGCTGGCGCTGTGTTAGCCGTTACGCCAATGGTTTCGGGTATAGTGCCGCGTTATAGTTACGCGTTTTACTTACGTTATTCCTTACGTTGCTGTAGACGTCGCAGGGAACGCTCTCTACGGCTCTGCTCCCGACTTCTGTCCAGCAATATTTCCTCGATAAACGCCAGGTGGCGGTGTGAGGCTTCACGGGCCTGTTCCGGCTCGCGTGCCACAATCGCCTGAAAAATACTGGCGCGATGTTCACTCACTTTCACCAGCATCTCCCGACGCGAGTAGAGCAACTCGAAGTTCTGTCTTACGTTCTGTTCCAGCATCGGACCCATACTGCGTAGCAAATGCAGCAGCACCACATTATGCGCGGCTTCTGTGACAGCAATCTGATACTGCATCACCGCATCGGCTTCTACGTCCAGATCGCCGCTGTCCTGGGCGGTCTGAATCTGCAGATGGCAGTGCTGAATACGTGCAATATCGTCGTCGGTCCCGCGAAGCGCGGCATAATAGGCGGCAATCCCTTCCAGCGCATGACGCGTTTCCAGCAGGTCGAACTGGGATTCAGGATGGCCGGCAAGCAGTTCGATGAGCGGATCGCTCAGGCTTTGCCACAGGGTTTTCTGGACGAAGGTGCCACCGCCCTGACGGCGAAGTAGCAGACCTTTTGCTTCCAGACGCTGGATTGCTTCTCGTAGGGAAGGACGGGAGACATCAAACTGCACGGCCAGCTCGCGCTCGGGCAGTAATTTCTCTCCGGGACGCAGCGTCCCTTCCATAATCAGGGACTCAAGCTGCTGCTCGATGGCGTCAGAGAGCTTTGGTTGGCGGATCTTACTGTAGGCCATTATCCCTTCTTCTACGATGTGCCAGAGTTAATTGGTAATACCAATTTAAAAAAGGTGCCCGTAAAGTAACAAAGTATTCACCTGATGTCTATATGACAACCCGGCGAAACCAGACCCCCGTCTCGTTCCTGGCAAGGGGTAAGCGGAAATTTTCGAGCGCCCTCGAATGCATAATAAATGTTAATTTTTAAAACTTTTTTGAAACACGGCAGCAGCTTAGTTGAATTGCACCCCACTAAAAGCACCAAATGCGATGCACGATTTCCCTTATGCTGCTCCCTAAAATCGTTATGCACTCACCCGGTGCGATCGGTGATTTTTTAACCACGCAGGCGCACAGAATGAGAAAGAAAGTGCAAAGCCCTTCGCCTAACACTATTCTCTGCGCGACGCCAGATACGGCCAGGTTTTCCCTAATCGAGAAGCGTAAATATTTCAGTACGTTATTAGATTTAAGCACTCTGGCAGACATAAATAAAAACAAGCATCACGAGGAAGAGTATGGAACATCAGCAGGGCGAGACGCTGCATCGCGGGTTAAAAAACCGCCACATTCAGCTGATCGCATTAGGCGGTGCCGTCGGTACGGGACTGTTTCTGGGCAGCGCATCGGTCATCAAATCAGCCGGCCCCGCCGTCATTCTTGGCTACGCCATCGCCGGTATTATTGCCTTTCTGATCATGCGTCAGATGGGTGAGATGATTGTTGAAGAGCCGGTGGCCGGCAGCTTCAGTCATTTCGCGCATAAATACTGGGGACCGTTTGCCGGGCTGGCATCCGGCTGGAACAACTGGGCGCTGTATGTGCTGGTTGCCATGGCCGAACTGACTGCCGTCGGTAAATATATTCAGTTCTGGTATCCCGAGATCCCGACCTGGGTTAGCGCTGCGGTGTTCTTTATATTGATCAACGCCATTAACCTGACCAACGTGAAGGTGTTCGGCGAACTGGAGTTCTGGTTTGCCATTATTAAGGTGGTGGCGGTCGTCGCCATGATTGGTTTCGGCGGCTGGCTGCTGTTCAGCGGCAACGGCGGCCCGCAGGCCACGGTCAGCAACTTGTGGGATCACGGCGGTTTTATGCCGAACGGTCTGCACGGCCTGGTGATGATGATGGCAATCATTATGTTCTCATTCGGCGGGCTGGAAATGATCGGCCTGACCGCTGCGGAAGCCGAGAATCCTGAGAAGAGCATCCCGAAAGCGATCAATCAGGTGCTGTGGCGTATTCTGATCTTCTATATCGGTTCACTGACCGTGCTGCTGTCGCTGATGCCGTGGATTCGCATTTCGGAAGATACCAGTCCGTTCGTGCTGATTTTCCACGAACTGGGTGATGCGTTCGTTGCTAATGCGCTGAATGTGGTGATCCTGACCGCTGCGCTGTCGGTGTATAACAGCTGTGTTTACAGCAACAGCCGCATGCTGTTCGGTCTGGCGCAGCAGGGTAACGCACCGAAGGCGCTGATGAAGGTCGATCGTCGTGGCGTGCCGGTGAATGCCATTCTGAGTTCCGCCGCCGCCGCCGCTATCGGCGTGCTGATCAACTATCTGATGCCAGGCGAGGCATTCTCCCTGCTGATGTCACTGGTGGTTTCTACATTAATCATTAACTGGGCGATGATCAGTCTTGCACACCTGCGTTTCCGCAAGCGTGCTAACCAGCAGGGGATTGAGCCACGCTTTAAGGCGCTGTTCTATCCGTTCGGCAACTGGCTGTGCCTGGCCTTTATGGCCGGTGTGCTGGTGATTATGGCGATGACGCCGGGTATGGCGATTTCCGTGTGGTTGATTCCGGTGTGGATTGGCATTCTGGCGATTGGCTATGCGTTTAAGCGCCGTTCGGTGAAGGGTTAAAGTTACATTGATACTCGTCAAGGCCGAGCTGAAATGAAGTTGTCGGAAATAACAGTGGTAGCTCTGAAAGGTTAATGCCGCTGGTGATCTCTGGGATAACGGTGGCGGCGCTGACTGGTCTTATGTTGTTGGTTATCTCTGGGATAACAGTGATAGCGCTGACTGGCTGCTGCCCCTGCCGGGCGGGTCCTCGCGCCGCTTTGCGGTCCCTTCACTTCGCTCGTCAGCCTGACGGCCCGGTACAGACGCGCGTCCTGCGCGGCTGTCCCTTTCGCCCACTTCCCTGTGGGCGAATCCTGGCTTCCTCTCTCCGTTCAGCGCTGCGGATTGCCCGTTCGGGGCAGCAGCCAGTCCGCTTTCTGATATTGGTATTGCCTGATAAACAGATCGGTCCGTTCGCAAGCTTTCTCCGTTCTGCCCGGTGTTTGCCCAACCGGGACAGCAGCCGAAAAACACCACCCAAGCCCACCAGAAAAACCGTCCCTCTCTTTCCGTTGCTTACAGCGAGTGATTGAGTCAAAAGGGAACCCGTCTCTGCGGCGGCCGGGTAATCCGCAGCGCTGAGGCGCAGGCAGCGGGGCCGGAGAGACCAGCATGGATGCTGGGCTCAGGCCTGGCGCGGGCAGGACGCCCGCTCCGGGCCGATCCGACAGTCCCGATGCCGAAGCTGAAGGCACCCTGCACAGCAGGGCGCGAGGACCGCCCGGACGCCGCAGAGACGGGTTCCCAATCGCCTATCCACCAGCCAAGCAATCCCACCGGTCATAAGAGAATGTTATTCGTCATTTGCACCAATTTGTGACAAAACATAGACAGTAAAAAATGAGACAGCACGCTGATTTTTTAGTCATTTCTGCGTGCGTAGCGTAGAAAGCGAGTGCAAACCTCTGCGCTTAGCACTATTCTCTTCCTGAGGCTACGTTCTGGCTCATATTTACTCACACAACAATCGTAAACTTTTCGAAACAGCATGGCGACAGGGCCTGCTGAAAAGACGAAAAAATAATAAAACATCATGAGGTTAGACATGGGACAACAGCAGGGCGAAACGCTGCACCGTGGCCTGAAAAACCGCCATATTCAGCTGATCGCGTTGGGTGGGGCCGTGGGTACCGGCCTGTTTTTGGGAAGTGCGTCTGTTATTCAATCTGCCGGCCCTGGCGTTATTCTGGGTTACGCGATTGCCGGGTTTATCGCATTTTTAATTATGCGCCAGCTGGGAGAGATGGTCGTGGAAGAGCCGGTCGCCGGTTCATTCAGCCACTTTGCCTATAAGTACTGGGGTAACTTCGCTGGTTTTGCCTCCGGCTGGAACTACTGGGTACTGTACGTGCTGGTAGCCATGGCCGAACTGACGGCCGTCGGTAAATATATTCAATTCTGGTATCCGGACGTACCTACCTGGATGTCTGCCGCCGCCTTCTTTGTGCTGATCAACGCCATCAACCTGACCAACGTGAAAGTGTTCGGCGAGATGGAGTTCTGGTTTGCCATTATCAAAGTGGTCGCCGTTATCGGTATGATCCTGTTTGGCGGCTGGCTGCTGTTCAGCGGCAACGGCGGCCCGCAGGCTACTGTACGCAACCTGTGGGATCAGGGCGGCTTCCTGCCGAACGGCTTTAGCGGCCTGGTCATGATGATGGCCATTATCATGTTCTCTTTTGGCGGCCTGGAACTGGTGGGGATCACCGCTGCAGAAGCGGATAATCCGGAAACCAGCATTCCTAAAGCCACTAACCAGGTGCTGTGGCGCATCCTGATCTTCTATATCGGTTCACTTGCCGTATTGCTGTCGCTGCTGCCTTGGACCCGCGTCACCCCGGATACCAGCCCGTTCGTGCTGATCTTCCACGAACTGGGCGATGCTCTGGTGGCTAACGCGCTGAACGTCGTCATCCTTACCGCCGCGCTGTCGGTGTATAACAGCTGCGTGTACTGCAACAGCCGCATGCTGTTTGGTCTGGCTCAGCAGGGCAATGCCCCAAAAGCGCTACTGAAAGTAGATGGTCGTGGCGTACCGGTGATTTCGATTCTGTTCTCCGCGATTGCCACCGGGCTTTGCGTACTGTTGAACTATCTGATGCCGGGTGAAGCCTTTGGTCTGCTGATGGCACTGGTGGTTTCTGCGCTGGTGATTAACTGGGCAATGATCAGCATGGCGCACATCAAGTTCCGCCGTAAAAAGGATCAGCAGGGCGTGAAAACCCGCTTCCCGGCGCTGTTGTATCCGCTGGGCAACTGGATCTGCCTGCTGTTCCTCGCCGGTATTCTGGTGCTGATGGCAATCACCCCGGGAATGGCTATCTCCGTCTGGCTGATTCCTGTATGGATACTGATTCTGGCTATCGGCTACTGGCTGAAAAACCGTTCTCAGAAGGCATAATCGCCCCGGAAAAATGCAATCAGGCCAGCAGATGCTGGCCTGATTTTTTATTACTGCTGTACTCGTTACCTGTTGGGGTTATACCAACGTACCGTAAATCGTCAGTATTGCGACTACCACCACCAGCACCAACGATACCTTTTTCGCCAGCGTTACCGCCAGCCGTGGCGTCTCTACCTTATCCAAATGCGGGTCACGTGCCAGTGAGAACTGTGCAAGGCGAGTCAGTACCTGGTACTGCGGCGTATGGCGATCCCCCAGCGAGGCCAGCCAGGCAGGCAGGGCACGCTCGCCGTGCCCCAGCAGCGCATAAGCAACACCAACCAGCCGAACCGGCAGCCAGTCGATCCAGTGAAGCAGCGCATCCACGCCGGACTGGGAACGGATCAGAGGGTCACGCTGACGTGCCAGCCAGCTTTGCCAGGCGCGCAGGAAGGCATAACCCACCAGCAGCACCGGCCCCCACGGACCACCGACGACAAACCAGAATAGTGGAGCAAGATAAAAGCGAAAGTTAATCCACAACAGCGCATTCTGTAACTCACCGAGATATTCACGTTCGCTGCACTCACCCGGCACACCGTGGATCAGGGTCAGCTCTTCCGCCATCGCATCATGTGCATGCACATCATTATGGCTGGCAGCACGTAGATAAGCGTGGTAGTGAAGGCGAACCGAGCCTGCCCCGATGCACAGCAGGCCAACAAGAATCCAAAAAATTAACTGGGGCACACCGAAAAACCAGCCTTTCAGCGCCAGCATCACCGCGGCCACTACGGCCATTGCTAACAGCGTCATCAACAGGGTGCGCAGCAGTGAGAAATGCTTAAATCTGCGGAATAATGGCATCAGATGGTGATCCAACTGCCAGTGTTCGCCCATTTTGAACAGGCGTTCCCATCCGAGAACCAACAACAGGCTAAATAACGTCATGCCTTAACTCCCATCATTTTTACCCTGGACTTGCTGCGCCAGAGCAGTGCGGAATCGGGCCCAGTCGAATGCCGGGCCGGGATCGGTTTTACGCTGCGGTGCAATGTCGCTGTGCCCGGTAATATTCAGGGCCATTGCCGGATACTCAGCAATCAGCTGCTCGGTAACGGCCTGCAGCGAACGATACTGCGCATCGGTGTAGGGCAATGTATCGGTGCCTTCAAGTTCAATACCGACTGAAAAATCGTTGCAGGCATCGCGACCCTGATAGTTTGACACGCCCGCATGCCATGCACGTAGCTGAAACGGCACATATTGCACAACCTCTCCATCACGGCGGATCAGGCAATGAGCGGCAACCTGCAGATGGCTGATGCCGGCAAAATAAGGATGAGCATTGGGATCAAGCTGACCGGTAAACAGATCGTCAATCCAGGGGCCGCCGAACTCACCGGGCGGCAGACTAATATTGTGGATCACCAACAGCGAGGGTTTTTCATCATTCGGTCGCTGGTTAAAATGCGGCGACGGAACTTTTCTGGCTTCGTTAATCCAGCCATCTTGCAACTGCATGCCCTACTCCCCTGTCATCAGAATCTGCTCAGATTAACATGATTTATTTTGGCTCCGGCAAACTTCTCACCGCACACTTATCGCGTAAAAAAGATATTTTCATTTTTCTGCATCCGTTTTTCATCGCTGAACGTAGATAGCAATGTGAGGCAAATACGCCTTCTCTTACCCGAGGAATTCAGCATGAAAACTGTCATCCGTTCCGCTCTGTGTGCATCTTTCCTGTTTAGCGCTGCCGCTCTGGCAGAGATGTCACAAAACACTGTGATGGTGGGAGGGGCAGCCATGTACCCTTCTAAAAATATCGTTGAAAATGCGATGAACTCGAAGGATCACACCACGCTGGTCGCCGCAGTTAAAGCAGCAGGCCTCGTCGATACGTTGCAAGGTCCCGGCCCCTTCACCGTATTTGCCCCCACTAATGCGGCTTTCGCCAAACTGTCTATGGGTACCGTCGATACGCTGCTAAAACCTGAAAATAAAAGCAAACTGACCGCCGTCCTCACCTATCACGTCGTGGCCGGGAAATATGACATGAAGGCGCTGGAGAAAAAGGTCAAACAGGGCCATGGCCGTGCCGAGCTGAAAACCGTTAACGGCGCTTCGCTGTGGGTGATGCAGAATGGCCCACACAACCTGCAGCTGAAAGATAACCAGGGTAATGTCGCCAACATCAGTACCTATGACGTTCAGCAGAAAAATGGCGCAATCGACGTTATTGATACTGTGCTAATGCCATAACGATAAAAAGGGTCTATACCCTGTGCAGGGGGAACGCGTTGTTCACCTCTGCACTTCTCTCAGGACGATTCATGGCGGAAGAATCAATCGACAGTCAGGTTTTACTGATTCGGGCAGTGGCAGCCGGTGATAAACGCGCTTTCGAAGCGCTTTACCGCAGCTACTCGCCCTATCTGTTTGCCATCGCGCTACGTCTTCTTCACCGTCGTGGTTGGGCGGAGGAAGTACTGCATGACAGTTTTCTCGCTCTCTGGCAGCGGGCTGGTAGCTTCGATCCGACCCAAAGCGCGCCCAAAACGTGGCTGACCAATATTGTTCGCCATCGTGCGATTGATTATCTGCGTTTGCAGGACAATCGCGTTCTGGAACTGGACGATGAGGGCGATGCGATCGCGGCTGAAGGTACGTGCGATCATGCACCTTCGACATACGAATCACGCAGGCTTTTAACCTGCATGGACGCCCTGCCCACAGAGCAGCGGCAAAGCATCGTTCTGGCTTATCATCATGGTCTTTCACACGGTGAAATCGCGCTACATCTGCAACAGCCTGCCGGTACCGTCAAAAGCTGGATACGCCGGGCCTTAATGCATTTAAAAGGCTGCGTGGGCATATGAAAAGCAAACACGATTTTGATTCCGCCCTGGCCGCAGAATATGCCCTGGGTACGCTGCGTGGTGCGGCTCGCCTGCGTTTCATGCGCCGTATCGAGCAGGAACCCGAGCTGGCAGCTGAAGTCCAGCGCTGGCAAAACGCGCTGGTCGCACTGGATAGCGATGTCATCCCCGTTACACCGCCAGAAACACTGTGGCCGCGCATTGTTGGCGATCTGCCCACAGAATTACAACCCGGCACGTTGTCGTCTCCACCTGTCACGCAACCGGTAAAAATACCGCGCAGTGCATGGCCTTTGTGGCTTGGCTGGGGTCTGGCAGCCTCATTTGCCGGTGCACTGCTCTATACCCAGCTGGTTCCTGCCCCCGTGCCCCCTCAGGCGATTGCCGTTTTGAGCAACAGTCAGCAACAGGGGATCTGGGTTATCGGCATCAACCCGGCGCAAAACAGGCTGACCGTGCAGACGGCGGCACCACCGAACATCGGGCCTGACCACAGTCTGCAACTCTGGCTGATCCCACCAGGCGGCAAGCCGCAGTCATTAGGACTGTTGGATGTCTCCGGCAACCGTCGGGTGAACCTTGCTCCTCTAAAACCTGATGCCTTACCGGATCTCGCAATCAGTCTGGAGCCGCCGGGCGGTTCACCAACCGGCCAACCTACTGGCCCCGTACTATTCAGCGGTAAAATATCTCTACTGTAGAGGACGGCTGCGACACGGGGGGTACCAGCCGTTCTAAAATGATATCGCGCAGCCGCTCTGCCGCAGGGTTCAGTAGCTCGTCGGCCGTATGCAGCGCTATTCCCAACTTGCCCAGCGATGGCAGCCGTGCATGCTGTAGCACCTGTAGCCCGGCAGGTAGACCAAAACGACTGCGAAGCGTAATACCCAGCCCGGCTGCGGCTGCGGCCCAGATACCGCTCAGGCTGCGGCTGGTAAAAGCCACCCGCCAGGGGATCGCCGCCCGGTCAAGGGCACCAATTGCACGGCTTCGCATCATGCAGGGCGCATCAAACAGAAGTAGCGGCAGCGTCTCCTCTCCTGTCAGCCAGCGCGCCAGATCGGCATCAGAACGTCCAATCCAGTGAAGCGGTGCGGCAGGCAGTGCCTGCATAAACCGTGTATTTTCGTCACCCTGCCAGCACAGCGCCAGATCAAGATCTCCATGACGCATCGCCTGCACAAGTTCACCATTGCGACCAATACGTGCTGAGACTTCAACCTGTGGAAAAGCACGGGCAAACTGCCCCAGCAAGTCTGGTAAGAGCGCCTCACCAAAGTCCTCCTGCATTCCCAGGCTTACGCTGCCCGCCAGATGACGGCCACAGAGTGCGCTAAAAGCTTCGTCATTGAGGGCAAGCAGGCGGCGACCATATGCCATTAGTAATTCACCATTAGCAGTGAGTTCCAGTCGACGTCCGGACTTTTGCAGCAGCGGCAGGCCACTTTGCTGCTCCAGCTTTTTCAACTGGGCGCTGACCGCTGACGTTGAGCGATTAAGTTTTATGGCGGCCAGCGCAAAGCTGCCCAGCTCAATACCGGTGACCAGAGTGCGCAGCGCTTCAAGGTCAAAAGTCACACGTTTGTTCCGAGACATAACCATCCTGATTTTCGGGATTATCAATCCAAATATATGCGATTTTATAAACAATTACTTCCCTCTATTCTGGCATTCACTCATCAATATCCACAGGGAGTTAAGATGCCTCACTCACTTACCCGCGACGATCTGGCGGCAATTGCCCCCCATTTTGCTGCGATTACAGATGAAACTTTGTTTGGCGCTATCTGGCAGCGCAGCGAGCTGAGCAGGCGCGATCGCAGCCTGATTACCGTTGCCGCATTGATTGCAACAGGCCGCCATCAGCAGCTGCCGTGGCACCTGAATTTTGCCCAGGAAAATGGCCTCAGACGTGACGAGCTGACCGAAGCCATTACCCATCTGGCGTTTTATTGCGGCTGGCCCGCCGCAGTCACCGCACTCGGTCATTTACATTTTCCGGAGGAGTAAACCATGCCCTTTACCCGTATCGCCCTGCCTGCCGGAAAAACCGCGGCGTTCCGTCAAACGCTTTCAACTCTGTTACACCAAACGCTGGTCGATTTCTTCGATGTACCGCAGGATGACTGCTTCCAGCTGTTTGATGAATATGCCCCCGGGCTGCGTGTTTTCCCTCGTCACTATCTTGGCGGACCGCGTTCAGAGGGATTCATCTGGTTCCATATCACCGCAGGCCGGCCACGCAGCGTTGAGCAGAAACATCTTTTCTATCAGAATCTTGCCCGGCGGCTCTCTGCCGAACTGGCGGTGCGCCCGGAAGATGTGATGATCACATTAAGTTTCAGCCAGCCTGAAGACTGGTCATTTGCCAACGGAAATCCGTTCAACTGGCCGCAGGAGCAGCCGCTATGATCGCCATGCAATATCGCTTTCGCCTGCCCACCGATTACGACATGACGATTATTGAAAATCGCGTGCGGGAAAACGGACACCTGCTGGATAACTTTCCCGGCCTGGTTATCAAAGCCTGGTGCTATGCCAGCAGTAGCGATCCGCATACCGCCAGTGAACCACTCTACGCGCCGTTCTATTTGTGGCAGGACAGCGCTGGCATGGCCGGTTTTTTACAAAGCACCGGCTTTAAAAAACTGGTTACAGACTTCGGCAGGCCCGCTATCGACTGCTGGCCGGTGTTGGGCTTCCGCCCGGGTAGCACTTTGCAACGGTCCGCCTTTGCCCGACGCGAGATCGTGCCCATTGCCGCAGACAGCGATTTAAGCCAAATCAGCAACCTCCCCGAACCAGCAGCCGGTATCACCCGCATCCTTGCCTGGGATGTACAGCAGTGGCGGCGGCTCTGCTTTGAGCTAAGCGAAATGCCGTTTGACGATACCCCGAGTACAGAGCGCTATCGCGTTGGGCATATCTCCCTTTCTACTCGGTAGCCAGTCGGTTTAACGCCAGAGTAGAGCGAATACCGATGTTTCTGGCACCGGAGTCGATAAGAAAATGTCGGGTAACAGGCCCCACCGATGGCTGACAAACGGGGGAAAAACAGGCTAGCATGGCAATATCTGTTACCCGACCTTTCGGAGTTAAATCATGACATCCCGCCGTTACGATCCTGATAACCGCCGTATCGAGTTGATGGAGCGTATTGAGGACGATATTCCCCCTGCCGTCGCCCAGGCGCTGCGTGAAGACCTTGGTGGCGAAGTCGATCCCTGCAAAGACATCACTGCTGGCCTGCTGCCAGAGGATACCCAGGCTCACGCGGTGGTGATCACCCGTGAACCGGGGATCTTCTGCGGAAAACGTTGGGTTGAAGAGGTGTTTATCCAGCTGGGGAATAAAACGCAAATTACCTGGCACGTTGCCGATGGGGATGCGATTACCGCCAACCAGACGCTGTTTGAGGTTAGCGGCCCGGCGCAGCTGATCCTGACGGCGGAACGCACAGCGCTGAACTTTGTTCAAACGCTTTCCGGTGTGGCAACGGAGGTTAGCCGCTATGTTGCCCTGCTGGAAGGCACACACACTCAGCTGCTGGACACACGAAAGACACTGCCGGGACTGCGCACAGCGCTGAAGTATGCCGTACTGTGCGGAGGTGGTGCTAACCATCGACTTGGCCTGTCCGATGCTTTCCTGATTAAAGAGAACCACATCATAGCCTGTGGTTCGATTGCCAAAGCGGTTGAAAAAGCATTCTGGCTGCACCCGGACGTGCCGGTTGAAGTTGAAGTCGAGTCCCTGGACGAACTGGAACAGGCGTTGAATGCTGGCGCAGACATTATCATGCTGGATAATTTCAGCGTTGAGCAGATGCGCGCAGCCGTCACTCTGAGCAATAACCGATCGTTGCTGGAAGTGTCTGGCAACGTCACCGATGAAACGCTGCGGACCTTTGCCGAAACCGGGGTCAACTATATTTCTGTTGGCGCACTGACCAAGCACGTGCGGGCGCTGGATCTGTCGATGCGTTTTCGTTAAGCCTCTGCCGCTTTCCATATACCTCCCCTGGTCAGCCTTTTGTGCTGACCTTTTTTATCCCTGAAATCCCTTTAACTGGTGCCCTTCGGCCTGAAATACATGGCCGGGAGTGGCGAAAGATACGCCTTGCGCCTGTCCCTCAAAAGCCCTTAAGGGACAAAATGCGGCACTTGCCGCAAACCTTTTATGCAACAAAGCTACCCCATTTAATTGTTTTGAATCAGCCTCTGAATTGCCTGCTTTGCCGCTATTCCACGTTTTTATTCAGGATTATGGTCCCTCCTGTTAACCACAAGGAGACTTACCATGAGCCAGCAGGGATTTACGTTGATTGAATTGATGATCGTTATTGCCATTGTCGCCATATTGAGTGCGATTGGCCTGCCCGCATACCAGAACTACCTGCAGAAGGCTGCACTGACAGACATGCTGCAAACGGCTATGCCGTATAAAACCGGTGTTGAGCTATGTGCGATTGAGCACGGCGGCATTACCGGCTGTGATGCTGGCAGTCAGGGTGTACCTTCAACGCGAACTTCGCGCTACGTTTCTGCGATAACGGTAAGCGCAGGCATTATCTCGCTCACCGGTCAGGAAAGCCTGAAAGGGTTGAACGTGACATTAACGCCACAGTGGGACAGCAGCGACGGTTATCTCAGCTGGCAACGTAGCTGCACCAGCGACAGCAGTGGATTAAAGGAAGCCTGTGAGGACCTGTTCCGCTTTGAACAGGAGCAGAAACAATGATTAGCGCCAGCCAGCGTGCCGTTGAAGCCATCTGCGAGCGCTATCAGGCCGCAATCGTTGAGTTCAGCCACCAGCGCCTGCACATTGCGCTGTCCGGTACACCACCGCATGAGATGATGACAGAGCTGCGTTTTATCACGCCTGGCGTAATCGACGTGGAATGCTGGCCGCAGGCACGGCTCGAGCAATATTTACACCGTAATCAGGGAACCCTGGAAGGGGCAGAAAGCACTGATGAGGCAGGCGCTGGCGCAGTAGACAGAGTTAACCAACTGCTGAGTATGGCACTGCAAAAACGCGCCTCCGATGTACATATTGAACCCCAGGAGCACGCTCTGCGGATCAGGATAAGGGTGGACGGCGTTTTACAGCAGGCAATGGTTCTCAGTGAGGGCAGCGCGCCGCTAATCGCCCGGCTTAAAATACTTGCCAGTCTGGATATCGCTGAACGGCGAGTCCCGCAGGATGGCCAGTTTTCGCTGGTGCTTGCCGATAAAACCGAGTCTTTCCGGTTATCGACCCTGCCCACCCGCTGCGGCGAAAAAGCAGTAATACGGCTACTGCAAAGTGATGAACAGGCAATATCACTGGAAAAACTCGGCATGCCTGCGACGTTGCTAAAACACTACCGTAGCGCGCTCTCTAAACCACAGGGGTTAATTTTGGTGACCGGCCCTACCGGCAGCGGCAAGACGTTTACGCTTTACAGCGGTCTGAGCTGGCTTAATGCACCCAGCCGCAATCTGTGCAGCGTAGAGGACCCTGTAGAGATCCCGCTTGCGGGAGTCAATCAGACCCAGATCCACACGCGTTCCGGGCTGAGTTTCAATCTTGTACTTAGGGCGCTGCTTCGCCAGGACCCGGACGTGATTATGCTGGGGGAAATCCGCGACGCTGAAACGGCTGAAATAGCCGTCAAGGCCGCGCAAACCGGGCATCTGGTGCTCTCTACCCTGCACACTAACTCCACCACGGAAACGCTGGTTCGCATGGGGCAGATGGGTGTTCCGGGTTATATGCTGGCCTCCGCACTCAAACTGATCGTTGCGCAGCGCCTGGTGAGGAAGCTCTGTTCGCACTGCCGCGAGCCAGCGGAAGCACTGGCGCATTTTCCCAGCGATATCTGGCCGGGAACGGTGCAGAACTGGCGAGCCGTTGGGTGTGAACGCTGCTTTTCAGGATATTACGGTCGGCTGGCGCTGTTTGAGATGCTGCCCGTTTTTCCATCACTGCAAAATGCCCTTGCGCAGAATGCCAGCCCGGAAGCACTGGCAAAGTTAGCTCTGCAACAGGGTATGGAACCTTTATTCGTCGGCGGGCTGCACTGCGTAAATAGAGGAGAGACAACACTCGAAGAGTTGACGCGAGTGACCGGAGGACCGGGATGAGCAGGCGCTATTTATTTCGCTGGCAGGCGATCGACGATAATGGTGCCATTCACAGCGGCTGCGGCTTTGCGCCAGATTCTGCCAGGGTCGTTGATGAAATCGTCGGTATGAAACAGCTACCGTTAAAAATTTCCCGCGGTCGCCGCTACCGTGCTGGTGACTGGCGGTGGCAACATAAAATCGCCTTCATCCGTCAACTTGCAACGCTGTTAAAAGCGGGAATGCCACTGGTCAGTGGGCTTCAGCTGCTCGCTGAAGGCCATCCCGATTCAGGCTGGCGGGCACTCCTGCTAAACCTGCAGGAGAAGATAACGCACGGCGAGCCATTTTCATCAGCACTACGGGAGTGGCCAGAAGTGTTCTCGCCACTCTATCCTGCGCTGATTCATATCGGTGAACTCACAGGCGAGCTGGATGAATGCTGCCTGCGTCTTGCACAGCAGCAGGAACGGCAGCAGCTGTTGCAGCAAAAAGTGAAGAAAGCGCTGCGCTATCCGCTGTTTATTCTGGCCGTCGCGCTACTGGTGAGCATCGGCATGCTGATTTTTGTACTGCCGGAATTTGTCGCGATCTATCAGACTTTTGATGCGCCACTGCCTGCCTTTACCGCGGCGGTGATTGCCTTTTCAGAATGGTTACAGCAGCAGGCACCGCTGCTGATAGTGCCGGTCATCGCTGCCGGCATGTTCTATCGCAGGCAGCGTAAAAACATCCCGAACTGGCAAAGAGTTGAACAAAGGCTTCTGCTGAAGACTCCGTTATTATCAGCGCTTTATCGGGGCAGCCAGCTCAGCCAGATTTACACGACCCTGGCGCTGACTCAGCACGCGGGTCTGACTTTATTGCAAAGCCTACAGGCGGTGGAGAAAACGGTCAGTGCATTACTCTGGCAGGAAGCCATCGTTAAGCTTCAGCAGCATATTGCCGCAGGTAATCCTTTGCACCAGGCGCTGAAACCACACAGTCTGTTTACGCCTCTGTGCTACCAGCTTATCAAGGTGGGTGAAGAGTCTGGATCGCTGGATGCGATGCTGACCCGGCTTGCCAGCTGGCATGAGGCCGAGACACACCAGTTGGCCGATACGCTTGCGGCGGCACTGGAGCCGATGATGATGGTGGTGATTGGTATTATCGTAGGAACGTTGGTGGTGGCAATGTATCTGCCGGTATTTCGCCTTGGGGATGCGCTGGGCTGAACCTCCCTTTTCAAGCAACGCAGGGAGGTTCAACGACGACCGCTAGCGGTTAAAAACGCGGTTTTCCTGCTCGTCAACGCGAATAAACGTTGTGCGTTTGGTCAGCTCTTTCAGTCGTTCCGCACCAACGTAGGTGCAAGCCGAGCGTAAGCCACCCAGTATGTCACGGGCGGTCAGTTCAACCGGACCACGCAGCGGCAGTTTAACGGTTTTACCTTCTGCTGCACGATACTGCGCTACGCCGCCGACGTGGCGTTTCATCGCAGACTCAGAACTCATGCCGTAAAACAGCATAAACTGCTCGCCGTTCTCTTCAATGATTTCGCCCTCGCACTCATCGTGAGCGGCAAGCATCCCGCCTAGCATGACGAAGTCCGCGCCACCGCCAAAAGCTTTAGCAACATCGCCCGGTACAGAACAGCCACCATCGCTGACGATCTGTCCGCCCAGGCCGTGTGCGGCATCGGCGCACTCAATAACGGCGGAAAGCTGCGGATAACCGACGCCGGTTTTTACCCGCGTGGTGCAAACAGAACCCGGCCCGATGCCAACCTTTACAATATCGGCACCGGAAAGGATAAGTTCTTCCACCATTTCACCGGTTACCACATTTCCGGCACAGATCGTTTTGCCAGGGCAGGCTTCTCGCGCCCGTTTAAGAAACGTAACAAAATGCTCTGAATAACCATTGGCAACATCAATACAGATGAAGTTCAAATGAGGTGAAAGTGCGAGAATTTTCTGCAGTTTATTGAAGTCTTCAGCAGAGGTACCGGTTGAAACCATCACGTGTTGCAGCACAGACTGCGGCACCCGGGCGATAAACTGGCTCCACTGCTCAACGCTGTAATGCTTATGCACCGCGGTGAGAACATCGAAAGAAGCCAGCGCCTCCGCCATGCTGAAGGTACCAACGGTATCCATATTGGCGGCGATAATCGGTACACCTGACCAGGCAATACCCGAATGCTTGAAGGTAAACTGACGTTCCAGTTCCACCTGAGAACGGCTTTGTAGCGTTGAACGCTTAGGCCGAATGAGGACATCTTTGAAGCCTAACTTGATATCTTCTTCAATACGCATAACGATTTTCCTGGTTTATGGCGTTGATTCAGAAACGTCCCCTTTCCGGGGAGATCTCCGATCACAGGCTGAATGCCAGTTCCAGTGACGTTATCATACGCGCTAAAAACGCGTCGACAAGACTGCGAAACATGAAATATTTACGCTACAATCCGATAAATTTACCTGTAAATATCTCTTGTGATCTGTGCCTCATATTTGCCGTCTTCCGCATTGTAAAAGCCCGGTGACGTTGCAGATGTACCGTTGCAAGGGAGCGAGAATCAAGCTATGCCTTACACCGTAGCGCTGACCGGCGGGATCGGCAGCGGGAAAAGTACCGTGGCCAATGCCTTTGCGCAGCTGGGCATTGACGTTATTGATGCCGATATCATTGCCCGTCAGGTGGTCGAGCCCGGTCAACCGGCGCTGTTGGCCTTGCAGGAAAGGTTTGGTGACGATGTTCTGTTGCCAACCGGCGGCCTGAACCGATCGGCGTTACGCCATATCATTTTTAATTCTGGCGTAGAGAAAAACTGGGTTAACAATTTGTTACACCCTCTTATCCACGCAGAGACACAACGACAGTTAGCATTAGCACGTTCTGCATGGTGTTTGTGGGTTGTCCCGCTACTGGTAGAAAATCGACTACAACGCCTGGCTGACCGGGTTTTGGTTGTTGATGTGGATCGAGAAACCCAACTGATCCGCACCACGGCTCGCGACAATATCAGTCGTGAACAGGCTGAAAACATTTTGGCCGCCCAGGCTTCACGCGATGAGCGCCTGGCGGTGGCTGATGACATTATTGATAACAGCGCGTCACCGGAAGAGGTGATAACGCATGTTGCCGTACTCAACCAGCGCTACATCGCACTGGCTGCGGCAAAAGATCGGGATTAACAGTATGAGCACAACGGTTCTTTTTGAATACCCACTGAATGAAAAAATGCGCACCTGGCTACGCATTGAGTTCTTACTCAAGCAGCTATCCGCAAGCCAGAATATTGTTGACCATCTTGGCGCACTGACTTTTTTTCGCAATGCGGCAGAACTGCTGGACGTTTTTGAACGCGGCGAGTTAAGAACCGAAATTTTAAAAGAACTGGAACGGCAGCAGCAGAAGTTGCGTTCATGGGCTGAACTGCCCGGTGTTGATATCACCTTAGTCAATGCCCTGAGCAGCGACCTCAGAAAGCGCAACGATGCGCTGATGGCTGCACCGCGGATGGGACAGGCTCTACGTGAAGATCGGATGATCGGTCTGGTCCGTCAGCGTTTAAGCATTCCCGGTGGATGCTGTAGTTTTGATCTCCCGACGTTGCACATCTGGCTGCACGTTGAACAATCGGTGCGCGATCGCCAGGTCAGTAAGTGGCTCAGTTCGCTGGAACCGATTCGAGCTGCACTTACCACCATTCTTGACCTGATTCGCCAGGCAGGGATCTTCCGCAATCACACCAGTTTGAATGGGTTCTTTCAGGACAACGCCGAAAGCTCCGATCTGCTGCGTGTACAGTTAAAGCTTGAGGATTCGCTATATCCCCAAGTTTCCGGCCATAAGAGCCGTTATGCCATTCGCTTCCTGCCGCTGGACAGTGAAAATGGTGAAGTCCCTGCCCGTCTCGATTTCGAGCTGGCCTGTTGTTAAGGTTATAAAAAATGAGTGACGTAACGATGGTTGATTGCCCCACCTGCGGTAAACAGGTGATCTGGGATCAACAAAGCACATGGCGCCCTTTCTGCAGCAAGCGCTGTCAGCTGATTGATTTAGGTGAATGGGCTGCTGAAGAGAAATATATCCCCAGCCATAGCGATCGAAACGATAGCGATGACTGGAGTGAGCAGCAAGACGAATTCCGATAACGGCCAGTTTAATGTTATAGCTCGTCGAATATTACCTGGCGTTTTACGCGCTGGCTTTCAGACGAGCAATAACTTCAGCATTAGCTGGAGGGAATTCTTCAGCCACCAGTTCACTTTGAGCCACCCAACGCTGTGGTTGACCTTCCCGTCCATAGGGTTCACCCAGCCATTCTTCCACAATAAAGAAATCGATTGTCACGTGCCGATCGTCAAATTGATGTTCAATTGTCATAAAGGGGAGAAAACTAATCGCGTCAATGCCGACTTCTTCATTCAGCTCACGTTTTAATGCCTGTTCAGCCGTTTCACCAGACTCCAACTTCCCGCCAGCAAACTCCCATTTATTTGCCATATGAGAATCAGCCGAACGCTGAGTCAAAAAAATACGCTGCTGTGCATCACGTATAATCCCCACAGCAATGTGCAGATACTTCATAATTATCACTCTGATAGAAAAACCTGTTAAACATTAGCATTTACCCTGGTGCATCCGCAACACTCTTCTCATGATTTCAGTGTATGTCCCCTGTAGAGAATTCAGACAAAGCCAGGAAGTCCCGACTTCATTAAAAGATGAACAAAAAACATATAAAAATGTATTAAACCACCATGAAAAAAATGAAAGTCATTATGAAAAAAGATAAAAAAAACCAATAATGTTGTTTTTAATTTATTATTAAACAACATCAGGAAGTCATAATTAATCACTTTAAAAACAACAAGATAAACACATTAATTCATTATTAATCACGTCTTAATAAATCCACCCTCTTGCAAGCAATAACACTTAAAATTAGCATTATCGGCATTGAAAATATCAACACATAAGGATTACATCATGTTTAGCACTGAAGAATGTATTGAAATACTTAATCACGACACACTGGAGTTATCTGAAGGTGTAATTGTTAACTGTAATACTAATACTCTGGAGATAGCATCGCGCCAGCTCAGCATCGATTTAAATGAAGCACAAAAACGTTTACTCGTATGTCTGATTAAGAAAGTCTACACCAAGCGGGATATTATCAATATCGTTTGGTACGAAAACCACCAGCGAATTAGTGACAACAATTATCATCAACTGACATTCCAGATCAGAGCTTTGTTACATCGCAATAACTTACCCGCAAATTTGCTGATTACCGTACCGTATTATGGTTTGAAATTAAATGAGAATCAGTGGAAAACGCTGGCAAAAGCACCTGTTGAAGAATATACATCAGTGAAGCAGGAAGTAAGCGCAATCAATTCAGATTCTGATATAGGTCTTGAGAATACGGTAATAAATACACCTAATACACAGCACAACAATGTTGCACTATCAGAGCAGTTAATGCGTTCACCGTATTTTTCACAATCATCAATTACGCAGAATGCTTTTATCCTGTGTATGTTTGTGGCTCTGATCGTATTTATCTAACAACATGAATGTAAAGATGAAGAGAAGCTGCGAGCAGGTTTCCATAGCCGCAATAAAGCCGCCATTTATGCTGTACCTGACGGATAAATGGCGATAGCTTCACTCAACCAATGCAGTAACGCAGTAACGCAGTAACGCAGTAACGCAGTAACGCAGTAACAAGCTTATCGCCCCGGATAATATGTAAAAGGTAAAAGGAGTTACCTGATGAATAATCCCGTTCTGTTCTTCTTCACTGCGCTGCTGGGGATCTGCTTTGGCAGTCTGCTCAATGTGGTGGTTTATCGCCTGCCGCACATGATCAAGCGTCAGGAGGACGGCTTGAATCTGTGGCTGCCGCGATCCCATTGCCCGCAATGTGCTCATCCGCTTGAATACTTTGATAATATCCCTCTTTTTAGCTGGCTGATACTACGGGGGCGTTGCCGCTACTGTTCGCACGCCATATCGTGCCGTTATCCGCTGGTCGAATTAAGCTGCATGCTGTTATGGATGATGATGGCCGCACTGTTGCCGCCAGGAGGAACGCTGATCGCCTCATGGATACTTGTCTGGCTACTGTTGGCACTGACCCTGATCGATATTGAACATCAGCTGTTGCCCGATTTACTGACGCTTCCGCTGTTATGGCTGGGTATGCTGTTTCAGCTCCTCCACTGTCTGCCGCATATTTCATTACAGCAGAGTGTAATCGGCGCACTGGTCGGCTATCTGGTGCTGTGGCTGCTTGCGTATGGCTATCGCCTGATGCGGGGGAAAGAGGCACTGGGACTGGGTGATGCCAAGCTACTGGCAGCCTTAGGCGCCTGGCTGGGCTGGCAGGCCTTACCATTGCTATTGCTGCTGGCATCACTCAGCAGCCTTATCTGGCTTTGTGCCAGCCGTCTGATTTACCGGCGCTCGTTATCAGCCCCCTTTCCCTTCGGGCCAGGACTCGCCGCTGCCGGGCTCATTCTGTTTATTTCCAGAAATGCGGCATAAGGATCATTCTCCGACCTTCGCTGCCTCTTTGCTTATTCTTTCTTACTTTTCCTTCAGACAAAAAAAGGCCGGGTAATCACCCGGCCCTGTTTAAGCGTTTAGCTGGCTGGCAAATTACGCCAGACGGCCGTGACACTGTTTATATTTTTTACCTGAACCACACGGGCAGAGGTCGTTACGGCCCACTTTACGCTCACCGGTCTGCGCAGCGAGCTCCTGAGCGGCTTCAGTTTCATCATCGACATGGCTGAGATGCTGCTGCTGAGCCAGGCGTTCAGCTTCCTGACGGCGCTGTTCTTCCATCTGCTCAACTTCTTCCGGCATACGTACCTGAACCTTGCTCAGCGTGCTGATAACTTCATACTTCAGCGACTCCAGCATCGCGGCAAACATGGCAAAGGATTCACGCTTGTACTCCTGCTTCGGGTCTTTTTGCGCATAACCACGCAGATGGATGCCCTGACGCAGGTAGTCCATAGCGGCCAGGTGCTCTTTCCACAGTGAGTCCAGCGTTTGCAGCATCACGCCTTTTTCGAAGTTGCGCATCATTTCAGCGCCAACGACTTCTTCTTTACGCTGATATTGCTCTTTCGCCTGGTCCATAATACGATCGCGCAGCGTTTCTTCATGCAGATCTGGTTCTTTATCCAGCCATTCGCTAATCGGCAGATCGAGGTCGAAATCAGCTTTCAGACGCTCCTGCAGGCCAGGAATATCCCACATCTCTTCCAGCGACTGCGGTGGAATGTAGCTGTCGAGGGTGGCTTTAAAGACATCTTCGCGAATACTGATAATAGTTTCTGACACGTCGGAAACATCCAGCAGTTCGTTACGCTGGGTGTAGATAGCGCGGCGCTGGTCGTTAGCTACGTCATCATATTCAAGCAGCTGCTTACGAATGTCGAAGTTGCGGCTTTCCACTTTGCGCTGCGCATTGGCAATCGCTTTGGTCACCCATGGGTGCTCAATAGCTTCGCCCGGCTTCATCCCCAGTTTACGCATCATATTGGAAACGCGGTCAGAGGCGAAAATACGCATCAGAGCATCTTCCATCGACAGATAGAAACGGGATGAACCGTTATCACCCTGACGACCGGAACGTCCGCGCAGCTGGTTATCAATACGGCGGGATTCATGGCGCTCGGTACCGATAATATGCAGACCACCGGAAGCCAGCACTGCATCATGACGGATCTGCCACGCGCTCTTAATTGCGTCGATCTGCTCCTGCGTTGGCTCTTCCAGCTCGGCAACTTCTGCCTGCCAGCTGCCGCCCAGCACAATGTCTGTACCACGACCGGCCATGTTGGTGGCGATAGTTACTGCACCCGGCTGACCGGCCTGCGCCACGATATCCGCTTCACGGGCGTGGAATTTGGCGTTCAGAACTTCGTGTTTGATGCCCGCGCGGGTCAGCTCGTTGGAAACCACTTCTGATTTTTCAATCGAGATAGTACCGACCAGCACCGGCTGACCGTTAGCGGTACGTTCGCGGATGTCCTCAATGATCGCATCAATTTTCTCTTTCTCGGTCATGTAGACCAGGTCAGGAAGATCTTTACGCACCATCGGACGGTTGGTTGGTACAACAATGGTATCCAGTTTATAGATCGAGCTGAATTCAAACGCTTCGGTATCCGCAGTACCGGTCATACCGGCCAGCTTGTTATAAAGGCGGAAGTAGTTCTGGAAGGTGATCGAAGCCAGCGTCTGGTTTTCGTTCTGAATATCCACGCCTTCTTTGGCTTCTACCGCCTGATGCAGGCCGTCAGACCAGCGACGCCCCTGCATGGTACGGCCGGTGTGTTCATCAACGATGATCACCTCACCGTCTTTTACGATGTAGTCAACGTCGCGGGTGAACAGCACATGGGCACGCAGCGCAGCAGTCACATGGTGCATCATCATAATGTTGCCCGGTGAGTAAAGGGACTCGCCTTCTTCCATAATGCCTTCGCTGACCATCAGCCCTTCAATCGTCACCAGGCCGCGCTCGGTCAGGTGAACCTGACGCGCTTTTTCATCAACAGAGAAGTGACCTTCGCCCTGGAATGAGTCGGAGTCTTCTTTCTCCTGACGGATCAGATGAGGAATGATTTTGTTAACTTTGATGTACAGTTCTGAGCTGTCTTCCGCAGGACCGGAGATGATTAGCGGCGTACGCGCTTCATCGATCAGGATTGAGTCCACCTCATCCACCAGCGCATAGTTCAGCTTACGCTGTACGCGCTCTTCCGGGCTGAACGCCATGTTGTCGCGCAGATAGTCAAAACCGTATTCGTTGTTGGTACCATAGGTGATATCCGCAGCATAGGCGGCACGCTTTGCGGGTGCAGGCATACCCGGCAGGTTGATACCGATGCTCAGGCCAAGGAATTCGAACAGCCCACGGTTGTTTTCGGCGTCACGCTGAGCCAGATAGTCGTTGACGGTCACCACGTGAACCCCTTTGCCACTCAGGGCATTGAGGTAGGCCGGCAGGGTTGCCGTCAGGGTTTTACCTTCACCGGTACGCATCTCAGCGATGCAGCGATCGTTCAGCACCATACCGCCCAGCAGCTGGACGTCGAAGTGGCGCATACCGAACACGCGACGGCTGGCTTCACGTACGGTAGCGAAGGCTTCCGGGATCAGGTTTTCCAGCACTTCACCTTTTTCCAGGCGGGCACGGAACTCGCCGGTTTTCGCTTTCAGCTCTTCATCGGTTAGCTTCTGGAAATCCGGTTCCATCTTGCCAATCTGCTCAACGACTTTGCGCATGCGACGCAGGGTACGGTCATTGCTGCTACCAAAAACTTTAGTCAGTAATTTTGTAAACATAATAAGTAATTTCTCTCAGCCACGGCTTTTCCGCGGTCATACTGTTTGATTATTAACGATTTTTATATGAATTTAGCTGAGAAGAAAGGGTCCGGCACGAATACCGCGAACCTGGGCCAGCCACAGGCCGATATGATGAGACGGAAGAACAGCCACTTCACGCGGAGCGGTACGCCGAATAATGACCGGAGGCCGGGCCTCATGTGTCAGTAGCGCGTTAAGGGTGTCCAGCAGAGCCAGCTTTTGCGCCTGCAGCGGCTGAACTTCTTCAGCGGCCGGAACGACAGAAGGGGTAAGGGCAAACGACAGATGGCGGATGACCGTGCGAATCGCATGTTGATGCCAGTAGTCTACGCTAAATGAAGGGCGGCGAACGCTTTCCTGTAGCAGTGCCAGGCTGTCAAAACGCGCAGCGCTGCCGATATTCAGGCTTCTGGAAGAGGTTTCTGCTAAGGTAGTGCGGTCATGCGCTGACGCCTGAGGCAGGCCGAGACTCGCCGCGACCATCCCCAACAGGAGATGCGGCCAGAAATAGCGTCTGCCAAATTGTCGCCAACGATTTAGAATACCGATCACTGTGTTCCGCCGGAGCTAGCTATGCGTGATAGTCGCCCACAATCAATTGAAAGTTATTTCGACCAGGCCCAGGATAAAAGCATGCTGCAAAATATTCAGCAGCGCGCAATTGCCCTGAACAAGTTGAATCGCGCAGTGCAGGGAGTTATTCCTGCTCAGCTGCATCCCTGGTGCCGTGTGGCTAATTTTCGCCAGGGAATTCTGGTGATCGAAACGGCTAACGCCAGCTGGTTGATGCGTTTGCGCTATGAACAATCCAGCCTGCTGTCAGCATTACGAGCCCAAATATTACCATCATTGACGTCGATCGACATCAGGATTAATCCTTCCCTCGCGGCAAAAGGACATGAATCCGTTCAAGAAAGCAGCATTCAGGCGCAAAAAGCAGAAAAACCGCCAATCAGGCAGTTGAGTGAACATAGTGCGGAGATTTTACGCAGTGTCGCGAGCCAAAGCCCGGAAAAGCTCAAAAAGATATTAGAACGACTGGCCTCGCTGGCCGGAGAGAGTACCAGCTCAACCAGTCGTTAGAGTAGTTATGGCTTATGCCAGAACCAGATTTGGTGCTTTGAATGTCACCGGGAGTTCAGCTTCGTCTTCAAACGTTGCCCATTCCCACGCTTCCTGCTTAGCCAGAACCGCCTGCAGTAACTTGTTGTTCAGTGCATGACCCGATTTGAATGCGGTAAACGCACCAATGATGTTGTGGCCACACATGTACAGGTCACCGATCGCGTCGAGCATTTTGTGACGTACGAATTCGTCTTCGAAGCGTAAACCGTCTTCGTTCAATACGCGGTAGTCATCCACCACGATTGCACAGTCAAAACTGCCGCCCAGGCACAGGCCACGAGACTGCAGCGCTTCGATATCACGCATAAAACCGAAAGTACGAGCACGGCTGATCTGACGCGCAAAGGCCTCAGCAGAGAAGTCCATGCGGTAGCGCTGAGAGCTGGAGTCGATTGCCGGATGGTTAAAATCAATGGTGAAATCCAAAGAGAAACCATTATGCGGCGAAAGCTCGGCCCATTTGTCGCCGTCTTCAACCCGGACAGGCTGTTTGATGCGGACAAATTTCTTAGCGCTGTTCAGTTCTTCAATACCGGCATCCATTAGCAGATAGATAAAGGGTGCTGCGCTACCGTCCATAATTGGAATTTCAGGCGCGTTAACTTCCACCACAATATTATCGATGCCAAGGCCGGCAAGGGCAGCGTTCAGATGTTCGACTGTCGAAATACGCACGTCATGCTCATTCACCAGGCAAGTACAGAGCATGGTATCACGCACGGATTTTGCATCAGCCGGAAAATCTACCGGTGGATTCAAGTCAGTGCGGCGATAGATGACCCCGGTATTAGCCGGCGCAGGGCGTAACGTCAGCGTGACTTTTTTGCCGGTGTGTAAACCGACGCCAGTCGTCTGAACAATACGTTTTAATGTCCGTTGTTTGATCATCGCATTATCTCGCAAAAAAATCCTATCCGATCGCCAGTTTACTGCACTGGCGGGCGAATAGTTTAACACAAAGAGTGAATTTTCCCACTTTTTAGGTAAATTCTTAATCCGCCTGCTTACGCAGGAAGGCCGGAATATCCAGATAATCTGGCTCTTTGTTAGTCTGAGGGCTTTGATCGTTAACCACTTTTGCAGCAGGTTTCTGTTCCTGCGGCAGCGGCGACATACCGTGCTGCTGGTAACGATGGTCCATCACAGGCTGAGAAGACTGCTTGTTAGTCACCAGCGTGATTTCTGGACGCTTGTCCATGCCGATACCGGTTGCCACCACGGTAACGCGCAGTTCGTCGTTCATTTCTGGATCGAGTGATGTACCGATAACCACGGTGGCATTGTCGGAGGCGAAGGCACGGATGGTGTTACCCACGGTTTCGAATTCGTCGAGACGCAGATCGAAGCCGGCGGTAATGTTAACCAGCACGCCGCGTGCACCAGAAAGGTCAATATCTTCCAGCAGCGGGCTGGAGATTGCCATTTCTGCTGCTTCTTCCGCACGATCTTCACCGCATGCCACGCCGGAGCCCATCATCGCGTAGCCCATTTCGGACATAACGGTACGCACGTCAGCAAAGTCAACGTTCATCAAACCCGGACGGGTGATCAGTTCGGCAATACCCTGCACGGCACCTTTCAGTACGTCGTTCGCCGCACCAAATGCATCAAGCAGGGAAATTCCGCGGCCCAGAACTTTCAGCAGCTTGTCGTTCGGGATAGTGATCAGTGAATCGACATGCTTAGACAGTTCAGCGATGCCCTGCTCGGCAAACGCCATGCGTTTTTTGCCTTCGAAATTAAACGGCTTGGTCACCACGGCAACGGTCAGGATGCCCAGCTCTTTCGCCACTTCGGCAACAACAGGCGCAGCACCTGTTCCCGTACCGCCGCCCATACCGGCAGCGATAAACACCATGTCCGCACCATCCAGTGCCTGACGCAGTGCTTCACGATCTTCTTCGGCAGAGTTACGGCCGACTTCCGGGTTTGCACCCGCGCCCAGACCTTTGGTAATTCCGTTACCAATCTGGATTGTCTGGCCTACTGCGGTTTTGCGCAGGGCCTGAGCATCTGTATTTACCGCGAAGAACTCAACGCCTTCGATACGTTCACGCACCATATGCTCTACGGCATTACCGCCGCCGCCGCCGACGCCGATGACTTTAATCACCGCGTCATTGGTTAATTCCATAGGTTCAAACATAATTTCTCTCCGTTTATGTGCCTGTTCGCCTGGAGATCACTAATACTAATAAGACTAGCATGATCTCTATGGTAAAAATTAAAACTCTTTTCTCAGCCAGCTGTTGATTCTCTTGAACCAGTTACCCACTGAGGCTCTTTTTTCTACTTCTGCTTCACCGCTGAGGTGAGATTCTTTTCCGTAGTGCAGTAAGCCAACCGCCGTTGAGTAGTAAGGCTCCTGCGCGTAATCCGTTAATCCTGTGATGTTTAACGGCTGTCCGATACGCACCTGCGTGTGGAAAACACGCTGGGCGCAAGCCGCCAATCCTTCAATCTGCGCCGCGCCGCCGGTCAGAACGATACCGGCCGCGAGGTGATGTTTAACGCCCTGCTGGCGAAGCTGTTCCTGCAATTGCAGGATTTCGTCGTTAACCAGATTCAGCAGCTCGGTGTAACGCGGCTCGATAACCTCAGCCAGCGTCTGACGCTGCAGGCTGCGCGGTGGTCGGCCACCCACGCTCGGTACTTCAACGTTTTCATCTTTGCCAACGATAGAACCAAGCGCACAACCGTGACGGACTTTAATCGCCTCGGCATCCGTTGGTGGTGTACCAAAAGCATAAGCGATATCGCTCGTTACCACGTTACCCGCATAAGGAATAACTTTGGTGTGACGCAGCGCGCCGCCGGTATAAACCGCAATGTCCATCGTGCCACCGCCGACATCCACCACGCAGACGCCCAGTTCACGCTCATCTTCGGTCAACACAGCAAAACTTGAGGCCAGCCCGGCAAAAATCAGCTGATCCACTTTCAGGCCGCAGCGTTCTACCGCTTTGACGATGTTCTTCGCCATATCGTTGTGGCAGGTGATCAGATGCACTTTTGCCTGCATACGCACGCCGGATAATCCAACCGGGTTCTTGATCCCTTCCTGATAGTCGATCGCGTATTCTTGCGGAATAACATGGAGGATGCGGTGTTCATCACGAACACGGACGGATTTCGCGGTGTGAACCACGTTTTCCACATCTTCCTGGGTTACTTCCTCTTCTGAAATAGGAACCATCCCTATTTCGTTCTGGCAGCTGATATGTTTGCCCGACAGCGCCAGATAAACCGAAGAAATCTGACAATCTGCCATTAGCTCAGCCTGGTCGATAGCGCGCTGAACGCACTTCACTACCGATTCCAGATCGTTAACGCCGCCTTTATCCATGCCGCGAGACGGGCAACTGCCCACCCCGATAATATTGACCATGCCATCGGGCAGGACTTCTCCTACCAGGGCGGCAACCTTCGCGGTGCCTATCTCGAGTCCAACTACCAGTTTTCTGTCCGTCGACTTGATCATTGTTGTTTAGCCTGTACCTGATTCTGTTGCTGATGACTTTCAGCGCTAGTAATGAGTTCGGGTGTCCATCCTACTGCCGCGCCAGAGTCATAACGCAGGTCCACGTAGCTGATACGCTTGTTTTCCGCCTGGCCCTGCTGTTTCAGAGTCGGGTAGAGATCGATAAAGCGTTTTAACCGCTTCATATCTTCACTACGCCCCAGCTCCAGGCGGGTATCATCATCTAACACCAGCTGCCATGACCGACGCGCAGTCATTGACGCAGCCTTTAACTTAAACTTGCTCGCCGCCAGGACATCCCGCATCTGGTGGTAGCCGGTCAACACTTCCGTTTCGCTCCCTTCCGGGCCATACAGCAGCGGTAACGCTTCTTTATCCTGATGGCTGGCCGGAACGCTGAACGATTTCCCGTCGGCATCAACCATGTGCACATCATTCCAGCGCGCAACCGGCACATACTCAACCAGATGAATCTTTAATTCGTCCGGCCACTGCTTGCGCACGCTCACCTGTTGTATCCACGGCAGACGTTCGATCTGCTGCTGGATAATGTCCACATCCTGCGACATAAAGGTGCCGGGTTCGCCAAGCGATAAAATAGCCTGACGGATATCATCATTCCTGGTGTAGTGGGTTTGCCCCGTTACTACCAGCTTCGATAACGGCAGTCTTGATGCATCGTTCATCCACTTCAATACAACAAAACCGCCGGCCAGCATGGTGCCGATAACCATCAGCAAAAACAGTATCCCGGCCAGGCGTGAGCCATTGCTACGCCCGGTTCGCGCTTTCTCCTGCGCCTCGCGGTTTCGAACATTTAACGCCGCCTGAGACATATCAGTCGGCCAGTTCCAGAATATGTACTACCAGCTGTGAGAAACTCAGGCCAGCCTGCTTAGCCGCCATCGGTACCAGGCTGTGGCTGGTCATCCCTGGCGAGGTGTTCACCTCAAGCAGGTAGAAACGACCGTCACCGCCCATCATCACGTCAACACGGCCCCAGCCGCTGCATCCCAGTGCGCGCCATGCGGCGATCACCAGCTGGCTCAGCTCTGCTTCCTGCTCATCGTTTAATCCTGACGGGCAGAAATATTGCGTATCATCAGAAATGTACTTCGCCTGATAGTCATAAAATTCGCTGGCTGCCTGAATGCGGATAGACGGCATAATCTGGTCGCCGATCACCGCAACGGTGTATTCCGGACCGCTGAGGAAGGCTTCAACCAGCACTTCGTCATCGTGGCGGAAGGCTTCCACCAGCGCTGCATGCAGCTGAGAAGCATGGTTCACGCGGGAAATCCCCACGCTGGAACCTTCACGGCTTGGCTTCACAAACAGCGGCATACCCAATGCAGCAATGCTGTCAGCGACCTCACCGTCGATACCGGCATCCATCTGCTTGCGGGTTAACGCCACATACGGCGAAACCGGCAGCCCACAGCCCTGCCAGAGGAACTTACTGCGCAACTTGTCCATGGTAATCGCTGATGCCATCACGCCACTGCCGGTGTAAGGAATATCCAGGAACTCCAGAACGCCTTGCAGCGTGCCGTCTTCGCCACCGCGACCGTGCAGAGCAATAAAGGCTTTGGTGAAGCCCTGTTCTTTCAGGCTCAAAACAGGAACATCACGAATATCTACCGGATGTGCATCCACGCCCGCTTCTTTCAGTCCGGCCAGCACGGCCGCACCTGATAACAGAGATACGTCACGCTCTGCGGACGTTCCACCCAGCAATACCGCTACTTTATCAGCCATGATATTCCTCTTCTTTCGTCTGCGGTTGTAACTTCAGCTCTGCCAGTTTGCGGGCAATACGCCCAACGTTTCCTGCGCCCTGCACCAGAATCAAATCATTGCCGGAAAGCTTCGGCAGCAGGGTTTCCAGTACGGCGTCATGATCGGAAACCAGAATCGGGTCTACTTTGCCGCGGCCGCGAATCGTGCGGCACAGTGACCGGCTATCGGCCCCGGGAATGGCGGTTTCACCGGCAGAATAGACGTCCAGCATCAGCAATACATCGACCTGCGACAGCACGTTAGCGAAATCGTCATACAGATCGCGAGTACGCGTGTAGCGATGCGGCTGGAAAATCATTACCAGGTTTTTGTCCGGCCAGCCCGCGCGTGCGGCTTTAATCGTCACGTCAACTTCGGTCGGATGATGTCCATAGTCATCAACCAGCATCGCTGTACCCGCCTGACCATTGGCTTCTGCCAGCGGGTATTCGCCGAGGAAGTCAAAGCGACGTCCGGTGCCCTGGAAGCTTTCCAGCGCGCTGAGGATATCTTCATCCTCAATGCCTTCTTCTGTGGCAACCGCCACGGCAGCAGCGGCATTCAGCGCGTTATGGCGGCCCGGCGCGTTCAGCGTGACGTGCATGAGCGGCTTATCGTGGCGAACCAGCGTGAAAATGCCCTGTGCGCCACGCTGTTCGTAATTTTCAACCCGCACATCGGCATCATCGCTGAAGCCGTAGGTGGTGATCTGGCGGCCAACCCGCGGCAGCAGATCGCGGATTACGGCGTCATCAATACACAGCACCGCACGGCCGTAAAACGGCAGGTTGTGCAGGAAGTTAATAAACGTCTGCTTTAAATTCTCAAAGTCGCCCTGGTACGTGTCCATATGGTCGGCTTCGATATTGGTAACAATCGCCACCATCGGCTGCAGATGGAGGAATGACGCATCACTCTCATCCGCTTCAGCAATCAGGTAACGGCTGCTGCCCAGGCGAGCATGGGTGCCTGCGGCTTTAACCAGCCCACCGTTGACGAATGTCGGGTCCAGTCCGCCTTCGGCATAAATGCTGGAAACCATCGCCGTGGTGGTGGTTTTTCCGTGGGTTCCGGCGATCGCAATGCCGTGGCGGAAACGCATCAGCTCGGCCAGCATCTCTGCGCGGCGGATCACCGGGATACGTGCTTCACGGGCAGCCACCACTTCCGGGTTATCCTGTGCCACCGCAGTCGACACCACTACCACGCTGGCGTCGCTGACGTTTTCCGGGCGGTGGTTGAAATAGATCGTTGCGCCCAGCGCGCTCAGATGCTGGGTCACCGCATTCGGTGCCAGGTCGGAGCCGCTGATTTCATAACCTTCATTCGCCAACACTTCGGCAATACCGCCCATGCCGGCACCACCGATGCCAACAAAATGGATGTGCCGGACGCGACGCATCTCGGGCACGATAGAACGCAGTTTTGCCAGTTGTTGTGTATTCATCTCTTCTTTGCCACACCTGTGTTTCTTTGAATCGGGTAATCCCGACTCTGCAAATAGTGTTTACAGCGCCGCTTTGCTGACTTCAGCAGCGACGCGCTCTGTCGCATCCGGGATGGCAACGGCGCGGGCCTTTTCGGCCATCTGCAGCAGCGTTGCGCGATCCCAGCCTGCCAGCGTTGAGGCAACCGTTTCAGCGGTAAACTGCGGCTGCTCATAAATTTTTGCGGCACCGGACTGCTCAAGCGGTAGCGCGTTCCAGTACTGCTGGCGATCTTTATGCTGGAACGGAACGAAAATCGCCGGTAATCCTGCCGCCGCGACTTCGCTGACGGTTAACGCACCGGAGCGACATACCACAACGTCCGCCCAGGCATAGGCTGCGGCCATATCATCAATAAATTCGGTGACTTTATGCTGGGTCTGCCCCACCTGCGCATACGCCTGGTTAACGCTGTCCAGCGCACCCTTGCCGACCTGATGCCATAACGTAATGCTGTCGCCCAGAATCGCAGCCACCTGTGGCAGAGTCTGATTCAGTACGCGCGCACCCTGACTACCGCCGATCACCAGGACTCGCACCGGGCCATCGCGACCGGTCAGACGTTCTGCCGGTAACGGCAGCGCCAGCACGTCGGTACGCACCGGGTTACCGACGACTTCCGCATTCGGAAACGCGCCCGGGAACGCCTGCATCACTTTTTTGGCAATTTTTGCCAGCCACTTGTTGGTCAGCCCGGCAATACCGTTTTGCTCATGCAGCACGACCGGAATCCCGCAGCTCCAGGCCGCCAGGCCGCCGGGACCGGAAACATAACCGCCCATTCCCAGCACCACATCCGGCTGCCAGCGTTTCATTATCGCCCGCGCCTGGCGCCAGGCGTTAAAGATCCGCAGCGGTGCAGCCAGCTGCGCCTTGATACCTTTACCGCGCAGTCCGCTAATGCGGATAAACTCGATGTCGATTCCGTGTTTTGGCACCAGATCCGCTTCCATTCGGTCTGCGGTTCCCAGCCAGCGCACCTGCCAGCCCTGTGCCATCAGATGGTGCGCAACTGCCAGCCCGGGGAAAACGTGCCCCCCGGTTCCACCGGCCATCACCATCAGTCGCTTTCCACTCATCGACTAACCTCGCGTAAACGCCTGGGCTTTTGCCAGACGCGTTTCATAATCAATACGTAACAACAGCACGATGGCAGTCGACATAATAATCAGACTCGATCCACCGTAACTGATCAGCGGCAGCGTCAGGCCTTTGGTCGGTAACATCCCCGCCGCAGCGCCAACGTTAACCAGAGCCTGGAAGCTGAACCAGACGCCGATTGAGCACGCCAGAAAGCCCGAAAATCGCTGATCGATCTCTAACGCCTTGCGCCCGATGGACATCGCGCGAAAAGCGACGAAGAATACCATTAACAACGCGAAAACCACACCGATATAACCCAGTTCTTCCCCAATAATCGAGAAGATAAAATCGGTATGTGCCTCGGGTAAATATTCCAGTTTTTGCACCGAGTTCCCAAGGCCCTGGCCCCAGAATTCACCGCGACCAAATGCCATCAGCGACTGGGTTAACTGGTAGCCGCTGCCGAACGGATCTTCCCACGGGTTCCAGAACGATGTGACGCGTCGCATACGGTACGGTTCCGCCACAATCAGCAGGCAAACGGCAAAAATCCCGGAGCCGATGATCGCCAGGAACTGCCATAACTTCGCTCCCGCAAGGAAAAGCATCGCCAACGTAGTAACAAAGAGCACCACCACGGTTCCCAGGTCAGGCTGCGCCAGCAGCAGCACGGCCAGCACCACCATCACGCCCATTGGCTTACAGAAGCCCCAGAAGTTATGGCGAACCTCTTCAACTTTGCGCACCAGATAGCTGGCCAGATAGCAAAACAGTGACAGCTTTGACAGCTCCGCAGGCTGAATACGCAGCGGCCCGAGGGCAATCCAGCGCGATGCACCGTTCACCGAGCTTCCCACCACCAGTACCACCAACAGCATAAAAATCGTCACCATCAGCATGATATTGCTGTAGCGCTGCCAGAAGGCCATTGGCACCCGTAGCGTGACCAGCGACATGCCGAACGCCAGTGCAATATAGAACGCATCACGCTTGGCGAAATAAAACGGATCGTCTGAGAGGCGCTGCCCCACCGGCATGGATGCCGACGTCACCATCACAAAGCCGATAATCGCCAGGCCAAAGGTCAGCCACAGCAGCGTTCGGTCGTACAGCACCATTGAGTTGGTATCGCTTTCGCGCGATCCCATCACCCAGCCCTTCAGGCGATCGGAAATGCCACCGGCAAGGCTCAGACCGGGAAATCGCATCAGCCCATCTCCTGTGCCAGCTGGGCAAACAGGTCGCCGCGCTGCTCAAAGTTTTTGAACTGATCGAGGCTGGCACAGGCGGGTGACAGCAGCACCATATCGCCCGATGTCACCTGAGTGGCAATCTGCGCCATCGCTTCAGCCATCGTGTTTGTTTGTACGGAAATTTCCGGCCGCAGCGCCGCCAGCTCAGCACCATCACGGCCAAAGCAGTAAACGCGAATGTTATCGCCCTGCAGGAACCGGGTCAGCGAACTGAAATCGGCGGACTTGCCGTCGCCGCCCAGCAGCAGCCAGAGCGTGCCGGCAACCTGTAAACCATTCAGCGCCGCCTCGGTACTGCCGACGTTGGTGGCTTTAGAGTCGTTAATCCAGCGCACACCGTTATTTTCACGCACCAGCTGGAAGCGATGCGCCAGCCCGGCAAAGGTCGTCAGCGCCTTCAGGCTGGTCGCACGCGGCAGGCCAACGGCATCGGCCAGCGCCAGCGCGGCCAGCGCATTGGTGTAGTTATGCTGGCCCGTCAGGTTCATTTCCGCAGTATTCAGCACCTTCTCACCTTTAACCCGCAGCCAGGTACTGCCCTGCTGGCGATTGAGATGGTAGTCGCCAACGTCCACGCCGAAGCTGACGCAGCGCGGGTCTGCACCGCGTACCGGCATGGTCATAGCGTCATCCGCGTTGACCACGCACACCGCAGCGTTTTCATAAATTCGTAACTTAGCCGCACGATACTGCTGCATGCCCAGCGGGTAGCGGTCCATATGATCTTCAGTCACGTTGAGGATCGTTGCCGCCGCCGCGTGCAGGCTGCTTGTGGTTTCCAACTGGAAGCTGGAGAGCTCCAGTACGTACAGCTGCGCCGGTTTATCCAGCAGCATCAGCGCCGGCAGGCCGATATTGCCGCCAACCCCCACCTGCCAGCCGGCGGCCTCGGCCATTTCACCGACCAGCGTGGTGACGGTGCTTTTACCGTTCGAGCCGGTAATGGCGACAATCGGTGCCTGAGCCTCGCGGCAGAACAGTTCGATATCACCGACAATTTCAACGCCCGCTTCCGCTGCATCCATCAGCGCAGGATGCGCCAGCGCCATTCCCGGGCTGGCGACTATCAGGTCAGCGTCCAGAAGCCAGCTGTCGTTCAGCGACCCCAGCCAGCGTTCAACCGCCGCCGGGAGTTTTTCCAGCCCAGGCGGAACGACACGGGTATCCATCACGCGCGGCGTGACGCCACGCGCTAAAAAGAAATCAACACAGGAAAGGCCGGTCAGGCCCAGCCCGATGATGACAACTTTTTTACCCTGATAGTCAGCCATGATTAACGTACCTTCAGCGTTGCCAGGCCAATCAGCACCAGCATCAGTGAAATAATCCAGAAGCGCACAATCACGCGCGGCTCCGGCCAGCCCTTCAGTTCGTAATGGTGATGAATCGGTGCCATGCGGAAAATACGCTGGCCGCGTAATTTAAACGAGCCGACCTGCAGGATAACGGACAGGGTTTCAACCACGAACACACCGCCCATAATCACCAGCAGGAATTCCTGACGCAGCAGCACGGCGATAGTCCCAAGCGCACCGCCGAGGGCCAGCGAGCCGACATCGCCCATAAAGACCTGAGCCGGGTAAGTGTTAAACCACAGGAATCCAAGCCCGGCACCGACAATAGCGGTACAGACAATCACCAGCTCACCGGCATGGCGCAGATAAGGAATATGCAGGTACTCAGCAAATTTCACGTTACCGGTCGCCCAGGCCACCAGCGCAAAACCTGCCGCAACGAACACCGTTGGCATAATGGCCAGGCCATCCAGGCCATCGGTCAGGTTAACGGCGTTACTGGTGCCGACAATCACAAAGTAGGTCAGCAGCAGATAGAGCAGACCCAACTGCGGCATCACGTCTTTAAAGAACGGCACCACCAGTTGAGTGGCGGGCGTGTCTTTGCCAATTGCGTACATGGCAAAGGCAACCCCTAGCGCAATCACTGACTGCCAGAAGTATTTCCAGCGAGCAATCAGCCCCTTGGTATCTTTACGTACCACCTTACGGTAATCATCCACAAAGCCGACGATGCCGTAACCCACCAGCACAAACAGCACGCACCAGACATAAGGGTTAGAAGGATACGCCCACAGCAGAACGGAAATGGTGATCGAAGTCAGGATCATAATCCCGCCCATGGTCGGCGTGCCGCGCTTGCTGAAGTGCGACTCCGGGCCATCATTACGCACGACCTGGCCAAATGACATTTCCTGCAGGCGGGCGATCATCCGTGGACCCATCCACAGCGAGATAAACAGTGCGGTCAGCAGGCTGACAATGGCGCGAAACGTCAGATAGGAAAAGACGTTAAAGCCAGAATATAAAGAGACCAAATGCTCGGCCAGCCAGACTAACATGCGCCTTTCTCCTGTAAGGTGCGTACGATCTGCTCCATTGCAGAACTACGCGATCCTTTGACTAATACGGTTATCTTTTGATGTTCAGAAAGCAGCGCCAGCGCGCGAGCGCTAAGTAATGCCTTTTCACTGAAATGCTCCCCAACGCCGCTGGCATCACTGATGTCATGGCTGAGGCTGCCTGTACTTAAAACTTTATCAATCCCGGCCAGGCGAATCGCTTCACCGACCTGACGATGGCATTCGGCGGCTTCCGCCCCCAACTCACCCATGTCACCGACGATCATCACACGGTAGCCAGGCATTTCACCCAGCACCTGTGCGGCTGCCGTCATTGATCCGACGTTGGCGTTGTAGCTGTCATCCAGCAGCAGCCGATCGTCATCCAGCACAATAGGGAACAGGCGGCCCGGAACGGCCTGCAGCGAACCCAATCCCTGACGAATGGCGCTGAGCGGCGCGCCTACCGACAGGGCCAGCGCAGCGGCGGCCAGCGCGTTGGCAATATTATGACGGCCCGGCAGCGGCAGCGTGATATCGATCTCACCCTGCGGCGTATGCAGCACGAAGAGCGTTCCGCGAGTGCTGAAACTCACCTTGCTGGCATAAAAATCGCTGTCGGCCTGCTGCTCCGGCGAAAAGCGCCAGACGGTTTTGCCCTGAAGCGACGGCTGCCAGTGCGGCCAGTCATTGCTGTCGCTGTTGATAATGGCGGTGCCGTGCAGCGGCAGCCCGTTGAAGATTTCGCCTTTAGCTTTTGCTACTCCGGCAAGGGAACCAAAGCCTTCAAGATGCGCTGCGGCCAGATTATTGACCAGCGCGGCTTCAGGGCGGGTTAATTCGGTGGTGTAGTCGATCTCGCCCTGGTGGTTCGCACCCAGTTCAATCACCGCATACTGATGTTCCGCCGTCAGGCGCAGCAGCGTCAACGGCACGCCGATGTCGTTATTCAGATTGCCCGCGGTATAGAGCGTTTCTCCGCATTCGCGCAGGATCGCGGCGGTCATCTCTTTGACGGAGGTTTTACCGGAGGAGCCGGTCAGCGCCACCACGCGGGCAGAAGACTGCTGACGCACCCAGCCGGCAATACGGCCAAGCGCGAGGCGGGTATCGGCAACCACGACCTGTGCGACCTCTACTGGTAAGCGCTTACTCACCAACAGCGCTGAAGAACCGGCTTTAACCGCATCCTCGGCGAAGTCATGCGCGTCGAAGCGCTCACCCTTCAGCGCAATGAACAGACAACCGGCGGTATTTTTCCGGGTGTCGGTAGTCACTGCGTCGATGGTGGCATCGTTACCGAACAGCGTTCCTCCGGTGATGTCTGCCAGTTGCTTGAGGCTAATGGCGATCATGCCACCACCCCCAGCAGCCGCGCGACGGTGACCCGGTCGGAATAATCAAAACGCTGCTGGCCGATGATTTGATAATCTTCGTGGCCTTTACCCGCCACCAGCACGATGTCACCTTCCTGCGCCTGCATCACGGCGTTAGTGACCGCTTGCGCACGTCCAAGAACAACGCGAGCCCGGCTCGGGTCCAACAGGCCGGTAAGCACATCGGCCACAATCGCCGCCGGATCTTCACTGCGCGGGTTGTCGTCGGTGATCACCACCACATCGGCAAACTGCTCGGCGATAGCCCCCATCAAAGGACGCTTGCCTTTGTCACGGTCGCCGCCGCAGCCGAACACGCACCACAGCTTGCCTTTACAATGCAGTCGAGCCGCAGCCAGTGCTTTTTCCAGCGCATCAGGGGTGTGTGCATAATCCACCGCCACCGTCGGTTTGCCCGGCGCAGTGAACACTTCCATACGACCGGTCACCGGCTGTAGTTGGTTTGCGGTTGCGGTCAACGCGGCCAGGGGATAATCCAATGCCAGAAGAGTCGCCAGCGCCACCAGCAGGTTGCTGACGTTAAAGGCCCCCATCAGGCGGCTTTCAAATTCACCGTTGCCCCAGCTGGAGGCAAACTTCACGCTCGCGCCGCCGTCGTGATACTGCACCTCGGTCGCTTTTAACCAGCGCCCGTGGCAGTCAGACTGCAAATTATTTTCCATGGTCACGGCAACAGCATCAGGTAGCTGCTGCAACCAGCGGCGGCCAACTTCATCATCTGCATTGATAATGGCTTCGCCCACCTGATGCTCGGAGAAAAGCAGCCATTTTGCTGCTTCGTAGCGGGCCATATCACCGTGATAGTCCAGGTGATCGCGGCTCAGGTTGGTAAATGCCGCTGCGGCAAACGGCAGCGCGGCAACGCGGTGCTGCACCAGACCGTGAGAAGAGATTTCCATTGCCGCCAGCGTCGCGCCTTTTTCCAGCAGCGACGCCAGCTGATGCTGAACATCAACCGCTGAACCGGTGGTATTTTCCGCTGCGGCCAGTTGGCCGTACAGACCGTTACCCACGGTCCCCATCACCGCACCGGTTTCGCCCAGCAGCTGTGCCCACTGTGCCAACAGCTGTGTCGTGGTGGTTTTTCCGTTGGTTCCGGTCACGCCGATGAGCTTTAACTTTTCACCGGGCTGCTGATAGAAGCGCCCGGCCAGCGCAGACAGGCGCTGGGAAAGCTGCGACAGGTAAATCACCGGCACGCCGTGCATTTCCACCACGCTGCCATCTTCGGCTTCGCCATCGGCGTCAGCAATCACCGCCGCTACCCCCTGGGCTATCGCCTGAGGGATAAAACGACGGCCATCAACCGCATGTCCTTTAATCGCGACAAAGAGATCGCCGGAAGCCGCCACGCGGCTGTCCAGTGTCATTTCATTCAGCGTGCGCGCGGGCAAACCGGTCACCCAGGGTGCCAGTAAGTCGTGCAGATTACGATCGGTCACGCGATCCCTCACTCTTATTAGTTACCATCTCGTTTTTGTCACTGGTCGGTAGCGCATCCGGTTCAACGTTCATGGTGCGCAGCACGCCACCCATAATCGCGCCAAATACCGGTGCAGAAACCGCACCACCGTAATATTTGCCGGCCTGCGGATCGTTAATCACCACCACCAGCGCAAAACGAGGGTTGCTTGCCGGTGCCACACCGGCGGTATAAGCAATGTATTTATTGACGTATTTGCCATCCGGGCCGACTTTTTTCGCCGTACCGGTTTTAATCGCAATACGATAGCCTTTAATGGCCGCCTTCACCCCGCCGCCGCCAGGCAGCGCCACGCTCTCCATCATATGCACCACGGTGCGAACGGTCGCTTCAGGGAAGACGCGTTGACCCGCCACAGGGGGGTCAACTTTGGTGATCGACAGCGGGCGATACACGCCGTAGCTGCCGATGGTTGCATAGACTCGCGCTAACTGTAACGGCGTTACCATCAGCCCGTAGCCGTAAGAGAAGGTGGCCCTCTCTATGTCAGACCACCGTTGTTTTTGAGGATATAAGCCACTGCTTTCTCCGACCAACCCCAAATTGGTCGCTTTGCCAAAACCAAAGCGCGCGTAGGTATCTACCAGCGCATTGGATGGCATCGCCAACGCCAGGCGAGAAACCCCAACGTTAGACGACTTCTGGAGCACCCCGGTCAGGGTGAGTTCACTGTAACGCGCCACGTCTTTGATTTCGTGGCCGTTAATTCGGTAAGGAATCGTATTCAGCACGCTATTTTCACGCACCACACCACGCTGCAGTGCGGTCATCACCACCATCGGCTTCACCGTGGAACCCGGTTCGAAGATGTCGGTAATCGCCCTGTTACGCATCACATCTTTGGTGGTGCCGGAAAGGTTATTCGGGTTATACGCCGGGCTGTTGGCCATCGCCAGGACTTCGCCGGTGTTCACATCAACCAGCACCGCAGTACCTGATTCAGCCTTGTTAAACGCCACCGCGTTGTTCAGCTCGCGGTACACCAGCGCCTGCAGACGCTCGTCGATACTCAACGCGAGGTTATGCGCAGCCTGGCTATCTACGGAGGAGATATCTTCAATCACTCGTCCATTGCGGTCTTTACGCACCGTCCGCTCACCGGGCTGGCCGGTCAGCCATTTATCAAAACTTTTTTCAACACCCTCAATGCCCTGGCCATCAATATTGGTAAAACCAATCAAATGGGAAGTCACCTGCCCTGCCGGGTAGTAACGGCGAGACTCTTCGCGCAGATAGATGCCAGGAAGCTTGAGTTTTTTGATGTAATCGCCAATCGCTGGATTGACCTGGCGTGCCAGATAGACAAAACGCCCATTGGGATTCGCGTTAACGCGCGTTGCCAATTGATCGAGAGGAATGGATAGTGCATCTGAAAGCGCTTTCCAGCGGCTATCGAGTGTAATACCACCCTTGTCGTGCAGCTCTTTCGGGTCAGCCCAAATGGCATTGACCGGCACGCTAACCGCCAGCGGACGCCCGGCGCGATCGCTGATCATACCGCGTGAGGTCGGTATCGCCTGCACGCGCAGGGAACGCATATCCCCTTCGCGCACCAGCCGGTCTGGATTGATCACCTGCAGATAGGCAACACGCAGCAGCAGTCCGACTAACGCCAGGAAAATACCGCCGCACAGCAACGCAAAACGCCAGCTAACGAAGCTGGCCTTATCTTCCGTGCGTTTCAGTTTCTGCGTTTTGCCTGCGGCTCTCATTGAGTCCGTGTTTCCTTATTGCTGTACCACAATATTTTCTTGAGAAGGATCAACGTGCTGCAGTTGAAGTTTCTCTGTTGCTATCCGCTCCACACGACTGTGATCGCCCAGCGCATTCTCTTCAAGGATCAGGTTGCGCCATTCAATATCCAGCGCGTCACGTTCCAGAACCAGCTGCTCACGCTGAGCGGTAAGCAGACGCGTTTTGTGCGCGGTCGTCACCACCAGTACCGATGAGACCAGCACCGAAATCAGCAGGATCAGCGGGATCTTACCGTGGCGTAACAGGTCACCACCGATAACGCCGGGTAAACTGTGACGCTCATTGCCGATCATGACGCTGTTCTCTCCGCAATACGCAGTACGGAACTGCGCGCACGTGGGTTTTCAGCGGTCTCCGCTTCACCCGGCATCATTTTGCCCAGCGCTTTCAGCTGACGGCCGCCAAGGCTGCTAAGCTGCGCTTCGGTCATCGGCAGGCCGTGTGGCACCTGCGGTCCGCGACTCTGCTCGCGCATAAAACGCTTCACGATACGGTCTTCCAAAGAGTGGAAGCTGATAATCGACAGCCGTCCACCCGGTGCCAGCGCGCTAAGCGCCCCTTTTAGCGCCTGTTCAATCTCTTCCAGCTCGCTGTTAACCCATATGCGGATCGCCTGGAAGCTGCGCGTTGCCGGATGCTTAAACTTATCTTTCACCGGCGTTGCGGCATAAATCACATCGGCCAGTTCTTTTGTTCGGGTCATCGGCTCTACGCGATTGCGTTCTACAATCGCCCGAGCAATGCGTTTGGCAAAGCGCTCTTCACCAAAGGTTTTCAGAACAAAAGCGATATCGCTCTCGTCGGCCTGCAGCAGCCATTCTGCCGCTGATTGCCCGCGCGTTGGGTCCATACGCATATCCAGCGGTCCATCACGCATAAACGAAAAACCGCGCTCCGCATCATCCAGCTGCGGGGAGGAAACACCAAGATCGAGCAAAATTCCATCGATTTTGCCGCTCAGCCCACGCTCGGCCATGTACTCTGCCAACGCTGAAAACGGGCCATGAATGATGCTAAAACGCGGATCGGTAATCTCAGCAGCGGCTGCTATAGCTTGCGGATCGCGGTCGATAGCATAAAGACGTCCATGATCGCCTAACCGGGAGAGGATCAGGCGTGAGTGTCCGCCGCGCCCGAAGGTGCCATCAATATAGATGCCGTCAGATTTAATATTGAGGCCGTTAACCGCCTCATCCAACAGCACCGTGGTGTGATTAAAAGTATCCTGCATAGCTATAACGACAAATCCTGCAACCGCTCAGACAAAGGCTGCTGAGAGGAATGCTCTGCGTCTATATCATCCTTGACTTGTTGATACCAGGTCTGTTCATCCCACAGCTCAAACTTGTTGAACTGCCCAACCAGCATCACTTCTTTAGTCAGGCCCGCGTGTTGACGAAGGGTGTTCGCCAACAACAAGCGACCTGCACTGTCCATCTGACATTCACTGGCATGACCCAGTAACAGGCGCTGCACGCGCCGCTCTGCCGGGATCATGCTGGATAAACGAGACAGCTTTTGTTCGATAATTTCCCATTCGGGCAGCGTGTAAAGCAGCAGGCATGGCTGGTGGAGGTCAATGGTACAAACCATTTGCCCCTGAGACTCCTCGATCAGCGTATCGCGATAACGCGTTGGTACGGCAAGCCGACCTTTGCTGTCGAGATTAACTAACGTTGCCCCGCGGAACATGCCAGTCTGCTCCCCCAGTTACCCCAAAACACCACTTTACACCACAAATTCCCACTAAAAGAGTTTACGGAGCGAAGGAAAACATTGTCAAGCCGCAGTCATGGCAGAAAGGCATTATTTCTCAGAGGAATAAAATGCGGAGAAGTTAAAAACAAACCACCTGAAGAGAGCACCGGAGAATAAACTAATGAATAGTGGCAGGAAATTTGCCCAGCCATTTAAATTGCTCAAAAATATACCACTCAGAGATAAAAGAAAATAAGTGCTCAGCTTTGCGACGCGGGCTGCATTTTAGGGTATTTCCGAGGCTTTTCCCAGTACGACGCAGGCATGGCGCAGCTAACAACATCGAACGTTCACAGAATTATTATTATTCGCTAGCTTATTAAATCAGCGGTGCAACTTTTTCTGTCTCATTTACTTATATTTACTAAATACCTATAAGATGAATCTCAAATACAAGATAAATTTGCCATCTTATGCTACGCCCTCAGAGAGTTACTCAGAGTAAATGCATGGATATCAAAAAGGCAGCCTTAGCTGCCTTTTTCTCTCTGAATAGTTAGAGCGCTTTACGATTTAAACGCCCGCGACGATAAAGATTACGCCGAATACGCGTCAGGCCGGGTTTCGGTTTACGCGGCTCATCAAGACTTGCTAATACTAACTCCAGAACGCGTTCCGCAACGTCGCGATGCCGCTGGCCCACAGCCAGTACCGGGCATTCCAGGAAATCGAGCAGTTCGTGGTCACCGAAAGTGGCAATCGCCAGATCCTGCGGTAGTCGTCCTTCCGATTTCAGCGTCACGTCCATTACCCCCTGCAGCAGACCGAAAGAGGTGGTGAACAGCGCCTCCGGCATGTCGTGCGTTTCGAGATACTTTTCAAATAGCGCAGCGGCGGCATGGCGCTCAAAGCTGTTGGCATAGACGAAGTCGATCTGTCGTTCATCGCCCTTCCACGCATCGCGGAAACCCAGCTCTCGCAGGAAGCTAACTGACAGTTCCGGCAGCGCGCCGAGGAACAGCACCGATTTAACCGGCAGTTTGCGCAGTTCAGCAGCCAGCGCCTGAGCATCGTCCTGATCGGCACCAACCACGCTGGTAAAGTGTTCGCGATCCAGCGCACGGTCCAGAGCAATAATCGGTAACGGATCGTTGATCCAGCGCTGATAGAACGGATGCTCCGGCGGCAGCGAGGTTGAAACGATAATCGCATCAACCTGGCGCTGAAGCAGGTGCTCCACACAGCGCATTTCGTTATCCGGCTGATCTTCGGAACAGGCAATAAGCAGCTGGTAGCCGCGCTGACGCGCCTGGCGTTCCAGGTAATTCGCTATTCGGGTATAGCTGGTATTCTCCAAATCAGGAATAACCAGTCCTATTGATCGGGTACGGCCGGCACGAAGCCCCGCCGCTACCGCGTTCGGATGGTAATTATGCTCACGCACCACCGCCATCACCTTCTCGACGGTTTTATCGCTGACACGATACTGCTTTGCTTTGCCGTTGATGACATAGCTTGCTGTCGTGCGTGATACACCGGCCAGGCGGGCAATTTCATCCAGTTTCACAATAACCCCACACTTCTGTCGCGTATCTGCGGCCAATAGCCACAGTACATCTATGGATAAGTCGTTTATAACATCTAACCGCAGAATAGTTTAGCGGGCAACAGCTTTTCATCAGTGGCGGGGGCAATTGAGCAAAAAATAAAAAAACCCGGCATTACGCCGGGTTAGCAGACTGTCTGTAAAATCGTCAGCGACGATTAGCGCATGATGCGCTCGCCGCGTGCCACGCCAACGATACCTGAACGCGCAACTTCAACAATTTCCGCGACTTCGCGCACGGTGCTGAGGAAAGCGTCGAGCTTATCGCTGGTGCCGGCAAGCTGAACCGTGTAAAGCGAAGGTGTCACATCCACGATCTGGCCACGGAAAATTTCCGCACTGCGTTTAACTTCTTCGCGGCCGTAACCGGTCGCCTGGATTTTCACCAGCATGATTTCGCGCTCAACAAACGCGCCCTGACCCAGCTCGCTAACGCGCAGCACATCGACCAGTTTATGCAGCTGCTTCTCAATCTGCTCCAGCACTTTTTCATCGCCGACGGTTTGAATCGTCATGCGCGACAGCGTTGGATCGTCAGTCGGTGCAACCGTCAGGCTTTCAATGTTGTAGCCGCGTTGGGAAAACAGACCCACCACGCGGGACAATGCGCCGGATTCGTTTTCCAGCAGAACCGATAATACACGACGCATAATTAAGTCCTCTCCGTTTTGCTCAGCCACATTTCATCCATAGCGCCACCGCGAATATGCATCGGGTAAACGTGTTCGGTGCCATCTACATTCACGTCCACAAACACCAGACGTTCATTACGCACCTGCTCCAGCGCCTCGGCCAGCTTCGATTCCAGCTCTTCCGGACGGTTGATAGAGATGCCCACGTGGCCGTAAGCTTCAGCCAGACGTACGAAATCAGGCAGAGATTCCATGTACGACTGTGAGTGGCGGCCAGAATAAATCATATCCTGCCACTGCTTCACCATGCCCAGGAAACGGTTGTTGAGGTTCAGCACCAGCACCGGAATACCGTATTGCAGGGCGGTAGACAGCTCCTGAATATTCATCTGGATACTGCCGTCACCGGTTACGCACACCACGGTTTCCTGCGGCAGCGCCAGCTTCACGCCCAGCGCGGCAGGCAGACCGAAGCCCATCGTGCCCAGACCGCCGGAGTTGATCCAGCGACGCGGTTTGTCAAACTGATAGTAAAGCGCAGCAAACATCTGGTGCTGACCCACGTCAGAGGTAACATAGGCATCGCCTTTGGTCAGGCGGCAAATGGTTTCGATAACCGCCTGCGGCTTGATTTTATCGCTGGTGCGATCGAACTCCAGGCACTGACGCGCGCGCCACTGGTCAACCTGCTGCCACCAGTCGCGCAGACTGTCATAGTTTTGCTGCGCGTCGCTTTGCGCCAGCAGTTCCAGCATCTGCTGCAGAACCAGCTTCGCATCACCGACAATCGGTACATCCGCTGCCACGGTTTTGGAAATTGATGTCGGATCGATATCAATGTGCAGCACGGTGGCATTCGGGCAGTATTTTGCCAGGTTATTAGTTGTACGGTCATCGAAGCGCACGCCAACGGCAAAGATCACGTCGGAATGGTGCATGGTCATGTTCGCTTCGTAGGTGCCGTGCATGCCCAGCATGCCCACGCACTGGCGATGCGTGCCGGGGAAGGCTCCCAGTCCCATCAGAGAGGTGGTAACCGGTACGTTAAGTTTTTCCGCCAGCTGACGCAGCTCATCATGACAGGCGGCGTTAATCACGCCACCACCGGCATAAATCACCGGCTGCTTCGCCGCTAACAGCGTTTGCAACGCACGTTTAATCTGACCTTTATGACCCTGCGTTGTCGGGTTATAAGAACGCATGCTGACTTCTTCCGGCCAGACATAAGGCAGTTTATTCGCCGGATTCATCATATCTTTCGGCAGATCGACAACAACCGGGCCAGGACGACCGCTCGCCGCCAGCCAGAAGGCTTTCTTCATGATGGTCGGAATTTCTTCAACGCTTTTCACCATAAAGCTGTGCTTCACGACCGGGCGCGAAATCCCCACCATGTCGCACTCCTGGAAGGCATCGTAGCCAATCAGAGAGGACATCACCTGGCCGGAAAGTACAACCATTGGAATGGAATCCATATAGGCCGTAGCGATACCGGTGATCGCATTCGTCGCGCCAGGGCCGGAGGTCACCAGCACGACACCGACATCGCCGGTTGCGCGCGCATAACCATCCGCCATATGCACTGCGCCCTGCTCGTGGCGGACCAGGATATGGTCAACACCACCAACGGTTTGCAGAGCGTCATAAATATCAAGGACCGCTCCACCGGGGTAGCCGAATACATGTTTTACGCCCTGATCGATTAACGATCGGACCACCATCTCGGCTCCTGACAACATCTCCATCTTTGCCTCCAGGCTTTAAGGTACTGAGTTATCCGACAGCAGCATTTCTTTAACTCGCTGAGCCCGCTGCCAGATAAGATCAAAACCCGTGTTTTATATGCTCAGAAATTGGAAGTCATTTCCAAAATCCAGGTACAGGGCAGAACCCTGGTCATTTTTTTGGTTTGAGGTTATGCCGATTACCATAACCGTAGAAAACCTGGCAGGCAAACGGCAAACCACACACAGGGTGCGGAAAGGGATGATTAAGGCTCTGCCCCGCAGCCTCTGCTATCGACAATAACACTGAATATAAAGCGTTATAAAAGCTGAATGTACTGCACTTTAGTTAATTATCAGCGCGATCGTTTTGTTATTAAAACTGAGCGGGATAAAAAACATGGAGGGCCACGCTGGCTGTTGGTTTTTTTTAGTTATATCTTCTGAGTTTTAAAGAAAAGATAATATTTTTATCCAAAAAAAGCGAAAGCACCACCTCAAATCATCATCATAAAAAAACCAAACAAAAGATTTAAAATCAATGATTTAAAAATAAAAATAACGCAGTAAATCATCGTTAAGCCCGTCATTTCCCGATCGAAAACACATTTCAGCTGGCTATTCTTCTGAAGTGCAGCCAGCCGCCAGAATATTTTCCTTAAGGCATTGTGGGTCACGCACTAATAACCCCATAGCGAAAGTTGACAGCCCGCCCCGTTATCAGGTATCAATAATGTCACTTTGAATTTATGAGGTCTGAGTCAATGATTCGTTCCATCCGCCTACTCGGTCTACTACTAAACGCATCTTCGTTGCGCGGTAGACGAGTGGGCGGAATCAATCACTGATTCAGGCCTGCAAGACCTAAGAAACCCGCGCCAATGCGCGGGTTTTTTTATGCTCGCGGCCAGGCCCGACGTAATCAATACAAGGAATTAACCCATGAGCCAACAAGTCATTATTTTCGATACCACTCTGCGCGATGGTGAGCAGGCATTACAGGCCAGCCTGAGTGTGAAAGAAAAACTGCAAATTGCCCTGGCACTGGAGCGTATGGGCGTTGATGTGATGGAGGTCGGCTTCCCGGTTTCTTCACCCGGTGATTTTGAATCCGTCCAGACGATTGCCCGTCAGATCAAGAACAGCCGCGTTTGTGGCCTGGCACGCTGTGTGGAAAAAGATATCGACGCAGCCTACGAAGCGCTGCGCGTGGCAGAGGCCTACCGTATCCACACCTTCCTGGCGACGTCGCCAATGCACATCGCCACCAAACTGCGTAGCACCCTGCCGGAAGTCATCGAGCGTGCGGTGAAGATGGTGAAGCGTGCGCGTAATTATACCGATGACGTGGAATTCTCCTGCGAAGACGGCGGGCGTACGCCAATTGACGATCTGTGCCGCGTGGTGGAAGCCGCAATTAACGCCGGTGCCACCACCATCAACATTCCGGATACCGTCGGTTATACCCTGCCTTACGAATACGCCAACATCTTCACCCAGCTGCGCGAACGCGTGCCAAACATCGACAAAGCGATTCTGTCCGTACACACCCATGACGATCTGGGTATGGCCGTTGGCAATGCGCTGGCCGCCGTCAACGCCGGTGCGCGCCAGATTGAAGGTGCGATGAACGGTTTGGGCGAACGTGCCGGTAACTGTGCGCTGGAAGAAACCATCATGGCAATTAAAACCCGCGGCCAGTTGATGAATGTGCATACCCGCATCAACCACCAGGAAATCTACCGTACCTGCCAGACCGTCAGCCAGATTTGCAATATGCCAATCCCGGCGCATAAAGCGGTAATAGGTTCCAATGCCTTCGCTCACTCCTCCGGTATCCACCAGGACGGCGTGCTGAAAAACCGTGAAAACTACGAGATCCTGACCCCGGAATCCATTGGCCTGAAGCAGGTACAGTTGAACCTGACCTCTCGTTCCGGTCGCGCAGCCGTTAAGCACCGTATGGAAGAAATGGGCTACAGCGAATCGGATTATAATCTGGATACCCTGTACGAAGACTTCAAAGCGCTGGCGGACAAGAAAGGCCAGGTCTTTGATTACGATCTGGAAGCGATGGCGTTTATCAACAAACAGTCTGAAGAGCCAGAGTTCTTCTCACTGGATACCTTCAACGTACAGTCCGGTTCCAGCGTGATCGCCACCGCTACCGTGCAGCTGTTGTGCGGCGAAGAGCAGAAAACCGAAGCCGCAACCGGCAACGGTCCGGTCGATGCGGTATACCAGGCTATCAACCGTATTACCGATTTTGACGCCGAACTGATTAACTATCAGCTGACCGCAAAAGGTCACGGTAAAGACGCGCTGGGCCAGGTGGACATCGTGGTGAAATATAATGGACGCAAATTCCACGGCGTCGGTCTGGCGACCGATATCGTCGAATCTTCCGCTAAAGCCATGGTGCATGCATTGAACAATATCTGGCGCGCCCGCCAGGTCGAGCAGGAACTACAACGTAAGTCGACTCAACAGGATCAAAAGGAAACCGTGTAATCATGTCCAGAACCTATCATCTCGCTGTATTACCCGGTGACGGCATCGGACCCGAAGTCATGACTCAGGCTGGCAAAGTATTAGAAGCCATTCGCCAGCGCTTCGGCCTGCGCATTACCACCAGCGAATATGACGTTGGCGGCATCGCCATCGATCGGCACGGCGTTCCATTGCCGGAAGCGACGGTAAAAGGCTGCGAGCAGGCGGATGCGATCCTGTTTGGTTCCGTCGGCGGCCCGAAATGGGAACATCTGCCTCCGGCCGAGCAGCCTGAGCGCGGCGCGCTGCTGCCGCTGCGTAAACATTTCAAGCTGTTCAGCAACCTGCGCCCGGCCAGCCTGTATCAGGGGCTGGAAGAGTTCTGCCCCCTGCGCCGCGACATTGCTGACAAAGGTTTCGACATCCTGGTGGTGCGTGAACTGACCGGCGGGATCTACTTCGGTCAGCCCAAAGGCCGCGAAGGCAGCGGTATGCACGAACGCGCCTTCGATACCGAGGTGTATCACCGTTTCGAAATCGAACGCATTGCGCGAATCGCCTTCGAGTCAGCGCGCAAGCGCCGTAAGAAAGTGACCTCAATCGACAAAGCCAACGTGCTGCAGTCCTCAATTCTCTGGCGCCAGATCGTCACAGAAGTCTCCCAGGACTACCCGGACGTTGAGCTGAGCCATATGTATATCGACAACGCCACCATGCAGCTGATCAAAGCACCGTCACAGTTCGACGTGATGCTGTGTTCTAACCTGTTTGGCGACATCCTTTCAGATGAGTGCGCGATGATCACCGGCTCTATGGGCATGCTGCCCTCTGCCAGCCTCAACGAACAGGGCTTTGGCCTGTTTGAACCGGCGGGCGGTTCAGCACCGGACATTGCCGGTAAAAATATCGCTAACCCAATCGCTCAAATCCTGTCGCTGGCGCTGCTGTTACGCTACAGCCTGGACGCAGGTAACGCCGCTGATGCCATTGAGCAGGCCATCAGTCGTGCGCTGGAAGAGGGTTATCGCACCGGTGACTTAGCCGGCAACGGCAAGGCTATCGGCACCGATGAAATGGGCAACATCATTGCCCGGTTTATTCGCGAAGCATAATTATGAAAACACTGTACGAGAAGCTGTTTGATGCGCATGTCGTGCACGAAGCACCCAATGAAACACCGCTGATCTATATCGATCGTCACCTCGTTCATGAGGTGACGTCAGCGCAGGCCTTTGACGGCCTGCGCGCACACGGACGCCCGGTGCGCCAGCCGTCAAAAACCTTCGCCACCATGGACCACAACGTTTCTACCCAGAGCCGGGACATTAACGCCAGTGGTGAAATGGCGCGAATTCAGATGTCGATGCTGATCAAGAACTGTGAAGCCTTTGGCGTGCAGCTGTTCGATCTCAGCCATCAGTTTCAGGGCATCGTCCACGTGATGGGACCGGAACAGGGCCTGTCTCTGCCGGGCATGACCATCGTCTGTGGCGATTCACACACCTCGACCCACGGCGCGCTGGGTGCGCTGGCGTTTGGTATCGGCACCTCCGAAGTGGAACACGTGCTGGCAACGCAGACGCTGAAGCAGGCACGAGCAAAAACCATGAAGGTGGAAGTTCGCGGTAAAACGGCACCGGGGATCACCGCCAAAGATATCGCGTTGGCGATTATCGGTAAAACCGGCAGCGGTGGCGGCAACGGCCACGTCGTCGAGTTCTGCGGTGAGGCGGTGGCAGCGTTGAGCATGGAAGGTCGTATGACCCTGTGCAATATGGCCATTGAACTGGGTGCGAAAGCGGGTCTGGTTGCGCCGGATGACACCACGTTTAACTACGTTAAGGGCCGCCGTTTTGCGCCAAAAGACGATCTGTGGCAGCAGGCGGTGGATTACTGGCGTACGCTGAAATCCGATGAAGGCGCGCACTTTGATAAAGTGGTCACGCTCGAAGCGGCGGATATCGCACCACAGGTCACCTGGGGCACCAACCCCGGCCAGGTGATTGCCGTCAGCGACCCGATTCCCGACCCGTTTTCATTCAGCGATCCGGTTGAGCGCGCCTCCGCCGAGAAAGCGCTGGCCTACATGGATTTGAAACCCGGTATTCGTCTGACCGATGTGCGCATCGATAAAGTCTTTATCGGCTCCTGCACCAACTCACGCATTGAAGATCTGCGTGCGGCGGCGGCAGTGGTGAAAGGGCATAAAATTGCCGAGGGCGTGCAGGGTTATGTGGTGCCGGGTTCGGGTCCGGTAAAAGCACAGGCCGAAGCGGAAGGTCTGGATAAGATCTTTATTGATGCCGGTTTTGAGTGGCGCTTACCGGGCTGTTCAATGTGCCTGGCGATGAACAACGATCGGTTAAGCCCGGGTGAGCGCTGCGCATCCACCAGCAACCGCAACTTTGAAGGTCGTCAGGGGCGTGGCGGACGTACTCACCTGGTCAGCCCGGCGATGGCGGCAGCGGCGGCGGTAGCCGGTCACTTTGCAGATATCCGCGAGCTGGCGTAAGGAATTAATATGGCGAAGAAATTTACTCAACACACCGGCGTTGCCGTGCCGATGGATCTGGCCAATGTCGATACCGATGCGATTATCCCTAAGCAGTTTTTGCAGATGGTGACCCGTACCGGTTTCGGCCGCAATCTGTTCTTCGACTGGCGCTATAGCGATGCAGAAGGCAAGATCGATAACCCGGATTTCATCCTGAACAAGCCGGAGTTCAGCGGGGCCAGCATTATGCTGACTCGTGAAAACTTTGGCTGCGGTTCATCGCGCGAGCATGCCCCGTGGGCGCTGACCGATTATGGTATTCAGGCGATTGTCGGTTCTGATTTTGCCGATATTTTTGCCAACAATTCCTTCAATAATCAGCTGCTGCTGGTGTCGCTGGCGGAAGACGAAGTGGATGAGCTGTTCCGCATGGTCGCCGCCGATCCGGGAATGCAGATCACCGTCGATCTGGAGAATCAGCAGGTGCGGGCGAACAGCAAGGCGTATCGTTTTGAGATTGATAGCTTCCGCCGTCACTGTCTACTGAACGGTCTGGATGCGATTGGTTTGACGCTTCAGCATGATGCGGCAATCGGGGCTTACGAAGAAAAGCAGCCGGTGTTTTTACGCTGATTGCAGTTGGGTTTGAGATCGCGGAAAACCTGATGTCTGGCGTATCGGTGTGGGCTTTTGTCGCTACATGCTCAGTGCCTGGCTTATCGGTGTGGGGCGGGTTCGCCGACTCGGCGTGAATACCTCCATGTAGCCTCGACGGGCGCGTCCATGCGCCCGACGGTCCGCGAACCCGCCCCACACCGATTGCCTGTTAACAAATTCGTTGCTGCTCGTTAAAAACCGATGTTTCCCGCAGCAACAGCATTGTCTGAAAGGCCGACCGTTACTCGACAGGTTAGCCGGGTGGCTGCCGCATACCTGCGGCAGCCAAGCCTCCAGGGAGGATTCACGGCGACCCGGCGATCTGCCCGTAACGGTCAGCCAGGGCACCCGATTCACAGCAAAACAATCCCGTGTATTGAACGCTCAAGCCAAACAAACCCAGGCACCCAACATTGCTATACCGCCCTCGCCTCCCGAATCCGCCACGACAGCGCAAACGACACCAGCACCAGGGCCAGCGCCAGAATATAAACCGCATGATGACCAAAGTTTTCCGCCACCGTCCCCTGGAATATCCCGGCAAGAATCACCCCGGTCGAAATACTATTGGTAAACAGCGTGGTCGCCGCACCCGGCCGCCCGGGCATTAAATCCTGGAACCAGATCATGCCAATCCCGGCGATAATGCCGATAAACACTGCGTTAAACAGCTGCAAAACCATCAGCGCTGCGCGATTCTGCAACAGCACCAGCCCAAGGTAGAACAGCGCGCCGCAGCCCACCGCCAGCAGCATCATATTACGCTTACCGGTACGCCTGACGTAGCGCCCGGCCAGCAGCATCACCGGAATTTCCAGCCCGGCAGCCGTCCCCATCAGTAGCCCCGCCAGCGAGTCCGGCAGGCCCAACGTGCTGCTGATATACAGCGGCATATCAATGATGTACATGCTGTTGCAGGACCACATCAGCACCGAAGCGATAAACAGCAGCCGCACATCGGTGTTCTTCAATCCGCTAACCTCAGCCACCGGCATCGCCGTAGTCGGCAGCGCTCGGGGCACCGACGGCAGGGTAAACCAGATCATCGCGATGCAGACCACAAACAGCAGCGCGGCGATGCCGAACATCAGAGTGAAACCGAAATTCAGTACCAGCGAGAAGGAGAGCGGCGGCCCGATGACCCACGCCAGCGACATCTGCGCACGCATCACCGAACTGAACATCACCGCTTCGCGTGCAGAACTGTCTGCATACTCACGTGCCAGAGCAAAAATCTGCGGCATCGCCACGCTGGCGATGGCGGACAGCACCACGCCCAGCGTAATCAGCGTCAGGTAATGGCGATTAAACGCAAACAGCACGGCGTTTGCCACGGCAATGGCGCAGCAAAACAAAATCAGCATACGGCGATCGCCGCGATTATCGGAACGTTTCGCGAGAAGCAGGCTGACCACAATCCCCGCCACCGCATTCACCGTATAGAACAGCCCCACCCAGAACGGCCGCACGTCGACTTCACGGCTGAGGAACAGGCTCAGCGTCGGTGCCTGTAGCGCACCGGCAATGCCGACCATAAACGTAATCGCCATAAACGCCAGATAGACCGGATTAAAACGATGACGCGCCAACAGCGATTTCATAGCAATGCCTCACTGGCATAAAAAAGGGAGAAATAATGCAAAAGCTTAGAAGAGAAACGACGAAAAAAGCCAGCGACATTTTTGCCCGCTGGCTGGTGAACAGCACCATACTCAGAAATCAGTGACCTCAGCCACTAAAGATGGCCAAGCGCCACTCCGTAGAGTGCCTCCCGCTCTTCCATCTGCTGCCATTATCGCCGTAATATACGGCAGGAAAAACTGACCGCTTTCACTACGGAGTTCCTCTTTTATGTCCTCACCGCGTTTGCAGCAGCAATTTATCCGGCTCTGGCAATACTGCGACGGCCAGCCGCAGGAGACCACGCTTAACGATCTGGCAGTACGGCTCAGCTGCTCGCGGCGCCATATGCGCAATCTGCTGAATGCCATGCAGGAGGCGGGCTGGCTGGAGTGGCAGGCGGAAGCCGGGCGCGGCAAGCGTTCACGGCTCAGCTTCCTCTACACCGGATTGGCCCTACAGCAGCAGCGTGCTGAGGATCTGCTGGAACAGGACCGTATCGACCAGCTGGTGCAGTTAGTGGGGGATAAAAACCGCGTACGGCAGATGCTGCTTTCCCATCTCGGACGCAGTTTCCGCCAGGGCAAACATATCCTCCGCGTACTTTACTATCGCCCACTGCTTAACCTGCTGCCGGGCACGCCGCTGCGGCGATCGGAAACCCATCTGGCCCGCCAGATATTCAGCGGTCTGGCGCGCATAAATGAGGAAAACGGGGAAGCTGAACCGGATATCGCCCACCACTGGCAACAGCTGAGTCCACTGCACTGGCGATTCTTTCTGCGCCCGGCCATTCGCTTCCACCACGGTCGCGAACTGGATATGGCAGACGTTATCACCAGCCTGCAGCGCTTAAAGGAACAACCGCTATTCAGCCACTTCGAACGTATTGAATCCAATGCGCCGTGGACGCTGGACATTCACCTCAAACATACCGACAGCTGGCTTCCGTGGCTGCTGGCCAGCGTCAGCGCGATGATCCTGCCAAAAGAGTGGCCGTTTATTCGCAATTTCGCCCGCCAGCCAACAGGAACCGGCCCCTATGCCGTCGAGCACAATCAACAAAGCCAGCTGCGTATCAGCGCCTTCGACGACTATTTTGGCTACCGCGCATTGATTGATGAGGTCAATATCTGGGTGCTACCGGAAATCAGCGATGAGCTGGTTTACTCGGGCGTGAAGCTGCAAAGCGACGATACCGACGAGCAGCCGCAGGAGAGCCGTCTCGAAGAAGGCTGCTATTTCCTGCTGTTTGACCAGCGCTCCGATCTGGGCCGTAACGAGGCCGTTCGCCGCTGGCTGAGTTCAATCTTCAACCCGATTACCCTGCTCAACCACAGCGGGATTGCCTATCAGCGTTACTGGTTCCCGGCATGGGGCCTGCTGCCGCGCTGGCACCATCGCCACGATATGGAGATGACCGATAAACCCGAAGGGTTGGATTCGCTGACCATTACTTGGTACAGCGATCAGATTGAACACCAGGGTATCGCCAACGCTCTGGGCCCCATTCTTGCCGCGCACGGCGTGGAGCTGATAACCCAGGAACTGGACTACGAGAGCTGGCATCAGGGAAACGCCGACAGTGATATCTGGCTGGGCAGCGCCAACTTTACGCTACCGCTGGATTTCTCGCTGTTCTCGCTGCTGTATGAAGTTCCACTAATGCATCATTGCATTCCCATCGACTGGCAGCAGGATGCGCAGCAGTGGCGGGAGCAGAAGCTGCCGCTGGCCGAGTGGAGCAAGCAGCTGATCGACAATCATTATCTACACCCGCTGTTCCACCACTGGCTGCAGCTGCACGGCCAGCGCAGCATGCGCGGCGTAAGAATGAACACCCTGGGCTGGTTCGATTTCAAATCCGCCTGGTTTGCGCCACCGGATGAGGCATGAGTGCTTTCGTTAGCGGAGTGAACTCTCTAGAATAAGCCGTTCTCAACGGGGTGCGGATAACCCGGCTGCCCGGCAGCAGAGTGATACCGCTGAGAGAAAACCCGTCGAACCTGATCCGGCTCATACCGGCGTAGGGATTTGAGAGTGCTGTCTGCTCAGATCCTTTGCGCATCTTCTTTTCAAGGAACGCAAAGTGCTAAAAAAAATCTTACCTCTGCTGGTGCTGTTCTCGCTGCCCGCCGCTGCCGCGAAAGACGTACTGACCGTCTATACCTACGATTCGTTCTCCGCCGACTGGGGCCCCGGTCCGGCGGTCAAAAAAGCCTTTGAGGCACAGTGCAACTGCGAGCTGAAGTTCGTCGCGCTGGCGGATGGCGTTTCGTTGCTCAACCGTCTGCGGATGGAGGGTAAAAACAGCCAGGCCGACGTGGTGCTGGGGCTGGACAACAACCTGCTGGATGCAGCCGAAAAAACCGGTCTGTTCGCCGCCAGCCAGGTCAATACCGACAGCAGCAGCGTTCCCGGCGGCTGGAAAAACAGCACCTTTGTGCCCTTTGACTACGGCTGGTTTGCCTTCGTTTACGACAAAACCCGTCTGCAAAACCCGCCGAAAAGCCTGAAGGAGCTGGTTGAGAGCGATCGTCCGCTCAAAGTGATTTATGAAGATCCGCGCACCAGCACGCCGGGCCTGGGCCTGCTGCTGTGGATGCAGAAGGTGTATGGCGAACAGGCTCCGGCAGCCTGGCAGAAACTGGCACAGAAAACCGTCACCGTCACCAAGGGCTGGAGCGAAGCCTACGGCCTGTTCCTGAAAGGCGAAAGCGATATGGTGCTGAGCTACACCACCTCCCCCGCCTACCACCTGATTGAAGAGAAGAAAGACCAGTACGCCGCCGCCAACTTCAGCGAAGGCCACTATCTGCAGGTGGAAGTGGCCGGTCAGCTCAAGGCCAGCAAACAGCCGAAGCTGGCGCAGGAGTTTATGCAATTCCTGCTGACACCGGCTTTCCAGAACACCATTGCTACCGGCAACTGGATGTATCCGGCGATCAAAACTACCCTGCCTGCCGGTTTTGATACGCTTACCGTTCCGGCGACGACGCTGCAGTACAGCCCGCAGGACGTTGCCAGCCAGCGCAGTCAGTGGATCGGTGAATGGCAACGCGCCGTCAGCCGCTGATCCCCGGCTGGCTGATCCCGGGCGGTCTGACGGCGATAATGCTGGCCGGGATCGCCCTGCTGGCATTCCTGTCGCTGTGGTTTAACGCGCCGGAGAGCGACTGGCACAGCCTCATCTCGGACAGCTACCTCTGGCACGTGCTGCGCTTTTCGTTCTGGCAGGCGCTGCTTTCTGCCCTGCTGTCGGTGCTGCCCGCCATCCCGCTGGCGCGCGCGCTCTATCACCGTCGCTTTCCCGGCCGCAGCACCCTGTTACGCCTGTGCGCCATGACGCTGGTACTGCCGGTGCTGGTTGCCGTCTTCGGCATCCTCAGCGTGTATGGCCGCAGCGGCTGGCTGGCGGAATTCTGTTCACTGATCGGCATCAGCTACACCTTTACCCCCTACGGCCTGCAGGGCATTCTGCTGGCGCATATCTTCTTTAACCTGCCGCTGGCCAGTCGACTGCTGCTACAGGCGCTACAGCAAATCCCCGGCGAGCAGCGCCAGCTTGCGGCACAGCTTGGTCTGCGAGGCTGGACGCACTTTCGTATTGTGGAGTGGCCGTGGCTGCGTCGCCAGATCCTGCCCGCCGGTGCGCTGATTTTCATGCTCTGCTTCGCCAGCTTTGCCACCGTGCTGTCGCTGGGCGGCGGACCGCGCGCCACCACTATCGAACTGGCCATTTTCCAGGCGCTGAGCTTTGATTACGATCCCGGCAGAGCGGCGCTCCTGGCGCTGCTGCAAATGAGCTGCTGTCTGGGCCTGGTACTGCTCAGCCAGCGTCTCAACAAAGCGATGCCCGCGGGAAGCGACAGCCTTGGTGGCTGGCGAAACCCGGAAGACAGCCGCTGCGCCCGACTGCTGGACGGTCTGATGATTACGCTGGCGCTGCTGCTGATCCTGCCGCCGCTGCTGGCGGTCGTTGTTGACGGGCTGCGCCAGGGGCTGAGCGGCGTACTGATTCAGTCCGCGCTCTGGCAGGCCACCTTCACCTCACTGCGCATTGCGCTGGGTGCAGGGGTGCTGAGCGTGATACTGACGGTGATGCTACTGTGGAGCAGCCGCGAGCTGCGTCTGCGCCAGCATCCCCGCTGGGGGCAGACGCTCGAACTGAGCGGTATGCTGATCCTCGCCATGCCGGGCATCGTACTGGCAACCGGATTTTTCCTGCTGCTCAACGCCACGGTGGGCCTGCCGCAGTCGGCAGACGGCATTGTGATTTTTACCAACGCGCTGATGGCTGTTCCCTACGCGATGAAGGTGCTGGAAAACCCGCTGCGCGACATTGCCGAACGCTATAACCGCCTGTGTCTTTCGTTGGATATTCGCGGTTGGAACCGTCTGAAGCTGATTGAGCTGCGCGCGCTGAAGCGGCCGCTGGCCCAGGCGCTGGCGTTTGCCTGCGTGCTGTCGATTGGTGATTTTGGCGTGGTGGCGCTGTTCGGTAATGAGAACTTCCGCACCCTGCCGTTTTATCTTCATCAGCAGATCGGTTCCTACCGCAGCAGCGAGGGTGCGGTCACCGCGCTGCTACTGCTGCTGCTCTGCTTCCTGTTATTCACCCTGATTGAAAAACTGCCGGGGCGCCATGCTAAGCCTGACTAACCTGACCTACCTCTATAACCATCTGCCAATGCGCTTTACCTTCAGCGCACAGGCGGGTGAGCGACTGGCGATCCTTGGCCCCAGCGGCGCGGGTAAAAGCACGCTGCTGAGCCTGATTGCCGGTTTTCTGCCTGCCAGCAGCGGCAGCCTGCTGCTGGATGGTCAGGATCATTGTGATTCTCCCCCGGCCAGACGCCCGGTATCGATGCTGTTTCAGGAGAACAATCTGTTCCCACATTTAACGGTAGCGCAAAACATCGGGCTGGGGCTGCATCCGGGCCTGAAGCTGAGCCACCAGCAAAAACAGACGCTTCAGGAGATTACCCGCCGCGTCGGGCTGGAAGAACAGCTGCAAAGATTGCCGCATCAGCTCTCCGGCGGCCAGCGCCAGCGTGCGGCTCTCGCCCGCTGCCTGGTCAGGCAACAGCCGATCCTGCTGCTGGACGAACCCTTTTCCGCGCTCGACCCGGCACTGCGTAAGGAGATGCTGGAACTGGTGGATGAAGTATGCAACGAGCGCAATATCACGCTGCTGATGGTGTCACACAGTATTGAAGATGCGGCGCGCATCGCGCCGCGCAGCCTGCTGATTGTGGACGGCAGAGTTTACTGGGACGGCAGCACCGTACAGTTACAGCAGGGCGAAGTCGATGAAGCGGAGATTTTGGGGATCAAACGCCGTTAACCCCCGTAACACTCAGAAGAAAACCTGCCACAGCAGATGGCGGAACACCGGCATCAGCGGATGGAACTGAATGGCAATAAAGCTGCCGATAGCCAGAACCAGCATCAGCGGAGCCAGCCAGCGCAGACGGGATGCAGGCAGATAAGGGGTGGCCCAGTCGTGCTGCTTTTTCGCCCGCAGCCAGCGCCAGCTCAGCCAGAAGCCCAGCCACACAACGATAGCCACCAGCAACAGCAGCCATTTAAACAGGCCGCTGCTGGCATCTTTCGGCACGTCAATCGCCACCCCGGCAAGAATACCCGGCAGCAGATAAAGCGGCGGCCACAACAGGCAGCCGATGATGTTCGGCGGTAAAAACTTGCGCACCGGCAGCTCAAGCATGCCGGCAACCAGCGGGATCAGCGGTCGCGTCGGTCCGATAAATCGCCCGACGATAATGGTAAACATGCTGTGCTCGTGCAGGGCATGCTCGGTTTTATCCATTAATTTTTGGTGCCGTTTGATAAACGACCAGCGGTGCAGCGGCCCCTTAAACTGCCAGCCGATAAAATACGAGATCCAGTCCCCCAACAGGCAGCCAATAATCCCCGCCAGCCAGGCGGGATACAGCGCCACCTGCCCGCTGCCAATCAGCGCGCCAAAGGAAGCCATCAGCACGGTGCCGGGAAGCAGCAGCCCCACCAGCGCCAGAGATTCTAAAAAGGTCACCAGCCCAACGGCCAGCAGCGACCACGCCAGCGATTGAGTAATGATGTGTTGCAGCCAGGCTTCCATAATGTTCCAAAACGATTTTCAGGACCTCGGATTGTCCTGAGAGAGTTAAAAAGCGTCAAGGCCAGATTTGTATACGAATGCATAGCGGCGAACGTTTACGCACCAGCCGGATGAACACTGTATAAATAAACATGCTATTATAGTCTAATGAACAGCATAACGAGGTCAGGGTGAATAACGCACAAGCAGGATTTCTGTTAACCCGCCACTGGCGAGATACGCCCTCAGGCAGCGAAGTTACCCTGTGGCTGGCAACCGACAGCGGCCCGCAGTGCGTGGTGCTGCCGCCGCAGGAGTCGGTGGCCTTTCTCCCTGCTGAACAGCAGGCTGCCGCCAGTGCGCTGCTGACCGGCGAACGCGACTGGCGCTTTGCCCCCCTGAGCTTGAAAGATTTCCGCCAGCGTCCGGTGGTCGGTCTGTACTGCAAGCAGTATCGCCAGTTACAGAAGCTGGAAAAACTGCTGCGCGAAAACGGCATTGTCCTGTTCGAGGCCGATGTCCGCCCGCCGGAACGTTTTTTGATGGAACGGTTTATCACTGCCGCCGTCTGGTTCAGCGGCCAGCCCGCCGGTGCAAGACTGGTGAACACCCGCTTAAAACCCCACCCCGACTATCGCCCGCCGCTGAAATGGGTATCGCTGGATATCGAAACCACCCAGCACGGTGAGCTTTACTGCATCGGCCTGGAGGGCTGCGGCCAGCGCGATGTGTATATGCTCGGCCCGGCGAACGGCGATGCCAGCAGTATCGATTTTAATCTGGAATACGTTTCCAGCCGTCCACAGCTGCTGGAGAAACTCAACGACTGGTTTGCCCGCCACGATCCCGACGTGCTGATCGGCTGGAACGTGGTGCAGTTTGACCTGCGGGTGCTGCAAAAGCATGCCGATCGCTACGGCATTCCGCTGCGTCTGGGGCGCGGCAGCAGCAACGTGCTGGAGTGGCGCGAACACGGTTTCAAACCGGGCATTTTCTTTGCGCAGGCCAGCGGTCGGCTGATTATCGACGGTATTGAAGCGCTGAAATCGGCCTTCTGGAACTTCGACTCCTTCAGTCTGGAGGCCGTTTCCCGCGAGCTGCTCGGCGAGGGCAAGGCGATTAACAATCCCTGGCAGCGCATGGAGGAGATCAACCAGCGCTTTGCCGAAGATAAACCGGCGCTGGCACACTACAACCTGAAGGACTGCGAGCTGGTCACCCGCATTTTCCAGCACACCGAGCTGATGCCGTTTTTGCTGGAGCGCGCGTCGGTTAACGGCCTGGCGGTGGATCGCCACGGCGGCTCGGTGGCCGCCTTCGGCCATCTTTATCTGCCGCGCATGCACCGCGCGGGCTTCGTTGCGCCCAACCTCGGTGAGATAGCTCCGGAGGCCAGCCCGGGCGGCTACGTGATGGACTCGCGCCCCGGCCTGTACGATTCGGTGCTGGTTCTGGACTATAAAAGTCTGTACCCCTCAATTATCCGCACCTTTCTGATCGACCCGGTGGGCCTGGTCGAGGGCATAGCACATCCCGATGAGGCCGATTCCGTTCCCGGCTTTCGCGGCGCGCGCTTCTCCCGTACGAACCACTGTCTGCCGGACATCGTCAGCCAGATTTGGGCCGGGCGAGAGGCGGCAAAAAAGCAGGGTAACAAGCCGCTGTCGCAGGCGCTGAAAATCATTATGAATGCGTTTTACGGCGTGCTGGGCACCAGCGCCTGTCGCTTCTTCGATCCGCGCCTCGCCTCCTCCATTACCCTGCGCGGCCACGAGATCATGCGCCAGACCCGGGAGCTGATTGAAGCCGAAGGCTATGACGTGATTTACGGCGATACCGACTCGACCTTCGTCTGGCTCAAGTCCCCCCACGATGAAGAACAGGCCAGCGCTATCGGTCAGAGACTGGTGAAAATGGTCAATCAGTGGTGGCAACAGCATCTGAGTTCAGAATACGGCGTGACCAGCGCGCTGGAGTTGGAGTATGAAACCCACTTCAGCCGCTTTTTGATGCCCACCATTCGTGGTGCGGAACAGGGCAGTAAAAAACGCTATGCCGGCTTGGTGAAAAACAGCGGCGGCGAAAAGATGATTTTTAAAGGCCTGGAAACGGTACGCACCGACTGGACCCCGCTGGCGCAAAAATTCCAGCAGGAGCTGTATCTGAAAATATTTAAACAGCAGCCCTATCAGGATTATATCCGTGAAACGGTCAGGCAGCTGCTGGACGGCGAACTGGATGAACAGCTGGTTTACAGCAAACGGCTGCGGCGACCGCTCGGTGACTATCAGCGAAACGTACCGCCGCACGTACGTGCCGCACGCATTGCCGACGACGTGAATCAGAAGCTCGGGCACCCTTTGCAGTATCAGAACGGCGGGAAAATTCGCTACGTGATTGCCACGTCAGGCCCGGAGCCGCTTGAAGCGCGCACCACGCCGCTCGACTACGATCACTACCTTACCCGCCAGCTGCAGCCGGTCGCCGATGGCATTCTGCCATTTCTGGAAGATGACTTCGACACACTGGTTACCGGACAGTTGGGGCTTTTTTGACAGGTGACGAACGGGCCACCTTCCAGTACCATAGCGCCCTTCCTCAAATAACTCGTTCTGACATGCACGCCGGGCAGATTCTGCCGGGGCGTTATACTATTGCCTGAAACTGACTACACGAAAATCGAGCCGAATATTTATGCCTTTTACACTTGGTCAACGCTGGATAAGCGATACGGAAAGCGAACTGGGATTAGGAACTGTTGTTGCCGTTGATACCCGCATGGTAACGCTGTTATTCCCCGCAACGGGCGAAAACCGCCTTTATGCTAAAAATGATTCGCCGATCACTCGCGTCGTTTTTAATCCGGGCGATACCATTACCAGCCACGAAGGCTGGCAGCTGGACGTTGACGAAGTGCAAACCGATAACGGCGTGGTGAGTTATTTTGGTACCCGCCTCGACACCGGTGAAACCGGTGTACGCCTGCGCGAAGTGATGCTGGACAGCAAGCTGGTGTTCGGTAAACCCCAGGATCGCCTGTTCGCCGGTCAGCTGGACCGCATGGACCGCTTTGCGCTGCGCTTCCGCGCGCGTAAATATCAGAGCGAGCAGTATCGCCTGTCCACCAGCGGCCTGCGCGGCATGCGTACCAGCCTGATCCCGCACCAGCTGCATATTGCTCACGACGTCGGCCGCCGCCATGCGCCGCGCGTACTGCTGGCCGATGAGGTGGGGTTAGGTAAAACCATCGAAGCCGGGATGATCATCCACCAGCAGCTGCTGGCCGGACGCGCCGAACGCATCCTGATCGTTGTACCGGAAACCCTGCAGCACCAGTGGCTGGTCGAAATGCTGCGCCGCTTCAACCTGCGTTTCGCACTGTTTGATGATGCCCGCTATGCCGAAGCCCAGCTCGACAGCGATAACCCGTTTGATACCGAGCAGATGATTATCTGCTCGCTGGACTTCGTGCGCCGCAACAAGCAGCGCCTTGAGAAGCTGGTCGAAGCCGAATGGGATCTGATGGTCGTCGATGAAGCCCATCACCTTGTATGGTCGGAAGACGCACCCAGCCGTGAATACCAGGTTATTGAGCAGCTGGCCGAGCATATCCCCGGCGTGCTGCTGCTGACCGCCACCCCGGAACAGCTGGGAATGGAGAGCCACTTCGCCCGTCTGCGTCTGCTCGATCCAAATCGCTTCCACGACTTCGCGCAGTTTGCCGAAGAGCAGAAGCACTTCCGCCCTATTGCCGATGCGGTTGCGATGCTGCTGGCGGATAAGAGCATCGGCAACGATGAGATGAACCTGATCAACGACCTGATGGGCGAACAGGATATCGAACCGCTGCTGCAGGTCGCTAACAGCGATCGCGAAGGCAAACAGGCCGCTCGCAAAGAGCTGATCAGCATGCTGATGGACCGCCACGGCACCAGCCGCGTACTGTTCCGTAACACGCGTAACGGCGTAAAAGGCTTCCCGAAACGCGAACTGCACCAGATCCGCCTGCCGCTGCCAACCCAGTATCAGACGGCAATCAAAGTGTCCGGCATTATGGGCGCACGCAAATCCGCCGACGAGCGCGCTCGCGATATGCTCTACCCGGAGCAGATTTATCAGGAATTTGAAGGCGACAGCGGCACCTGGTGGAACTTCGACCCGCGCGTTGAATGGCTGATGGGCTACCTCACCAGCAACCGCGACCAGAAAGTGCTGGTAATCTGCGCCAAAGCCGCCACCGCGCTACAGCTGGAGCAGGTGCTGCGCGAGCGCGAAGGTATTCGCGCGGCCGTCTTCCACGAAGGTCTGTCGATTATCGAACGCGACCGCGCGGCGGCCTGGTTTGCCTCCGAAGAAGACGGCGCACAGGTTCTGCTGTGCTCCGAAATCGGTTCAGAAGGCCGTAACTTCCAGTTCGCCAGCAAGCTGGTGATGTTCGATCTGCCGTTTAACCCGGATCTGCTGGAACAGCGTATCGGCCGTCTCGACCGTATCGGTCAGGCGCACGACATTGAAATCCACGTCCCGTACCTGGAAAAAACCGCGCAGTCGGTGCTGGTCCAGTGGTATCACGAGGGGCTGGATGCCTTTGAGCACACCTGCCCGACCGGCCGTACAATCTATGACAGCGCCTATGAGCAGTTAATTGCCTATCTGGCCTCGCCGGAAAATCAGGAAGGTATGGATGACTTTATCCACGAGTGCCGCAAACAGCACGACGCGCTGAAAGCACAGCTGGAACTGGGCCGTGACCGCCTGCTGGAGCTGAACTCCAACGGTGGCGAGCAGGCGCAGGCGCTGGCTGACCTGATCTCCGAGCAGGATAATGACGTTGAGCTGGTCAACTTCGCGCTGAACCTGTTCGACATCGTCGGCATCAATCAGGAAGATCGCAGCGACAATCTGATCGTGCTGACCCCAGGCGATCATATGCTGGTGCCGGACTTCCCAGGCCTGCCAGAAGACGGCTGCACTATCACCTTTGACCGTAACCAGGCACTGTCGCGTGAAGATGCACAGTACGTCAGCTGGGAACATCCGATCATCCGCAACGGTCTGGACCTTATCCTCTCCGGTGATACCGGCAGCTGTGCGCTGTCGCTGCTGAAGAACAAGGCACTGCCGGTGGGAACGCTGCTGCTGGAGCTGATCTACGTGGTGGAAGCCCAGGCACCTAAACATCTGCAGTTGACCCGCTTCCTGCCGCCAACGCCAGTGCGTATGCTGGTGGACAGCAAAGGCAACAATCTCGCCAGTAAGGTGGAGTTTGAAAGCTTTAACCGTCAGCTGAACGCGGTGAACCGCCATACCGGCAGCAAGCTGGTGAACGCGGTGCAGCAGAACGTGCACGAGATCATCAAGCTTTCTGAAGAGCAGGCCGAAGTGGAAGCCCGCAAACTGATCGAAGCCGCCCGCGTGGAAGCCAATGAGAAGCTGAGTGCCGAGCTGTCGCGTCTGGAAGCGCTAAGCGCGGTCAACCCGAACATCCGTCAGGATGAGATTGATGCCCTGGAAAGCAATCGTGAGCAGGTACTGGCTAACCTGGATCAGGCCGGCTGGCGTCTGGACGCGCTGCGTCTGATCGTGGTCACCCACCAGTAAGTCATAATAGTGGGCCAGTCCGGCTGGCCCAAGGCAGAGAAATGATGATGGAACCCTACAATCCGCCGCTTGAACCCTGGCTGCATATTCTCTACCAGGATCAGCATATTATGGTGGTGAATAAGCCCAGCGGCCTGCTGTCGGTTCCCGGTCGCCAGGAAGAACACAAGGACAGCGTGATGACGCGCGTCCAGCGTGATTTTCCGACAGCCGAATCCGTGCATCGCCTGGATATGGCCACCAGCGGCGTGATCGTCGTGGCGCTCAATAAGGCCGCCGAACGTGAGCTGAAACGCCAGTTCCGCGAGCGCGAGCCGCAGAAAACCTACGTCGCCCGCGTCTGGGGGCATCCGCAGCCGGAAAGCGGCCTGGTCGATTTACCGCTGATATGTGACTGGCCGAACCGGCCTAAGCAGAAGGTGTGTTTTGAAACCGGGAAATCGGCGCAGACCGAGTATCAGGTGCTGGACTACGCCGCTGACAACAGCGCACGCGTGCAGTTAAAACCGATCACCGGGCGCTCCCACCAGCTTCGTGTGCATATGCTGGCGCTGGGGCACCCGATTCTCGGCGATCGCTTCTATGCACACGATGAAGCGCGGGCAATGGCACCGCGCCTGCAGCTACATGCGGAGAGCCTGAGCATTACTCATCCGCTGTTCGGCACGCCGATGACCTTCCGCCAGCCCGCCGATTTTTGATTTGCAGCCTGTCTGGGAGCTATTTGAATCCTTTCTCGCGTTTAATCAGGTCGTACGCGGCCTGAATTTCCTGCGCTTTCTGCTTAGCCATTTCCATCATCTGCGGTGGTAATCCTTTTGCCACCAGTTTGTCGGGATGATGTTCGCTCATCAGCTTACGATAGGCACGCTTGATAGTGGTGGCTTCATCGCTGCTTTTAACACCGAGCACGCTACAGGCATCTTCCAGCGTCGGGCCACGGCTGCCGGGGGTGTAACCGCCCTGAGAAGAACCGCCGCTCTGGTAACCGCCGCCGCCGAACTGCTGGCCGCTCTCCATCATGCGTAAGAACTGATCGAACTGAACGCGGGAGATCCCCAGCTCTTCTGCAATCACGTACAGCACCTGGCGCTCGTTAGGATGCAGAGACCCGTCGGCAAACGCGGCCTGGATCTGAATTTCCAGAAACATCCTGATCAAATCAAAACGACCAAAACAGGCACTGCGCAGTTCGCGAAGTTTATCCCTTAACGGATAGTCACCCTCTTTGCCTTCACGAAAAGCACGCTGTGCGGCGGTACGCGCCTCGCCATGCAGCTGCATACGATCCATCAGCAACGAGGCCATCTGAATATCCGCGTCGGTCACCCGCCCTTTTGACTTGGTCAAATGCCCCATCACCTGGAAGGTCGTACGGAAAAACAGCGCCTGGCGGGTCTGCTGATTGGCAAAGTAGCCCTGCTGTCGGGTCACACTTGCACGGTCAATCAAATGGCCAATCAACAGACCGATCACCAGTCCCCAAAAGCCCGCGCCGGATAACAAACCGAGCACAAGACCCAATACTTTTCCCCAATAGCGCATATACTCCTCAATTCGCCATGCTGAAGGCTAAAAATTGCATTATCATACCTGTCATTCATCCCATAGCCTATTGGCAACACGGTCAAACAACCAGAAGTATCCCTGTTTGGTTGATGCGGACAGACAAAGAGTCGACGGAAGCGAATAGTCCCCCTCCTGAAAGATGGTGGGTATGACTGGCGCAATCCAGTTGAGTACGTTAGTCTCTGACGGTTTGTCGGCATGATGCCAGTGACCACGGAATTTTCGATACCGCGTATGAAAAAAAGTCTACCTACATTGCTGGCAACCCTAATCGGTTCAGCGCTGTACAGCCAGCAAGGACTGGCCGATGACCTCGCATCTCAATGTATGCTGGGTGTACCTAGTTACGACCGTCCTCTGGTACAGGGAAAAAAAACCAACGAGCTGCCGGTCACCATTGATGCGGACAAAGCGCAGGGAAACTACCCCGATAACGCGGTATTTACCGGCAATGTTGATATTCAGCAGGGCAACAGCCGCCTGCAGTCCGACGAAGTTCAGCTGCACCAGAAAACCGTGCAGGGTCAGGCCACACCTACCCGTACCGTGGATGCACTCGGCAATGTGCGCTACGACGATAATCAGGTGATCCTGAAAGGCCCGAAAGCCTGGTCAAATCTGAATACCAAAGACACTAACGTCTGGAACGGTAACTACCAGATGGTGGGCCGCCAGGGGCGTGGTGATGCCGACCAGATGAAACTGCGCGGTGACAGCAGCTACACCATTCTGGAAAACGGCACTTTCACCTCCTGTCTTCCGGGCCAGAACAGCTGGAGCGTAGTGGGTTCAGAAGTGATCCACGATCGTGATGAGCAGCTGGCTGAAATCTGGAACGCCCGCTTTAAGATCGGCCCGGTACCGGTGTTTTACAGCCCTTACCTGCAGCTGCCGGTGGGTGACAAACGCCGTTCAGGCTTCCTGATCCCGAATGCCAAATACGGCAGCAGCAGCGGCTTCGAGTTTATGCTGCCGTACTACTGGAATATCGCGCCACAGGCCGATGCCACGCTGACGCCGCACTACATCAGCCGCCGTGGCATGCAGTGGCAGAACGAGTTCCGCTATCTGACCGGTGTGGGTACTGGCCTGATGGAATTCGACTACATGAACTCCGATGACGTTTACAATCGTGAGCATGCGGACGATAAAGATTCGAACCGCTGGCTGTTCCACTGGCGTCACTCCGGCGTCTACGAGCAGAACTGGCGTTTCAACGCGGACTACACCAAAGTCAGCGATCCGTATTACTTTACCGATCTTGACTCCACCTACGGTTCGACCACCGATGGCTATGTCACGCAGAAATTCAGCGTGGGCTATGCGGAAAAGAACTGGGATGCCACGCTGTCGACCAAACAGTTCCAGATATTCGCCAATAACTCCACGCGTAATGTGTATCGCGCAGAGCCGCAGTTTGACTTCAACTACTATAAAAATGATATCGGTCCGTTCGATACGCATCTTTATGCTCAGGCAGTGAAGTTCACCAACGTGAACGGCGATCTTCCGGACGCCACGCGTTTGCATCTGGAACCCACCATCGACCTGCCGCTCTCTAACAGTTGGGGTAGCCTGAACACCGAAGCCAAACTGCTGGCAACCCACTATGAGCAAAATGATGTTGAATACTTCAACTCGCTGAGCCAGAACCAGGATAACCAGTTAAAGAACTCGGTTAACCGCGTTATGCCGCAGTTTAAAATTGACGGCAAGATGGTCTTTGACCGTGATATGAACTGGTCGCCAGGCTATACCCAGACCCTGGAACCGCGGATGCAGTACCTGTACATTCCGTATCGTAACCAGAGCAATATCAACGCCTATGACTCAACGCTGTTGCAGAGCGACTATACCGGTCTGTTCCGTGACAAGACTTACAGCGGCCTGGATCGCATCGCTTCGGCGAACCAGGTGACTACCGGTGTGACCACGCGAATATTTGATAACGATTTGGTTGAACGTTTTAACGCTTCCATTGGTCAAATCTACTCGTTTACCCCGGCACGCACCGGATTAAACTATACGGACGATGACGATCGGGGCAGCCTGGTGTGGGCGGGCGATACCTACTGGAAAATCAGCGACCGTTGGGCAGCGCGTGGTGGATTGCAGTATGACACCCGTCTGGACAATGTTTCACAGGGTAACGCCGTGCTGGAATGGCGACGTGATGCTGACCGCATGGTACAGCTGAACTACCGTTATACCAGCGAGGAGTATATTCAGCAGACGCTGACTCAATATACTAACCCGCTGTATCAGGAAGGTATTTCTCAGGTTGGTGCCACAGCGAGCTGGCCTATTGCTGATGCCTGGTCCGTCGTCGGTGCGTGGTATTACGATACGAAAGCCAATCAGCCTGCCGATCAGCTGGTGGGTATCCAGTACAGCTCATGCTGTTATGCGATTCGCCTTGGCTATGAACGTAAAATCACCAGCTGGGAAGACGACAGCAGTAAGTATGATAATAAAGTCTCGTTCAACATTGAGCTGCGTGGCCTCAGCCCAAGTTATGGCTTAGGTACCGGTCAAATGCTGCGTCAGGGCATCCTGCCTTATCAACGCGCTTTCTGATGTTGTAATGTTTGATATGCCAACCCGCATTGCGGATAGGAAGAATGGAAAAAGTATGAAGAACTGGAGAATGCTGATCCTCGGTGCCGCGCTGACAGCCAGCACCGCGTTCGCAGCACCGCAGGTAGTTGATAAAGTCGCCGCTGTTGTTAACAACGGCGTGGTGTTAGAAAGTGATGTGGACGGCATGATGCAGTCCGTTAAAGGTCAGGCACAGCAGGCAGGACAGCAGCTACCCGATGATAAAACGTTACGCCATCAGATTATTGAACGTCTGATTATGGACAACATTCTCCTGCAAATGGCGAAACAGGCTGGCATTCAGATCAGCGATGCCCAGCTGGATCAGGCCATTGGCAATATCGCCGCACAAAATAAAATGAGCGCCGATCAGCTGCGTAGCCGCCTGGCCTACGACGGTATCAACTACGCCACCTACCGTGAGCAAATCCGTAAAGAGATGCTGACTTCAGAAGTGCGCAATAACGAAGTTCGCCGCCGTGTCACTATTCTGCCGCAGGAAGTTGACTCCCTGGCAACGCAGATGGCCTCGCAGAACGATGCGGGCACCGAGCTGAACCTCAGCCACATTCTGCTGCCGCTGCCGGAAAACCCTTCACAGCAGCAGGTTGACGATCAGGAAGCGCTGGCGCGTAAACTGGTTGAAGAAGCCAAGGGCGGCGCTGACTTCGGTAAGATGGCCATCACCTACTCCGCCGATCCACAGGCGCTGAAGGGCGGTAACATGGGCTGGGGCCGTATTCAGGAACTGCCGTCACTGTTCGGCCAGGCGCTGATTACTGCCAAAAAAGGCGACATTATCGGTCCAATCCGTTCCGGCGTTGGCTTCCATATCCTGAAAGTGAACGACATGCGCGGCGACAGCCAGAGCATCTCCGTAACCGAAGTGCATGCCCGCCATATTCTGCTGAAGCCGTCACCAATTATGACCGATGACCAGGCTCGCCAGAAGCTGCAGGAAGTTGCCAACGAAATCAACAGCGGCAAGCTGAGCTTTGCCAATGCGGCTAAGCAGCTGTCACAGGATCCGGGCTCTGCGAATCAGGGCGGCGACCTCGGCTGGGCTTCTCCGGAAACCTTCGATCCGGCCTTCCGCGATGCGCTCCTGCGTCTGCAAAAGGGCCAGATGAGCGCCCCGGTTCACTCTTCTTTCGGCTGGCATTTAATTCAGCTGCTGGATACGCGCCAGGTGGATAAGACCGACGCGGCGAAGAAAGAGCGGGCTTACCGCCTGCTGTTCAACCGCAAGTTTGCGGAAGAAGCACAGACCTGGATGCAGGAAGAGCGTGCGGCCGCCTACGTGAAGATTCTGGATGCCAATGCGCAATAACTTTCGCGTCGTTATCACGCCCGGCGAACCCGCCGGGATTGGTCCCGATTTAATCGTTCAGCTGGCCCAGCAGGCCTGGCCGGTTGAACTGGTTATCTGTGCCGACTCCGAGCTGCTGCGCACCCGCGCGGCAGCTTTGCATTTACCCCTGACCCTGCGTGAATACCAGCCGGATATGCCCGCTCAGCCTCAGAGCGCGGGCACGCTGACCGTATTGCCGCTGCCGCTGGCACAGCCGGTGACCGCCGGTGAGCTGTGCGTGGACAACAGCCATTACGTGCTGGCTTCCCTCGCCCGCGCCTGCGATGGCTGTCTGAACGGCGAGTTTGCCGCGCTGATCACCGGACCGGTCCACAAGGGTGTCATTAACGATGCCGGTATCCCATTCAGTGGCCATACCGAATTCTTTGCCGAACGCGCGGGCTGCGATCGCGTGGTCATGATGCTGGCAACGGAAGAGCTGCGCGTAGCGCTGGCAACCACACATCTGCCGCTGAAGGACGTTTCCGCCGCCATTACGCGTGAAAGCCTGCATGAAGTGATTACAATTCTGCATGCCGATCTGCAAAGTAAGTTCGGCAGCCGGGAACCGCATATTCTGGTCTGCGGGCTGAATCCCCACGCCGGAGAAGGCGGCCATATGGGCCGCGAAGAAATTGATACCATTATCCCGGCGCTGGACGAACTGCGTCAGCGCGGGTTAAACCTGACCGGCCCGCTCCCTGCCGATACGCTGTTCCAGCCCAAGTATCTGCAAAATGCAGACGCGGTACTGGCGATGTATCACGATCAGGGCCTCCCGGTGCTAAAATATCAGGGCTTTGGCCGCGCGGTGAACATCACCCTCGGTCTGCCATTTATCCGCACGTCTGTCGATCACGGTACGGCTCTTGAGCTGGCCGGAAGCGGGCAGGCCGATGCGGGCAGCTTTAAAACGGCGCTTAACCTCGCCATCACCATGATTAAGAGCAGTAATGAATAGTCGCGTCCATCAGGGCCATTTTGCCCGCAAACGTTTTGGCCAGAACTTCCTTAACGATCAGTATATTATCGACAGTATTGTCAACGCTATCCACCCCCAGCGCGGCGAGGCGATTGTCGAAATCGGCCCCGGCCTTGGCGCACTGACCGAGCCGGTTGGCGAGCGCATTGACGAAATGACCGTGGTAGAGCTTGACCGCGATCTGGCTGCGCGCCTGCAAACCCATCCGTTCCTTGGCCCGAAACTGACGATCTTCCAGCAGGATGCGATGACCTTTGATTTTGCGGCGCTCGCCGCAGAAAAAGGCCAGCCGCTGCGCGTGTTCGGCAACCTGCCGTATAATATTTCCACGCCGCTGATGTTCCACCTGTTCAGCTACGTCGGTTCAATTCGCGACATGCACTTTATGCTGCAAAAGGAAGTGGTGAATCGTCTGGTTGCCGGTCCGGGTAGTAAGGCGTATGGTCGTCTGACGGTAATGGCGCAGTACTACTGCCAGGTGATCCCGGTGCTGGAAGTCCCGCCGGAGTCCTTCACCCCGGCACCGAAAGTTGATTCCGCCGTAGTGCGTCTGGTGCCTTACGCCACGCTGCCTAACCCGGTAGAAAGCGTTCGAGTGCTGAGCCGCATCACGACAGAAGCCTTCGGTAAACGCCGTAAAACGCTGCGCAACAGCCTGGGCCATCTGTTCACGCTGGAAGCGCTGGAAGAGATGAATATCGATCCCACCCTGCGCGCCGAGAACATTACGGTGGCGCAGTACTGCCAGCTGGCTAACTGGTTATCTGCGAATCCACAGCCGCAGGAGAGCTGAATATGAACGATACGCCCCGTGTTTGTGTACAGGTACAGAGTGTCTATATCGAGTCGCAGTCCGCACCTGATGAAGATCGCTATGTTTTTGCCTACACCATCACCATCCGCAATCTGGGGCGTGTTTCCGTTCAGCTTCTCGGCCGCTACTGGCTGATCACCAACGGTAACGGTCGTGAAACCGAAGTTCAGGGCGAAGGCGTTATCGGTGAACAGCCGCATATTGAACCCGGCGGCGAATACCAGTACACCAGCGGTGCAGTGCTGGAAACGCCAATGGGCACCATGCAGGGCCACTATCAGATGGTGGACAGCGAAGGCGAAAAACTACGGGTGGATATCCCGGTATTTCGTCTGGCCATTGCCAGCCATATTCATTAATCCGCTCTTTTCCCTTCAGCCTCTACTACCCTGCTTATCGCCGGGGATCGCCAGGGCTGCTTTCATATTTTCAGGACAGATGCATGAGTACTTATCTAATCGGGGATGTTCACGGCTGCTATGACGAGCTGCGGTCGCTGCTGGGTCAGGTTGCCTTCGATCCGCAGCAGGACCAGCTATGGCTGACCGGTGATTTGGTCGCGCGCGGTCCGGACTCACTGGAAGTACTGCGTTTTGTGCGTTCGCTGGGAGACTGCGTCAGACTGGTGCTGGGCAACCACGATTTGCACTTGCTGGCAGTGTATGCCGGCATCAGCCGCAATAAGCCCAAGGATCGCATTTCACCCCTGCTCCAGGCGGACGATGCCGATGAGCTGATCAACTGGCTGCGTCGCCAGCCGCTGCTGCAGGTCGATGAAGAGAAAAAGCTGGTCATGGCGCATGCTGGCATCACACCGCAGTGGGATATTGAAACTGCCAAAATGTGCGCACGAGAGGTGGAATCGGTACTGAGCAGCGATACCTATCCTTTGTTCCTTGATGCCATGTACGGTGATATGCCCAACAACTGGTCGCCGGAGCTGAGTGGCCTGGCACGGTTGCGGTTCAGCAGCAACGCCCTGACGCGGATGCGCTTCTGCTTCCCCAACGGTCAACTGGATATGATCAGTAAAGAATCGCCGGAAAGCGCCCCGCCACCGTTAAAACCATGGTTCAACATTCCGGGCCCGGTCTCGCGTGAATACACCATCGTATTCGGCCACTGGGCGTCGCTGGAAGGTAAAGGGACTCCGGAAGGAATTATTGGCCTGGACACGGGCTGCTGCTGGGGCGGCACGCTGACCATGCTGCGCTGGGAAGATAAGCGGGTATTTACCCAGGTTTCCAGCCGCGAAAGTGAAATCCTGTAAGCACGGGCCTTGTTTAAAGCAAAAGGGCGGACAGCATTGTCCGCCCTTTTTAACTTCTCACGATTAACGACGATCGTTAACGACGGTCCAAAATCTCAAAGCAGAAGCTGTGGGAGTTTTTGTCGTCAGCATCGTGGAACTCGCTGAAGGTTGACTGCCACTCGTCCGGCTCATAGTCAGGGAAATGGGTATCCCCTTCCACTTCCGCATCGATGTGGGTCAGATACAGGCGATCGGCACGCGGCAACAGCTGCTCGTAAATACGACCACCGCCAATCACCATCAGTTCTTCAACATCACCAGCGGCTTTCAGCGCGTCTTCGATAGAAGTCACCCAGGTCACCCCTTCCGCATCGCCTTTTTTACTGCTAATCACGATATTCAGGCGTCCCGGCAGCGGGCGACCAATGGATTCCCAGGTACGACGCCCCATCACCACCGGCTTGTTCAGGGTGTGGCGCTTAAACCAGGCCAGATCCGCTGGCAGATGCCACGGCATGGCATTTTCCATCCCAATTACACGATCGGCCGCCAGGGCCGCAATCAGGCTAATCATCATATAAAACTCAACAGGGGTAAAATTGGCGCCATCATACGGAAAGGCGAAAGTTTCGTCGATAGCAAAGCGTAGCTTATTCAGTAAAGGTTTATCAGGTTATCGGTTGCGTCACTTTCCCCACCATTTTCGCCATGAAATTCCCCGACGGCGTGCTAAAATTCTGCTTTCGTTAAGATGCAGACCACCATCATGTTAGAAACCAGTTTATTTGTCGCGACCATTGCGGCACTGGGAATGCTCTCTCCCGGACCCGATTTTTTCCTGATTATCAAGAACGCCGCTCGCTATCGCCGCAGCGCGGCGCTGATGAGTGCACTCGGCGTTAACTGCGCCGTCGCCACCCATATGGCCTACTGCGTCGCCGGACTGGCGGTGGTGATCACCACCACGCCGTGGCTGTTTATGCTGCTGAAGTATGCCGGTGCGGGCTATCTTATTTACATCGGCATTCAGGCACTGATTTCTCGCGGCGGCAGCAAGATGGATCTCAGCCAGGTTGCCCCGGAACAGACCTCGCTGAAGAAAGCGTTCCTGCAGGGCTATCTGTGCAATCTGCTGAACCCCAAGGCCACGCTGTTCTTCCTGTCGATCTTTACCCAGGTACTGAGCGTGAATTCCGACATCAGCGAAAAACTGCTGTATGCCGGTATCATCCTTGGCCTGTCGGCGCTATGGTGGCCGCTGCTGGTGGTGCTGATCCAGAGCGCTCCGGTGCGTCGCGGGCTGGCTAAGGCCCAGCGCATTGTTGATAAGCTGCTGGGCGGCGTGCTTATCGCGCTGGGTATCAAGGTCGCGCTTTCCTGACCGCTACAGGCGGATCTGGCTGTCCGCATCAAACAGCTGCACTCGCGCCACGTCCAGCGCGATACCGATGGTATCCCCGGCCTGTGCACCCGAGCGCAGCGTGCTGTAAATCATCAGCGGGATGCCGTGCAGCGTGCCGTGAATCAGTTCGGACAGCCCGGTCGGCTCCACCAGCGACACCTGTAGCGGCAGCGCGCCCTCGTCGGCCAGATCGCACAGCGTAATATTTTCCGGGCGAATGCCGTAAATCACCTCTTTACCTGCCGCGATGCCATCGCGTTCGCCCAGCGGCAGCACCAGTCGGGTATTCACTTCCACACACGCGCCGCGATCGCCTCTCTGTACCCGCCCGTTAATAAAGTTCATCGGCGGGGAACCGATAAAGCTGGCGACAAATTTATTCGCTGGCGTGTCGTACAGCTCCAGCGGCGTGCCCACCTGCTGAATCACCCCGTGATTCAGCACCACGATGCGATCGGCCAGCGTCATCGCCTCCACCTGATCGTGGGTGACGTAAACAATGGTATTACTCAGCTGCTGATGCAGTTTTTTTATCTCCACCCGCATCTGCCCGCGCAGCTGAGCATCAAGGTTAGAGAGCGGCTCATCAAACAGAAACACCTGCGGCTGGCGCACAATCGCCCGTCCCATCGCCACGCGCTGGCGCTGGCCGCCGGACAGCTCTTTGGGCCGTCGATCCAACAGGTGCGTCAGGCTGAGGATCTCCGCCGCGCGCTGCACCGCTGCATCAATTTCCGCCTTCGGGCGCTTTTGTACTTCCAGGCTGAAGCCCATATTGCGCGCCACGGTCAGGTGCGGATAGAGCGCATAGCTCTGAAACACCATTGAGATATCGCGATCCTTTGGCGCAACCTGATTCATCAGGCGGCTGCCGATGCGGATATCCCCGCTGCTGGCCAGCTCCAGCCCGGCGATGGTGCGCAGCAGGGTGGATTTACCGCATCCCGACGGCCCTACCAGCACCACAAACTCGCCGTCGGCGATAGTCAGATCGATATTGCGCAGCACCTCAACGTTGCCGTAGCGCTTCTGGATTTGAGACAGAGAAATTTGAGCCATAACGATTATCCTTTTACCGCGCCAGCCGTCAGCCCCTGGATCAGGTAGCGCTGAATGAAGGCGAAAAACAGACAGGCGGGGATCAGCGCCAGCACGGCGGCGGCCATCATATCTCCCCAGGAAACGGCGAATTTAGACACGAAGCTCAGCAGACCGACCGGGAAGGTCATCACTTCGTTTTTATTAATCAGCATCAGCGAGAACAGCAGTTCGCTCCACGCGGCGGTAAAGACAAACCCCAGCGTGGCGGCCATCCCCGGCAGGGTCAGTGGCATCAGCACCCGATACAGCGCCTGGAAGCGGGTGCACCCTTCCAGCATCGCGGACTCTTCCAGATCTTTCGGGATCGCATCGAAAAACGACTGCATCAGAAAGGTGGCAAACGGTACGTTGAACGCGCTGTAAACCAGGATCAGACCGAACAGACTGTTGGTCAGCCCCAGCGGCGCCATCACCTTATAAATCGGCGCCAGGATCATCACCAGCGGGAACATCTGGGTAAACAGCAGCGCCGCAGCCATCACCGTTTTGCCGCGAAAGCCAAAGCGGGAAAACGCGTAGCCCGCAGCGGCCGCCACCACAGTCGACAGCGCAGCGGTGCCGAACGAGACGATCAGACTGTTGGTGAAGAAGGTCGGGAAGTCACTCTCCACCAGCACCCGGCGGAAGTGGTCCAGGGTCAGCGACGCTGGCCACAGCCGGACGCCCTCGCTGAACAACAGGGGATCGGGGGTCAGCGAAATTTTGATCACCCAGTACAGCGGGAACAGCGCAAATAACAGATAACACAGGATACCGGCACGATGGCCAATCAAACGTAACAGAGCACTCATCGTCGCCTCCTTATTTCAACAGACGCTGGCGAATGCGTAGCAGCACCAGCGCGTAGCAGGTCATCAGCACCAGCAGGAATACCGCCATCGCCGAGGCATAGCCGAAGTCCAGCTTGCGGTAGGCGGTGGTAAAGATGTAGCTGGAGAGGATCGAGGTGGAACCGGCGGGGCCGCCGTCGGTCATCACCACGATCAGATCGGCAAAGTTGGCGATCCAGATGGTTCGCAGCATCACGGTAATCGCGATCATCGGAGCCAGGAACGGCAGCGTCACGCGCTTAAACTGCTGCCAGCCGCTGGCACCGTCCATCGACGCGGCTTCATAGAGATCCTTCGGGATCGACTGCAAGGCAGCAAGCAGAGTGATGGCAAAAAAGGGAATGCCAAACCAGACGTTGGCGATCACCGGTCCGTACAGTGCCAGCTGCGGATCGGAGAGGATATTGTACGGCTCGCTGAGCACGTGCAGATCCACCAGCCAGTGCGGCAAAATACCGATTACCGGGTTAAGCAGCCACGACCAGGTCAGGCCGGATAAAAATGCCGGTACTGCCCACGGCAGAAACACCAAGGCCTGCGCCCAGCGGCGCAGCGGGAACTCGCGATTCAGCAGCAGCGCCAGCCCCAGGCCCAGCGCGAACTGCAGCGCCAGCGAGGTCAGCGTCCAGTTCACGGTATGGCCCAGCGCCTTAAAGAACCGCCGATCGTCAAACATCTGGCGAAAGTTATCCAGACCGACCCAGCCGCTGTCCATGGGATTCAACAGCTGAATATTCTGGAAGGCGTAGGAAATGCCGATCATCATCGGCACAAAAATAAACAGCCCGATCAGCACCAGCGTCGGGCTGAGGTAAAGCCACGGCTCGGCCAGCATACGCAGGCGAGCAAAGCGCGGAGCGCTGGCGACGCGGCCAGCGGGGGTATCAAGCATCATAGGGCGTCTCCGTAAAGGCTCCCGCCTGAGCGGGAATCACTGTTATTGCGTGGCCAGCCAGGCCTTCTGCTCTTTCGTCAGGTATTTCGCCCAGTCCTTGACCATGGATTCCGTATCATTCTGATCCAGCAGGGTTTCCTGCGAGCTTTCCTTCACAATCACCGAGTTAAAGTAGCCCCAGCCTTTCAGATGCGTCGGCATGGTCAGCGGCACGTAGTTCGGGCTGTTCAGCTCGGCAAACCAGCCGGCAAACTGCGGCGAGTGGTAGTAAGGATCGTTTTCCGCGCCCTTGTAGATCGGCAACGTACCGACGAACTTCGACCAGGTGAGGTTGTTTGACTCGCTGCTGAGGAACTGGATCAGCTGCCAGGATTGATCCTTCTGTTTTGCCTGTTTGAACACCGACCAGCCGGTATAGCCAATGGTCGGGAAGGCTTTACCCGACGGGCCAACCGGCATCGGAGCTACGGCAAAGTCCTCGGCAGGCATGCTGTTTTTGATGGCGATCAGCGCATCCGGGTCCTGATCGAGCATCGCGCATTTACCGGAGTAGAAGCCGGAAACGATCTCGTTAAAGCCCCAGTTCACGCTATCCTTCGGTGCGCCGCCGCTCTGGTACATATCCACCAGCAGCTGCGCCCCCTTCAGCGCTCCGGGCTGGGTCAGCGTGCTGTTACCCTGTTTATCGAAGAAGTCCGGCGAGCCGTTCATCGCCGCCATAAACATCATCCACGCGTTGGTGCCGCCCACGCCACCGCGCATGCAGTAGCCGCTGATGCCGTTGCCCAGCGCGCTGATTTTCTTCGCATCGGCAACAAACTCATCCATGGTTTTCGGCGCTTCGCTCAGGCCCGCCTGCTGGAACAGCTTCTTGTTCCAGAACATCGCCCGCAAATAGAAGCCGTAAGGGATCATCGTCGCTTTACCGTTGGCGGCACGCGCCATCGCCAGCGCCTTGTCGGTCAGCTGCGGCGTGGCAGACCAGCTTTTCAGCTGCGGCTCCAGGTCTTCCAGCATATTGTTGCTGGCGTACAGCCCCTGCCAGGTATCCGGCATCTCCACTACGTCCGGCACCTGGCCGCTTTGCAGCATGGTGCCCAGCTTTTCAAACGCCTGGCCCCACGGCAGCGAGATCACCTCGATTTCCGTTCCCGGATGCTGTTTCTTGTAGTCCGTCAGCATCTCCTGCAAAACGGCGGTCCTTGCCGGGCTGGTGATCACCTCTACCAGCGTCAGTTTGGTGGCGGCCTGGCTAAAGACCGCGGCACCCATTCCCAGGGCGGCGACCACGCACTGGCATAACAAAGCGCGCATAGGATGTTGCATGATGATGACCTCTGGTTAGATGAAATGTCCCGCCGGGCGGGGTTTAGCGTGCGGCGGCAATCGCCTGCTGCAAGTCGAGCCACAACTCTTCCGTCTCTTCCAGACCGATAGAGACGCGCACCACGCGGGGCGACACGCCAAAATCGCGAGCGGAATTAAACTCTCCTGCCTGGTTGAGCACCGAGATCGCCGGCATCACCAGGCTCTCAAAACCGCCCCAGCTCACGCCCATATGGAACAGGCCAAGCGCATTACAGAAGCGGGGAATATCTACCGACTCATCCAGTTCGAAGGCAAACAGCCCGCTGTAGCCGCTGAGGGCGGAGGAAGGCAGCGGTTCAAGACCGGGGTGATAAACGCGGGTGACCTGCGGATGCGCCAGCAACTGCCGGGCAATGCTCAGGGCGCTCTCCTGATGCTGACGCATACGCAGCGGCAGCGTTCGCAGGCCGCGGATCAGCAGCCAGGCTTCATTAGCCGACAGCTTGCCGCCGAGGAACGGGCTGACCCCGCTGGTGATAGCGGCAATGCGTTCGCGGCTGGCAATCACCAGTCCGGCCACCACATCGCTGTGGCCGCTGATGTATTTCGAGGCGGAATGCACCACGATATCGATACCCAGCGTCAGCGGTTTTTGATACAGCGGCGACGCCCAGCTATTGTCGATAATGGTGGTGACGCCCATCGACTGCGCCAGTTCGGCCAGCGAACGCAGGTCCTGTTCGCCCATCACCCAGCTACTCGGGCTTTCCAGATACAGCAGTTTCGCGCCGGACAGCGCCGCTTTAACCGACTCGAGCGACTCACCGTCGACGAATTCGCTGCGAATACGGAAGCGCTGGCAGAAGCCACGCAGGAAACGATAGGTATCCGGGTAAACGTGATTGATACACACCACTTTGTCACCGGGCGATACCACGCTGAGAATGGCGTTGCTGATCGCCGCCATGCCGCTGCTGAATGCCAGGCAGGCTTCCCCCTGCTCCAGCTTCGCCACCTTTTCCTGCAGCTCTTTCACCGTCGGGTTATCCACGCGGGAATAGAGCGGCTGATCGCTGTCGCCACGGAAGCGGGCAATCATGCTGTCGTAGTCGCTGAAGCTGAACAGCGAAGACTGGTAAATCGGCGGCGATACGGCCCCTTTGTCATGACGGGCATCGTGGGTTAACTGGGTCTGGTCACTACGCTTTTCTGGCTGCATGGATCACGTCCTTCATGTCACGTTCGGTTATGTCGAGAATCAGATGGCTGACGCGCTTTGCCTCATCGGCATCGCGCTGCTGTATGGCCTGAAACAGTGTGCGGTGTAGCGGAAACGAGTCGCTGAACAGCGCCTGCTCGGGCGGGGATTCAAAAAAGGCGTGCAGGGTGTCGTACAGCCCCACCACCATATGCAGTAACAGCGGGTTGTGCGCCGCCTGGTAAATACTGGAGTGAAATAGCCAGTCCTCCGCGCCGGCGGAACCGACGGCCAGGTGTACGCGCTCCATCTCCAGCAGACGCTGTTCAATCAGCAACAGGTTATCCGCCGTGGCGCGCACCGCCGCCAGTGCGCAGGATTCGGTCTCAATAATCCGGCGGACCTCCAGCGCGTGCAGCATGTTTTGTGAGTCGTTTTTGAAGCGCAGCGACAGAAAACTGTCATTGCTGGTGACTTCGGCCTGCAGAAAGGTGCCGCTGCCCTTACGCCGCATGATAATGCCCAGCGTTTCCCAGCGTTTCAGCGCTTCGCGCACCGTATTGCGGCTAACGGCAAGCTGCTCTGCCAGCACCCGCTCCGGCGGCAGGCGCTCGCCGATCTGCATCCCTGACTGCGCGACGTAGCGCGTCAGCGCATCAAGCACCAGCACATCGCTGTGCTGTACGGCTATCGGTGCCAGTGCGGTGGGAAGTGATGACATGCTGCCTCCTGAAATTGGTCCAACAACTCAACCTGATTCAGATAAGGCAATTTTGATGCCAAAAGTTAACATGCTGATTTATAAGAAAAGAGACGAGGAATAAGCAAATCTTCTGATCGGCAAGAGTGCAGATTTAGGATGAATTGCGCAGCGAATGCGCAGACAGCGGCCCCGAACGACGGAGCCGCTAATCGAGTGTTGGTGGCGAAAGGAAGGCGTAAATTAGTGCGTGCTGCCCTGCAGGCGTTTAAATTCGTCTTTGGCTTTCTGCAGCTGGCTGATAAACGTTGGTTCCGCATGCAGACGCGCAACAATGGCTGACGCCACCACGCGAGCAGCCGTCACATCGCTTTGCCAGTGATATCCACAGATCACCCGGCTCTGCCCCATCTCATAGCCCCGCTGCAGGATCTGGCCCTGGCGGTCGGGGTTGATCTCGGACAGCACCAGCGCGGTAGCCCAGCCGATGGTGGTATGCCCGGAAGGATAAGAGCCGTTGGTTGACAGTTTTCCTTCTTCATCAGACCGGCAGGTCGCCTCATGATAGAAGGCAAACGGGCGGATACGCATGTAATGCTCTTTGGCGCTGCGCGTAGCAAGATCGCCCGCATCCTCACGCATTTTTTTTACCAGACGATCCAGTTCAGGCGTTTTTTCTTTGTTGATGGACATGCCATAAGCGTCTGAAAACGCTTCTGCCACGCCGTCACCCTCAACGTTCGCATCTTTCCATGCCTGCTTACCCCGTGGGGTGTTACGCAGCATTTTTCCCGCGTCGTACTGGGTTTTATCATTGAGAAACTCAATGCTGTCCACCGCCGGAGGAGGAGGAAGCAGCGCCAGGCTGTCAATGGATTGTGATTCTTTCAGGAAGTAAACATCAGGTTTGGTGGTGACATCTTTCGCAGCAAAGGCCAGCGGAGACATAACGGCAACGATTAACGTCGCCAGGACGATTTTTTTCATTATCAATTTCCCTATTACTCTTGGTATACAACAGGCTGTTCATTCAGCACCTAACAATCCAACCAACCCGGCAATCCTATAACGCCGGGATATTGTTGCAAGCCATGAGATCACAAAACCGGTAATCTCCAGGAAATCATCGCGCAAATAAAAAACCCTCGCCGGGGCGAGGGTTCATGGTCACTTAAGCCGTGATCAGCCGTTAATCTGCGCGTGCATTTCCTGCACGGAGATAACCTGGTCGATCGCGCTGGCGTTCAGCGAGTTGGTGGTAGCGAAAGCACCGTTCAGCGTGGTGTCGTAGTGCACTTTATACTGCAGCGCACTGCGGCGGATCAGCTTGGAGTCTTCAATCGCCTGGCGGCCTGCGGTGGTGTTAACGATATACACGTACTCACCGTTCTTCACGCGGTCCTGAATGTGCGGACGGCCTTCATGCACCTTGTTGACGCGACGCACTTCGATGCCGGCAGCCTTCAGCACGGCTGCGGTACCGTCGGTGGCATCCAGCTCAAAGCCGAAGCCCAGCAGACGACGCGCCAGCTCAACGATACGTTTCTTATCGCCTTCACGAACCGACAGCAGCGCACGACCGCTCTTCTTCATGTTGCTCTGCGCACCCAGCATCGCTTTACTGAAGGCTTCAGCGAAGGTGCGGCCTACGCCCATCACTTCACCGGTAGAACGCATTTCCGGGCCAAGGATAGGGTCCACGCCCTGGAACTTGTTGAACGGCAGCACCACTTCTTTCACCGAGAAGTACGGCGGGATAATTTCTTCGGTCACGCCCTGCTCAGCCAGCGTTTTACCGGCCATCACGCGCGCGGCCACTTTCGCCAGCGGCACGCTGGTGGCTTTGGAGACGAACGGCACGGTACGAGCGGCACGAGGGTTCACCTCAATCAGGTAAACTTCGTTATCCTTCACCGCAAACTGCACGTTCATCAGACCACGTACACCCAGCTCGAAGGCCAGCTTCTCAACCTGCTGACGCATCACATCCTGAATTTCCTTGCTCAGCGTGTAGGCCGGCAGGGAGCAGGCGGAGTCACCGGAGTGAACGCCAGCCTGTTCGATATGTTCCATGATGCCGCCAATCAGCACCTGCTCACCGTCGCAGATCGCATCCACGTCGACTTCTACCGCGTCATCCAGGAAGCGATCCAGCAGCACCGGCGCATCGTTGGAAACGGAAACTGCGGTGGTGAAGTAGCGCTTCAGGTCGATTTCGTCGTAAACGATTTCCATCGCCCGGCCACCCAGCACGTAGGAAGGGCGCACAACCAGCGGATAGCCGATGGTGGCCGCTTTCTCTACCGCCATTTCGATGGTGGTCACAGTGGCGTTGGCAGGCTGTTTCAGCGCCAGGCGGTCAACCGCCTGCTGGAAACGCTCGCGGTCTTCAGCACGGTCAATCGCGTCCGGGCTGGTGCCGATAACCGGTACGCCTGCGGCTTCCAGCGCACGCGCCAGTTTCAGTGGAGTCTGGCCGCCGTACTGTACGATAACGCCTTTCGGCTTCTCGATGCGCACGATTTCCAGCACGTCTTCCAGCGTTACCGGCTCGAAGTACAGACGATCGGAGGTGTCATAGTCGGTGGAGACGGTTTCCGGGTTACAGTTCACCATAATGGTTTCGAAACCGTCTTCGCGCAGCGCCAGCGAGGCGTGAACGCAGCAGTAATCGAATTCGATACCCTGACCGATACGGTTTGGACCGCCGCCCAGCACCATGATTTTGTCGCGATCCTGATTCGGGTTCGCTTCGCACTCTTCTTCATAGGTGGAATACATGTAGGCGGTGTCGGTCGAGAACTCGGCCGCACAGGTATCCACACGTTTGTACACCGGGTGCAGGTTGTGCTGCTCGCGCAGTTTACGAATTTCTGATTCGGTCACACCGGCAACCGCTGCCAGGCGCGCATCGGCAAAGCCTTTACGCTTCAGGGTGCGCAGGAAGTCGTAGGTCAGGCCGTTCAGACCGACTTTCGCTACCTGCTGCTCCAGCTGAACCAGCTCTTCAATCTGCACCAGGAACCAGCGATCCACGTTGGTCAGTGCGAAGACATCTTCCACGGTCATTCCGGCACGGAAGGCGTCGGCGATGTACCAGATGCGGTCTGAACCGGCATCTTTCAGCTCGCGACGAATGATGGTCAGCGCTTCAGCATCGTTAAGGTCAACTTTCGGGTCGAAACCATGCGCGCCCACTTCCAGACCGCGCAGCGCTTTCTGCATGGATTCCTGCAGCGTGCGGCCAATCGCCATCACTTCACCCACGGATTTCATCTGGGTGGTCAGACGGTCGTTAGCACCGGCAAATTTCTCGAAGTTGAAGCGTGGGATCTTGGTCACCACGTAGTCGATAGACGGTTCAAACGATGCCGGGGTCAGGCCGCCGGTGATATCGTTGGTCAGCTCATCGAGGGTGAAGCCCACCGCCAGCTTGGCGGCGATTTTAGCAATCGGGAAGCCGGTCGCTTTCGATGCCAGCGCGGAAGAGCGTGATACGCGCGGGTTCATTTCGATAACGATCAGGCGGCCGTTTTCCGGGTTAACGGAGAACTGCACGTTGGAGCCACCGGTTTCCACGCCGATTTCACGCAGCACCGCCAGCGAGGCGTTACGCATGATCTGGTACTCTTTGTCGGTCAGCGTCTGTGCTGGCGCAACGGTAATCGAGTCACCGGTGTGGATCCCCATGGCATCGAAGTTTTCAATCGAGCAGACGATGATGCAGTTATCGTTTTTATCACGCACCACTTCCATCTCGTACTCTTTCCAGCCAATCAGCGACTCATCAATCAGCAGCTCGTTGGTTGGCGACAGATCCAGACCGCGTTCGCAGATCTCTTCGAACTCTTCACGGTTGTAAGCGATACCGCCGCCGGTGCCGCCCATGGTGAAGGAAGGACGAATGATGCACGGGAAGCCCACGTCGGCGGCAACCGCCAGCGCTTCTTCCATATTATGGGCGATACCGGAACGCGCGGTGTCCAGGCCGATGCTTTTCATCGCCACGTCGAAGCGGCGACGGTCTTCGGCTTTATCAATCGCATCGGCGGTAGCACCAATCATGGTCACACCGAACTCTTCCAGCACGCCACGGCGCTCCAGCTCCAGCGCACAGTTCAGCGCAGTCTGGCCGCCCATGGTTGGCAGCACGGCATCCGGGCGCTCTTTTTCGATGATTTTACGCACCACTTCCCAGTTAATCGGCTCGATGTAGGTCGCATCGGCCATATCCGGGTCGGTCATAATGGTCGCCGGGTTAGAGTTCACCAGAATGACGCGGTAGCCCTCTTCACGCAGCGCCTTACACGCCTGCGCACCGGAATAGTCAAATTCACAGGCCTGACCGATAACAATAGGACCTGCGCCAATGATCAGGATACTTTTTATGTCTGTACGTTTTGGCATTGCTCTCTCTCCTGACCTTATTTCGCGCTGGAACGGTAAGCTTCAATCAGTTCGATAAAGTGATCGAACAGGGGGGCTGCATCGTGCGGGCCCGGGCTGGCTTCAGGGTGACCCTGGAAGCTGAAAGCCGCTTTATCCGTGCGGTGAATACCCTGGACCGTGTGGTCAAACAGTGAGGTATGCGTCACGCGCAGATTCGCAGGCAGGTTGCTATCATCAACGGCAAAACCGTGGTTCTGGGCGGTAATCATCACGGTGCTCTTATCGTGATCTTTCACCGGGTGGTTGCCACCGTGGTGACCAAGTTTCATCTTCACGGTTTTTGCACCGCTGGCCAGCGCCAGCAGCTGGTGACCGAGGCAGATGCCGAATACCGGAATATCGGTTTCCAGGAAACGCTTAATCGCGCTGATGGCGTAGTCGCACGGCTCCGGGTCACCAGGGCCGTTGGAGAGGAAAATACCGTCCGGGTTCAGCTTTAATACGTCTTCAGCCGGAGTCTGTGCAGGCACCACGGTCAGGCGGCAGCCGCGATCCACCAGCATACGCAGAATATTGCGCTTCACGCCGTAATCGTAGGCCACTACGTGGAACGGCAGTTCACCTTCCGCTTTCGCCGCAGGCAGGTCGCCTTCCAGCGTCCAGCTACCCTGCAGCCAGCTGTAGGCTTCCGGGGTGGTCACTTCTTTCGCCAGGTCCATGCCTTTCAGGCCAGGGAAGGCTTTAGCCTTTTCCAGCGCCACAGCAGCGTCCAGTGCATCTCCGGCAATAATGCAGCCGTTCTGCGCCCCTTTTTCGCGCAGCAGACGAGTCAGCTTACGCGTATCGATATCGGCAATAGCGACAATGTTGTTGCGGACCAGATAGTCGGTCAGCCCTTCTTCATTGCGATAGTTGCTGGCAATCAGCGGTAAGTCACGGATCACCAGACCCTGTGCATGTACCTGAGTAGATTCTGCGTCAGCTGAGTTGGTGCCGACATTGCCGATATGGGGATAAGTAAGAGTAACGATTTGGCGGGAATAGGAAGGATCAGTGAGGATTTCTTGATAACCGGTCATTGAAGTGTTGAAAACAACTTCTCCCACTGCCGATCCGGTTGCCCCGATGGCCCGACCGTGGAATTGGGTTCCGTCTTCCAGAACCAAGAGCGCTGACTTAATCAAAACATCCTCCAGGGAATAAACAGTCACAATATCTGCATATTAATTCAGAAATAGCACTGAATCAATGCAAAAACTGCCTGACTGCTCAGTTTTTGGCAAATTGCGCGCATTCTAATGATCGCCCTCGCGAATGTCTACCCTGCGAGGCACTTTTTCTTCACTTTTTAACTCACTGGTTGGTTTATAAGAAGATTAACGCTGAAAACACCACATATCCTGGCAATAAAATCGGTTGCCTGCCAGTGAATGCATAAAAACGGATGCCGGAACGTGAAAAAGTGGACCAAATGGTCAAAAATCTTATAAAAAGGAGTTCTCAGAAGGGGTAAAGGTAATATTACAAGGACTACAGATGATAAATGACAAAAAGATGTCATTTTTAAAAAATAAAAAGGGCAATAAAATTATTGCCCATCCAATCATAAACTTATGATTGAAATAACCACATCACGATGGTTTACAACACTTATAAATCATCAAGATTAAGCACGCTTCTCATGTCAAAAAGACCTGATTTATGCGCACCCAACCATAATCCTGCTTTAACCGCACCATTAGCAAAGGTCATGCGGCTGGAAGCCTTGTGGGTAATCTCTACCCGCTCACCGATATCTGCAAACAGCGCGGTGTGCTCACCAACGATATCGCCCGCGCGAACGGTAGCAAAACCGATGGTCTGCGCCTTACGTTCCCCGGTGATCCCCTCACGCGCGTAAACCGCGTGCTCATTCAGATCCCAGTCCATGGCATCGGCAATCGCCTCACCCATTGCCAGCGCCGTGCCGGAAGGAGCATCGACTTTATGACGGTGATGCGCTTCTACAATTTCGATATCCGCGTACTCGCCCATCACTTTGGCCGCTTTTTCCAGCAGCTTGAGCACCAGATTCACACCGACGCTGAAGTTGGCGGCAAACACGATACCGATATCTTCCGCAGCGGCTTTGATTGCGGCTTTCCCGGCGTCATCGAAACCGGTAGTACCAATTACCATCGCTTTTTTATGCTGGCGGCAAAATTCCAGATAGTTCAGCGTCGCTTCCGGGCGGGTGAAGTCGATCAATACGTCGAAGTCGTTGACCACCGCATCCAGGCTGTCGCTAATCTTCACGCCCTGTACGCCACAACCCGCCAGTTCACCGGCATCGCTGCCAACCAGAGAAGAACCGGCACGCACTACGGCGGCACCCAGACGTGCACCTTCAGCCTGAACAGCAGCCTGAATCAGCTGACGCCCCATACGCCCTGCGGCTCCCACAACGGCGATACGGATTTCTGCGTTACTCATAATTATTCATTCCTGACAGATTTCTATGCATGCAAAGCGCATACAGATTAACCACGCGTTAACCTCTGCGCCACAATTAAAACCACATAATTAGAATTTTACGCCAGCTGGCGCAGATTATCAGTAAAACAGATTTATGGCGGATCGGGGAGAGGTTGTCGCTGATGGATTTGGGTTAGGGAGAAGATTGGATCATGGCGTGGCTGATGTTTTTGCCGCTGATGGCTTTGGGTTAGGGAGAAAGCTGGATCATGGTGTGGCTGGTGTTTTTGCCGCTGATAGCTTTGGGTTAGGGGACAGCCTCTGCGGCTTTCGGGCGGTCCTCGCGCCGCTGCGCGGTGCCTTCGTCTACGGCATCCGGCCTGTCGGACCGGTGAAGATGGTGCATCCCTGCCCCAACTTCACCTGACACCAACATCCTTGTTGGTGTCTCCTGGCCTGCTGCCTCCGCCTCAGCGCTGCGGAATGCCCTGCAGCCGCAGAGGCTGTCCCCCCTTTTATCAATGGCGTCGCGGGTTCAAAGACAGCGTCAGATACAGCGAGTAGATATGCGGCCATTGCTTCATAGATTTACTGGCTTTTGGCTATCTCTGTTGCCGTCTCCTGGACTGCTGCCTCCACCTCAGCGCTGTGGAATGCACTGTCCCCTTTCATCAATGGATGTAGCGAGTCTAAAGATAACGTCAGATATATGATCGTATTCAACAGGCAACGCGGAAAGTGAGGCGAGGACGGGTGGGCTTTGGCAGGGCAATCCGCAGCGCGGAACGGAGAGAGGAAGACTGGACTTGCCAACAGGACGTTGGCGAGAGGTGAAGCTGGCGCAGGGACGCGCCATCTTCACCGGTCCAAAAGGCTGACGAACGTAGTGAGGGAACCGGGCAAAGCCCGGTGCGAGGACCGCCAGGCCAAAGCCCACCCGTCCTCGCTGCAACCTATCTGATAGCCAGCGAAATCACAGCAAACTATTCGTCCAGCCATCTGTGCAACAGCCAGCGAAACAAGCCGATTAATCGACCTGCCGAACCTCAACGCGAAGCTCTTTCGGCACTTCAAACACGATATTCTCTTCGCGACCAATCAGCTCAATGGCATCCACACCGCCAAGCTGATTCAGCCGCTGGATAACTTCCTGCACCAGCACGTCAGGAGCCGATGCACCGGCAGTAACGCCAACGCAGCGCGCGCCTTTGATCCACTCTTCCTGAATATCATCGGCAGAATCGATCAGCCGCGCCAGCTTACCGGCGCGCTGCGCAAGTTCGGCCAGACGGTTGGAGTTAGAGGAGTTTTTCGAACCCACCACCAGCACCACGTCCGCATCCTTCGACAGCGTACGCACCGCTTCCTGGCGGTTGGTCGTCGCGTAACAGATATCGTCTTTGCGCGGACCCACAATTTTTGGGAAACGCGCGCGCAGGGCATCGATCACTTCATAAGTGTCGTCCACCGACAGCGTGGTCTGAGTCATAAAGCACAGGTTGTCTTCATCCTTCACCTGCAGCTTCCACACATCAGCGGGCGCTTCCACCAGGTACATCCCCCCTTTCGGGTTATTGTACTGGCCCATGGTGCCTTCCACTTCCGGGTGACCGGCGTGGCCAATCAGGATCGCCTCGGTGCCCTTACGGCTGGCACGCGCAACTTCCATATGGACTTTGGTCACCAGCGGACAGGTGGCATCGAATAGCATAGTGAGATCGCGCGCTTTCGCTTCTGCACGCACCGCCTGGGAAACGCCGTGGGCGGAGAAAATCAGAATGCAGCCATCCGGCACTTCGCTGATTTCCTCAATAAAAATCGCCCCGCGCTCGCGCAGGCTGTTCACCACGTAGCGGTTATGCACAACTTCATGACGAACGTAAATCGGTGCGCCGTACATCTCCAGCGCACGCTCGACAATGCTGATAGCGCGATCAACGCCCGCACAAAAACCGCGTGGGTTAGCCAACAGGATCTGCATTCGCCGCCTCCAGTACCGGATTAATCTCCAGTACTTCTACGTCAAAATGAATGGTCTGCCCGGCCAGCGGATGGTTGAAATCCACGGTGATAGAATCACCAGAAATTTCACGGATCACACCGGGCATTTCGTTACCGTCCATGCCGGAGAACAGCATGATTGCGCCAATCTCCGGTTCTCCCGCCTGCATAAAATCACGGCGGGAAAAATACTGGATTAAATCCGGGCTGATGCCGCCGAAAGCGTCTTCAGACTCCAGCGCAAAGGCGTGCTTGTCACCCACCTTGAGCCCGATGAGCTGGTTTTCCAGCCCTTCGGACAGGCTGCCGTCACCCAGACAAAACAGCGCCGGCTTACCGTTGTTACGCGTGGATTCTGCGGTAGAACCGTCCGCCAGTTTTAAGGTGAAATGCACCAGCAGTGAGCTGTCGCGCTGTACAGAATCGATCATGCCCTACCCTTTATTCTTAGCCTGTTTACCGGCCGGGCTGATAAACCCTTCCAGTACGACCAGCGCAGCACCTATACAGATAGCGCAGTCTGCGATATTAAACGTGGCGAAGTGCCAGTCTCCAACGTAAAAATCGATGAAGTCCACCACGAAGCCATGATATGACCGGTCGAACAGGTTGCCCAATGCGCCACCCACGATCAGCGCATAGGCGATGTTATTCAGTTTATTGCTCGCCGGGCTACGGTACATCATCACCAGCAGCACGACGACAATAGCGATGGCAATGCCGGCGAAGAACCAGCGCTGCCAGCCACCTTTATCGGCGAGGAAGCTGAACGCCGCGCCGTAGTTGTGAGCATAAAAGAAGTTAAAAAATGGCATCACCGGCATCGACTCGTGCAGCATCAGCGTATTCATAATCCACTGCTTGCTGGCGAAATCGATGCCAATCACCACCAGCACCAGCCACAACCAGCGCAATCCGGTAGAAAGAACGGGGCGGCTCATTATGCAAACTTACGCAGTTCGCCGCTGCCCGCGACGTTGGTGGCACAGCGGCCACAAACGTCTGCATGCGCAGCGTTCTGGCCGATATCGGTGGTGTAATGCCAGCAGCGCGGGCACTTCTCACCGTCTGCTTTACGCAGAGCGATCTTCAGGCCTTTGACGATCTCGCTCTGCTGCGCGTCGTCGCCAGCCTGAGCGTAATCCGCCACCTGAGCACCGGAGGTCAGCAGCACAAAGCGCAGCTCTTCACCCAGGCTGTTCAGCTTCGCGGCCAGCTCAGCATCGGCATACAGCGTTACGCTGGCTTCCAGAGAGCCACCGATCAGTTTGTCTGCACGCGCCTGCTCAAGCACCTTGTTCACTTCGCTACGCACTTTCAGCAGATCCGCCCAGTAGGCGTCGTTCATGGACTCATCCGCCGCCAGGCCGAACAGGCCATCGAACCACTCTTCGGTAAATACGTACTGGCTGCGTTTGCCCGGCAGGTAGCCCCAGATTTCATCGGCGGTAAACGACATGATCGGTGCCATCCAGCGCACCAGCGCCTCGGCGATGTACCACAGTGCAGTCTGGCAGCTGCGGCGCGCCAGGCCATCGGCCTTCGCGGTGTACTGACGGTCTTTGATGATGTCGAGGTAGAAGGAACCCATTTCCACCGAGCAGAACTGCATCAGGCGCTGAACGACTTCATGGAAGTCATAGGCTTCATAAGAGGCAACGATATCGTTCTGTGCTGCCAGCGCACGGCCCACTGCCCAGCGATCGACAACGACCATATCTTCCGGTTTCACCAAATCGGTTTCCGGATTAAAGCCCGCCAGGTTAGCCAGCAGGAAGCGCGCGGTGTTACGAATGCGGCGATAGCTGTCGGCTGAGCGCTTAAGGATTTCGTCGGATACGGCGATTTCACCTGAGTAGTCGGTAGAAGCCACCCACAGACGCAGAATATCCGCACCCAGTTTGTTCATCACGTCCTGCGGCGAAACGGTGTTGCCCAGCGATTTGGACATCTTGCGGCCCTGACCGTCAACGGTGAAACCGTGGGTCAGTACCTGACGATAAGGCGCTTTGCCCTTCATCGCCGTTGAAATCATCAGTGAAGACATAAACCAGCCGCGATGCTGGTCAGAACCTTCCAGATACATATCCGGTGCATGGCCGCCGAACTCAGGACGCGCATCCACAACGGAGTAGCTGGTGGAGCCGGAGTCAAACCATACGTCCAGCGTATCCGGTACTTTTACATAGTTGTCGGCGTCATCACCCATCAGGTCACGCGGGTCAAGATCCCACCATGCCTGGATACCTTCTTCCTCTACGCGCAGCGCGACTTTTTCCATCAGCGCCAGGCTGTCCGGATGCAGCTGCTCGGTGTCTTTATGCACGAACAGCGCCATCGGCACGCCCCAGGTACGCTGGCGTGAGATACACCAGTCAGGACGGTTCGCCACCATCGCTTCGATACGTGCCTGGCCCCAGTCCGGAATCCACTGTACGCCTTTGATCTCTTTCAGCGACTGCGCACGCAGGCCTTTCTGATCCATGCTGATAAACCACTGCGGGGTAGCACGGAAGATAATCGGCGTTTTGTGACGCCAGCAGTGCGGATAGCTGTGGCGCAGTTTTTCAACATGCAGCAACGCGCCCTTCTCTTTCAGCAGTTCAACGATCATATCGTTGGCTTTAAAGACGTTTACACCGTCCAGCGTTGGATAAGTACCCGGCAGATAGCTACCGTCCGGACCAACCGGGTTCGCGGTTTCCAGACCGTATTTCTGACCGATGACATAGTCATCCGGGCCGTGGCCCGGTGCGGTATGCACAGCACCGGTACCGGCTTCCAGCGTAACGTGCTCACCCAGCACGACTTTCGACTGGATCTGCTCCAGGAACGGATGCTGGAACAGTTGAAGCTCCAGCGCCTCACCCTTGCACTCGCCCAGCACGGTCCACTCTGCAACGCCCGCTCGCTTCATCACGCTTTCCACCAGCTCTTTCGCCAGGATCAGGCTGCGGCCTTCGATCTGCAGGAGCTGATACTCAAATTCCGGATGCAGTGAGATACCGCGGTTGGCCGGCATGGTCCACGGGGTGGTGGTCCAGATAACCAACGAAACCGGGCCTTCTGAAGCGGCAACGCCGAACTTCGCGCGCACGGCATCAGCATCCAGCGCGTTAAACATCACGTCAATGGATGGAGAAGTTTTGTCGTAATACTCCACTTCGGCTTCCGCCAGCGCAGAGCGGCAGTCCAGGCACCAGTGCACCGGCTTAGCGCCTTTGTGCAGGTGGCCGTTGCCGATGATTTTACCTAACGCGCGGATGATATTGGCTTCGGTTTTGAAGTTCATCGTCAGGTACGGGCGATCCCAGTCGCCCAGCACGCCCAGGCGGATGAAGTCGGCTTTCTGTCCTTCAACCTGCTCGGCAGCGTATTTGCGGCAGGCAGCACGGAACTCGGCCGGGGTCACTTTCTCGCCCGGCTTGCCGATCATCTGCTCAACTTTGTGCTCGATAGGCAAACCGTGGCAGTCCCAGCCCGGTACGTACGGCGAATCGTAACCCGCCATGCCTTTCGACTTAACGATAATATCTTTCAGAATCTTGTTTACTGAGTGACCAATATGAATGCTGCCGTTCGCATAAGGAGGGCCATCATGAAGGATAAAGGTTTTTTTCCCTTTTTTGGCTTCGCGGATGATGCCGTACAGTTTGTCATCATACCAACGTTGCAGCATTCCCGGTTCGCGTTTGGCCAGATCGCCACGCATCGGGAACCCCGTTTCCGGCAAATTCAGGGTTGATTTATAGTCACTCATCAGATTCTCGATTCCGTATTTCGCTTCAGTTCTGTTTAAACCGGTGTCTTCAGCCCGAAAAAGTCGCGGGCAGTCACCACATCTTTAGCAATTTGCTCTTTCAGTGCATCGAGCGAGGCAAAGCGCTGCTCGTTGCGAATTTTTTTACGCAGCACCACATCAATATGGCGCCCGTATAGGTCGATTGCGACATCCAGCAGATGCACTTCCAGCTGCTGACGCAGCCCGGCAACGGTGGGTCGAGTGCCAATATTGGCGACGCCCGGCAGCGGACGCTCCCCAAGGCCCAGGACCTCAACGGCATACACCCCTTTTACCGGGGAAACGGTACGACGCAGCGGCAGGTTAGCGGTGGGGAAACCAATCGTCCGGCCCAGCGCATCGCCGTGGACCACGCGACCAGAAATGCTGAAGGGATGCCCCAGCAAAACGGCGGCCTGCGCCAGATCGTCGTCTGCCAGCGCCTGGCGTACCGCCGTGCTGCTGATGCGTTTGCCATTATCGCAAAATGTCTGGGTGCTGATGACATCGAAACCGTATTCGACGCCAGCCTTCTGTAATAACAGGAAATCGCCCTGGCGACCAGCGCCAAAGCGGAAATCATCACCGACGACAAGGAACTGCACGCCCAGCTTATCGACCAGCAAATCAGCAATAAAACTTTGCGCCGTGTGGGCAGCAAAACGCCTGTCGAAGCGCACGCACAGCACGTTATCAATACCGGCTTGTTCAAGGTAACGAACTTTTTCACGCAGGCGGGTCAGCCGCGCCGGGGCACCGTCAGCCGCGAACAGCTCCAGCGGCTGGGGTTCAAACAGCATCACCATCACCGGCAGGTTGCGCTGTCGCCCTTCTTCGCACAGGCGCGCCAGCAGCGCCTGGTGACCGCGGTGTACGCCATCGAAATTACCGATAGCCAGTACGCAGCCGCGATGCTGCTCTCTCAGGTTATGTATACCGCGGATAAACTTCATGGCTGGCTCAAATTTGTGGAAATCGGCGGATTATACCTTGTACAGCGATGAAGGTTAACCCGCGATTGCGGGCTTTCGCGCTTTCTTACTGCCATTTCATTCTGTATGGTACTCGCTGGCCATGGGATTATATTTTTTCTTGTGAATAAGCTGTATTCGCCAGGCTTATGCTGGTAGAATCTTGCGCCATCGAAACGTAACCAAGTGCCAATGTTTCATCGGCGCTTATTTGCACAAATCCATTGACAACCGAAGGCGAAAAGGGCATATTCCTCGGCCTTTGAATTGTCCTCATAGAACTATTTGGGAGTTGGACCTTGGCTAATATCAAATCAGCTAAGAAACGCGCCGTAACGTCTGAGAAGCGTCGTAAGCACAACGCTAGCCGTCGTTCAATGATGCGTACCTTTGTTAAGAAAGTATACGCAGCTATCGCTACTGGCGATAAAGCAGCTGCACAGGCTGCATTCAATGAAATGCAACCTATCGTGGACCGCCAGGCAGCTAAAGGCCTGATCCACAAAAACAAGGCTGCTCGTCATAAAGCAAACCTGGCTGCACAGATCAGCAACCTGGCGTAATGCCGGCTTGTGAATCCGCGTTAAAAAGACCGCCTTACGGCGGTTTTTTTATGTCCGTTAAACGGCAAACAGCGCGCTGAAATCCTTATTGCAGATCCGCTGCACTGCCGGATGCTGGATCATCCGTTCAGCAAAAATCACGTGGTACTCTTCAACCACCGCCTCCGCCTGGCCCAGTTCAACAATCCCCTCAGCGTAATAACTCTCTTTGCCATACAGCGTGGGTGCCACAAAAATGGCCCGATTTGCCGCACCAAAGGCCTTCATCAGTGCCGCATCATCGAATTCACCGAGAATGGTAACGTCCAGATTCTGTGACTGAAACCAGTTCAGCAGCCTGCGCCCCAACATTGAACGCCTGCCGGGAACCAGCAGATTATGCGCGGTCAGACAGGCCGGAAACGCGCTGTCGGGCAGCGCATCGTGGCACCAGAAGCTGATGCCGCATTCGCCCAGCTTGATGGAAAACAACCCCGCCTGCTGCGAGGAGTCGACCGGGCAGTCGGAGAGGATCATATCCAGCTTGTGCTCGCTGAGCTGCTCCAGCAGTAGCTCATGGGTGGACTCAAAGCAGCGCAGATGGATAGGCTCCGCTTCCTGTACGGCAGTCGCCAGAATCTGGCTGACCAGCTTTTTGGATAGCGCATCGGCCACGCCAACGTCAAATAACAGACTGGCCTCCTTGCGGTAGTTAACGATATCCAGCATTTCCTGGCTGAGGGTAAACATGCGATCGGCGTAGCGGAAAACCAGCTGTCCCAGCTCTGAGGGCACCAGTCCCCGCCCCTGCCGCTTAAACAGGCGCCCCTGAAGACGCTCTTCCAGCGCCTTCAGCTGGCCGGTAATGGTCTGTGGCGTGAGGTTGAGTACCTCAGCAGCTTTAACCACCGAGCCGGTTTTACAGACCTGCCAGAAGTAATAGAGGTGGTTAAAGTTCATCTGCGACATGTCATCCCCCGCGTTGCCTTACTTCAGCTTAACCCGAAGCAGCAGATAGCCCACCACGGCGGAAACCACCGAGCCAGTCAGGATACCCAGCTTCGCCAGCGTGACCATCTCTTCATGCTGCGCATCAAAGGCCAGTGAAGCGATAAAAATCGACATGGTAAAACCAATTCCGCACAGCACGCCGACGGCGGCAATATCGACCATCTTAGTCCGCTCGGGCAGAGCGGCAATTTTCAGCTTCACCGACAGCCAACAGATCAGCGTAATGCCCAGCGGTTTGCCGATAAACAGGCCAAGGATAATCCCCAGCGGCACGGCGGAGAACAGACCGTTAAGCGACACGCCGCTCAGCGACACGCCTGCATTGGCAAAGGCAAACAGCGGCAGGATGAGCCAGCTGACCCAGGGCTGTAACCCGTGCGCCAGATCGATAGACGGTGACACGTCTCCCTCTCCCTTCAACGGGATAAAGAAGCCAACGATCACCCCCGCCAGCGTGGCGTGAACACCAGATTTCAGCACCGCAATCCACAACACCACTCCGACCAGCAGATACAGCGAGGTCTTACGGACACCGCACAGATTCAACAGCGCCAGCGCTACAACACAAGCAGCAGCTACGCTCAGTGAGAGCAGTGAAAGGTTGCTGGTGTAGAAGAAGGCGATAATCACGATCGCGCCAAGGTCATCAATCACCGCCAGCGCCATCAGAAAAATTTTTAACTGTACCGGCACCCGGCTGCCCAGCAGCGCGAGAATACCCAGCGCAAAGGCAATGTCCGTGGCGGTGGGGATCGCCCAGCCGTGGATCGCCAGTGGATCGTTATGGTTAAAGGCGGTGAAGATCAGGGCCGGAGCCAGCATGCCGCCCAGCGCGGCAATCAGCGGGAACATCGCCCGCTCGCGGCTGTTCAGCGAGCCGGTGACCAGCTCGCGTTTCACCTCAAGACCAATCAGCAGGAAGAACAGCGCCATCAGCGCATCATTGATCCACAGCAGCAGATCTTTGTTGATATCGAGTTCGCCAAAACGGAACTGCACCGGCATCGCCAGCAGCGCCTGGTATCCCTGCTGCGTTGCGCTGTTGTTTGCCAGGAACATGGCGATAGCAGCGGCCACGATCAGTACCACACCGCCGGTGGCGTCATTGTTAAGCAGGCGCTTGAGAGCTGTTTTCATCGAAGATTCCATTAATTCGAGTTTGGGCTTTAAGAAGGCCACAGCATACTCGCTTTAACTCTTCGTAAAAAACAGATTATAAATGGTTAACCGATCGGAATTTCCGAAGTATAGCGATACGGCGCGATAAATCCGTGCATATTCGAAGGTGAAAAATACCGTTAAGTGGAAGAAAATGTGCCGATGAATACGCGGGTCCGAATAAATATAATGGGCGGCCTGTTGAGGCCGCCCATCGGATACTGCGCTTAAGAGGTAAAGCAGATTAGCGCGTCAGATCGTCAAAGAACTTTTTCACGCCGTCAAAGAAACTCTTTGAACGCGGACTGTTCTGATCGCCGCTCGGCCCACCAAAGCTCTCTTCCAGTTCGCGCAGCAATGCTTTCTGCTTCTCGTTCAGGCTGACCGGGGTTTCCACCACCACGCGGCACAGCAGGTCGCCCTGCGCACCACCGCGTACGGATTTCACGCCTTTACCGCGCATGCGGAACAGCTTGCCGGTCTGCGTTTCCGCCGGCACTTTCAGCTTCACGCGGCCATCCAGGGTCGGCACTTCAATCTCGCCGCCCAGGGCTGCCATCGCGAAGTTGATCGGTACTTCGCAGTACAGGTTGTTCTCTTCACGTTCGAAGATGCGGTGTTTTTTCACCTGAACCTGCACGTACAGATCGCCAGACGGTGCACCGTGCTCGCCCGCTTCACCTTCGCCACTCAGACGAATGCGATCGCCGGTATCCACGCCCGCCGGAATTTTCACCGACAACGTTTTAGATTTCTCTACGCGGCCGTGGCCGTGACAGGCGTTGCACGGATCTTTAATCACCGAGCCGCGACCGTGACAGGTCGGACACGCCTGCTGAACGGTGAAGAAACCCTGGCGCATCTGCACCTGACCTGCACCGTGACAGGTTGAACAGGTCTGCGGCTTGGTTCCCGCTTTCGCTCCGCTGCCGTGGCAAACTTCACACTCTTCCAGCGTTGGAATGCGGATCTCTTTGGTCACGCCGCGTACCGCTTCTTCCAGCGTCAGTTCCATGTTGTAGCGCAAATCAGCACCGCGTGCGGCGCGCTGCTGACGGCGGCCTCCGCCGAAAATATCGCCGAATACGTCGCCAAAGATATCGCTAAAATCTGCACCGCCACCGCCGAAACCACCGCCGCCGCCGCCCATTCCGCCCTGTTCAAAGGCTGCATGACCGTACTGATCGTAAGCCGCACGTTTCTGCTCATCGGTCAGAATTTCGTACGCTTCTTTGATCTCTTTGAATTTCTCTTCGGCTTCTTTATCGCCCTGGTTGCGGTCAGGGTGGAACTTCATCGCAAGACGTTTATAAGCCTTTTTGATTTCACGCTCTTCCGCAGATTTGGAAACGCCTAAAACCTCGTAATAGTCTTTCTTCGCCATTGTTATTGATCCTGCCCTTAACATGCGTGCACGGGCGGGGAGAAATCTCCACGCCCGTGCTGGTTAATACGATGCTCCATCAGGGGAGCATCATGCCCGCTCAAGGGCGATTATTTCTTGTCTTTAACTTCTTCGAATTCGGCGTCAACGACGTCGTCATCTTTCTTACCTTCGGCTGCTTCGGCTGCGCCGCCAGCGGCCTGCTGCTGCTGAGCAAATTCCATCAGCTTACCGGACACTTCCATCAGCGCCTGGATTTTCGCTTCAATCTCAGCTTTGTCTTCGCCTTTCAGCGCAGCATCCAGCTCGGCCAGAGCCGCTTCGATTGGCGCTTTCACGTCTGCTGGCAGTTGGTCACCGGCATCGGTCAGCTGTTTGCGGGTGCTGTGCGCAACCTGGTCACCCTGGTTACGGGTCTGCACCAGCTCTTCAAACTTGCGGTCAGACTCGGCGTTCGCTTCCGCATCACGCACCATTTTTTCGATCTCTTCGTCGTTCAGACCGGAAGAGGCCTTAATGGTGATCTTCTGCTCTTTACCGCTGTTTTTGTCTTTAGCGGATACGTGCAGAATACCGTCGGCGTCGATATCGAAGGTCACTTCGATCTGCGGCATACCGCGCGGTGCAGCCTGGATACCGTCAAGGTTGAACTGGCCCAGTGACTTGTTATCCGCAGCGCGTTTACGCTCACCCTGCACAACGTGGATGGTTACCGCAGACTGATTGTCTTCTGCAGTAGAGAACACCTGGCTGTGCTTGGTTGGGATGGTGGTGTTCTTGGCGATTAGTGAGGTCATCACGCCGCCCATGGTTTCGATACCCAGCGACAGCGGGGTAACGTCCAGCAGCAGAACGTCTTTTACTTCACCGGCCAGTACGCCACCCTGTACGGCTGCGCCCACGGCAACGGCTTCGTCCGGGTTAACGTCTTTACGCGGCTCTTTACCAAAGAACTCAGCCACTTTCGACTGCACCATTGGCATACGCGTCTGGCCACCAACGAGGATAACGTCGTTGATATCAGACACGGACAGACCCGCATCCTGCAATGCAACTTTCAGCGGCTCAATAGAGCGAGCAACCAGGTCTTCTACCAGTGATTCCAGTTTTGCACGGGTCACTTTGATGTTCAGGTGCTTAGGACCGGTCGCATCAGCAGTGATGTACGGCAGGTTCACGTCGGTCTGCTGCGCAGAAGACAGTTCGATTTTCGCTTTTTCAGCGGCTTCTTTCAGACGCTGCATCGCCAGCGGATCGTTGTGCAGATCGATACCTGAATCTTTCTTAAACTCAGCTACCAGGTAGTTGATCATACGGCTGTCGAAGTCTTCACCACCCAGGTGGGTATCACCATTGGTTGCCAGCACTTCGAAGGTTTTTTCGCCGTCAACTTCATCGATTTCGATGATAGAGATATCGAAGGTACCACCACCCAGGTCGTATACCGCGATAGTGCGGTTGCCCTGGCCTTTATCCAGACCGTAGGCCAGTGCGGCTGCGGTTGGTTCGTTGATGATACGTTTGACTTCCAGACCAGCGATGCGGCCTGCATCTTTGGTTGCCTGACGCTGTGCATCGTTGAAGTAAGCCGGTACGGTAATAACCGCTTCAGTCACCGGCTCACCCAGATAATCTTCGGCTGTTTTCTTCATTTTTTTCAGCACTTCTGCAGAGATCTGCGGAGGTGCTACACGCTGGCCTTTCACGTCCAGCCATGCGTCACCGTTGTCAGCGCCAACGATTTTGAACGGCATGATTTTAATATCACGCTGTACTTCTTCATCCTGGAAGCGACGGCCAATCAGGCGCTTAATCGCAAACAGGGTATTCTGCGGGTTGGTCACGGCCTGACGTTTAGCAGGCTGACCCACCAGCGTTTCACCATCCTGAGTGTAAGCAATGATGGATGGCGTGGTGCGATCGCCTTCCGCATTCTCCAGTACGCGTGCCTTGCCGCCATCCATGATAGCTACACAAGAGTTAGTCGTACCCAGGTCAATACCAATAATCTTACCCATCTAAACGTCTCCCACTTAAATTCATTTCAAATCAGGTTATGAACCTTAAATGCGGGCATTATTCACAGTTTCAACTGCTCATCCCGCTCTTTTTTTCCAGGTCCGTAGCCTCGGATGCCAATTAAGATGGGGCCGCCAGGCGCCGCATCAAGGGGCAACAGCAAAAAAAATTCGTTTTTTTTGAAAAAAAACGGACCGGCGCAGGCCAGTCCGGTTTAACCACGGCAAATCAGGGGTTACTGCGCGCTGACCTGCTGCAGTAAAACGCGCTGCGCGGATGCCCGCTTAAGCCACAGACCGACCAGTACACCAACCCCGGCCAGGCCTAAAACGTAATAAGCCGGTGCCATCGGCGTCAGCTTCATCAACAGCGTCACCATGATGGGCGTCAGGCCGCCGAAAATGGCATACGAGAGATTGTAAGAGAAGGAGATCCCGGTAAAACGGACCGCGGGCGGAAACGCAGACACCATGACGAAAGGCACCACGCCGACCACGCCAACACATAAACCGGCCAGCGCATAGGCGCTAAACAGCCAGGCCGGATACTCGGCGGCAACGGTGAAGAAAGTCCAGCTGGTCACTGCCAGCAGCAGGCTGCCGACGATCAGCGTAGTTGCCGCACCGATGCGATCGACCAGCGCACCGGAGATAATGCAGCCGAAGATCAGCATCACCGTGGCCAGGCTGTTCGCTTTCAGGGTCAACGCTGCGGGCAGGCCGTGGAGTTTTTGCAGCAGCGCGGGTGCCATCAGCAGCACCACCACAATACAGGCGGAGAGCAGCCAGGTCAGCAGCATCGACACCACCACGCTCTGGCGATGATGGGAAACCACTGTTTTCAGCGGCAGCTCATCCGATAAGGCTTTACGCTGCTGCATCTGAGTAAACACCGGGGTTTCATGCAGCCAGCGGCGCAGATACATGGCCAACAGGCCAAAGGCACCGCCCAGCAGGAAGGGAATACGCCAGCCGGTCTCGGCGATAGTCTGCGGTGTCATGCTGGTATTAATCAGCGTGGCGACCAGCGACCCCAGCAGAATGCCAAAGGTCAGCCCGGCGGTCAGCGTACCGCAGGCAAAACCTACGCGCTTTTGCGGCACGTGTTCGGCCACAAACACCCAGGCACCGGGAACCTCACCACCAATAGCCGCGCCCTGCAGCACGCGCAGCAGGAGCAGCAGAATGGGGGCAGCAATACCCAGCGTGGCGTAGGTGGGCAGCAGGCCCATCGCCAGCGTTGGCAGAGCCATCAGCAGAATACTCAGGCTGAACATTTTCTTGCGCCCTTTGCTGTCACCAAAGTGGGCCATGATCAGACCGCCCAGCGGACGGGCAAGATAGCCGGCAGCAAAAATAGCAAAGGTTTGCAGCTGGCGTAGCCATTCCGGGATATCGTAGGGGAAAAACAGTTCGCCAATCACCGCAGCAAAAAAGACGAAGATAATAAAGTCGTAGAATTCCAGCGCGCCACCGAGCGCGGCGAGCACCAGGGTTTTGTAATCCTGTCGGTTCAGAGGTCGTGCGTGTGCTTGTTCCATGATTCTTCTGATAAATCCATAGTCTGAGAGCAGAAAAATAATTACACCTTGTAAAGCTATGCTTACTATAACGGCAATTATCTTTCACACCAGACAGCACTGGATCTTATGCCTGAGAATCCTGATTTTTAGCTGTTTGTTTCGCGGCGAGCGCTTTTCGGCCTGAATGCTGCTACTACCTGCGGGTTAGTTTCAATATAAGGCCCGTCCAGAAGCTGAATACAGTAGGGCACGCTGGCAAAAATGCCGTGCACAACCGTCTTACCCTGCTCATTCTTAAGCCCTTCCAGCGTCTCTTTGATCGATTTCGGCTGGCCGGGCAGATTAATCACCAGCGACTGTTTGCGAATCACACCAACCTGACGGGAAAGGATAGCGGTAGGAACAAAATTCAGGCTGATCTGCCGCATCTGTTCGCCAAACCCTGGCGTCTCACGATCGGCGATTGCCAGAGTGGCATCGGGCGTCACATCGCGGCGCGCCGGACCGGTGCCTCCGGTGGTCAGCACCAGATGACAGAACAGCTCATCAACCAGTTCGCAGATTGCCTGCTCGATCATCGGCTGCTCATCGGGGACCAGCCGCTTCTCAATTTTGAACGGCGTGGATAGCGCTTCAGAAAGCCAGGCTTCCAGCGCGGGAAGCCCCAGATCCTGATAGATGCCGTTTGCCGCGCGGTCAGATACGGAGATCAGGCCAATGCGAAGTGTATTCATAGGTATTTGCCGTCAGATAGAGAAAGTTAACGCAAGGATAAACCATAGCAAAGCAGGATGTATAGCGAGGGTGGGCGATTGGACATTCACAGACAGAAACGGTAGAAGCCAGCGCCGCTACAGCTTCAGGTGCGAAGGCTGGAGCAGCCAAATTAACTGGAGCTGTAGCAAGGTGGCTGGCGGGTTAATCCCCGGGAGCTTACGTCAGTAAGTGACCGGGGTACGTCCGCGCAGCCAACGCCGCTACAGCTTCAGGTATGAAGGCTGTTACAGCAGGTCAGCGATCATCTTGTCGAGCTTGCCCTGGTCAACGGCAAAGTTACGGATGCCTTCAGCCAGTTTCTGAACCGCCATTGGGTCCTGGTTGTGCTGCCACAGGAACTCAGACTCGGTCATTTTCGCCGGACGTGCTTTCACTTCACCGGTGTAAGACAGTTTACGCTCGATGCTGCCTTCGGTCTCAGCCAGCTCTTTCAGCAGGCCTGGAGAGATGGTCAGACGGTCGCAGCCAGCCAGCTCAATGATTTCACCTACGTTACGGAAGCTTGCGCCCATCACCACGGTCTCGTAACCGTGCTGCTTGTAGTATTCGTAGATTTCAGTCACCGAGATCACGCCTGGATCTTCAGCCGGTGCGTACTCTTTCTTATCGGTGTTAGCTTTGTACCAGTCGAGGATACGGCCAACGAATGGCGAGATCAGGTACACGCCAGCTTCAGCACAGGCGCGCGCCTGAGCGAAGGAGAACAGCAGGGTCAGGTTACAGTTGATGCCTTCTTTTTCCAGCTGCTCGGCGGCACGGATACCCTGCCAGGTAGAAGCCAGTTTGATCAGGATGCGGTCGTTGCTGATGCCGGCATCGTTGTACAGTTTGATCAGGCTACGCGCTTTCGCGATGCTGCCTTCGGTGTCATAAGACAGACGTGCATCGACTTCGGTAGAGATACGGCCCGGAACCAGCTTAAGGATTTCCAGACCAATGTTGACGGCCAGTTTGTCCGCGGCGAAAGAAACCTGTGCTTCTTTGTCGCTGCTCTGCTCGCGCGCCCAGGTAACGGCTTCATCAATCAGTTTACGGTATTCAGGGATCTGGGCGGCACTGAGGATCAGAGAAGGGTTGGTGGTTGCATCCTGCGGTTTGTAGAGTTTCATCGCTGCGATGTCACCAGTATCGGCAACAACGGTAGTGATCTGACGCAGGGAGGATAATTTGTCCGTCATAGTTGTCATTCTCATCAAGGTTGAAACAAGGTTGATTTGTCAGGGTGTTGAAAATGTCTGCCCCGGATGATAGCACGCGTACCCTGCCATGCAACAACCATAAAACCCTGTGCCACAGGGGGATAAAACCTCAACACAAACGGGCTTTTTTCGTTCCTTTACGATGAATCAGCAGATCCACCAATGACAGCGATTTGTCCTCTTTAAACGCTTTTTTGCTACAGTATGCACTGGCAATTTTTCGCGATGCACAAGGACCCCCGATCATGTTGATGGTAATTTCCCCCGCAAAAACGCTGGACTATGAAAGCCCGCTGGCGACCAAACGTTTTACCCAGCCCATGCTGCTGGAGGAGTCACAGAAACTGATCGCCGTTGCGCGTCAGCTTTCCCCGGCACAGATTGGTTCCCTGATGCACATCAGCGACAAGCTGGCGGTGCTGAACGCGGAGCGCTTCAATGACTGGCAGCCTGAGTTTTCCCCTGAAAACGCGCGCCAGGCCATTCTGGCGTTTAAAGGCGATGTCTACACCGGTCTGCAGGCGGAAAGCTTTAGCGAAGATGATTTTGACTATGCCCAGCAGCACCTGCGCATGCTGTCCGGCCTGTACGGCCTGCTGCGCCCGCTGGACCTGATGATGCCTTACCGGTTAGAGATGGGTATCAAGCTGGAAAACCCGGCGGGTAAAGACCTCTACAGCTTCTGGGGCGACCGTTTGACCCTGGCGCTGAACGATGCACTGGCCGCGCAGGGCGATAATGTGCTGGTGAATCTCGCTTCCGATGAGTACTTCAAGTCTGTAAAACCTAAGCAGCTGAACGGCGAGATTATCAAACCGGTGTTCCTCGATGAGAAGAACGGCAAGTTCAAAGTCATCAGCTTCTACGCCAAGAAAGCGCGTGGTCTGATGAGCCGCTACATTATTCAGAACCGGCTGACAAAGCCCGGGCAGCTGAAAAAGTTTGATGTTGACGGATACGTTTACGATGCCGACGGTAGCAAGGGAAATGAGCTGGTGTTTAAGCGGCGTGAAGTGGCTTGAAAAAAAGAAACGGAGTGGGCGATACCCTCTCCGTTTTGTCGCTAATTAACTGACTGTGAGCGGCTAATCAGCGAGATAGCTAAGGGCGAAACTTTTTCGCCCCGGCACAAATTACTTCTTCAGCAGGAATTCACGCAGATCGGCAAATTCGGCCTTCATCTTATGCGACAGCAGCGGCAGATCGGCACGCTCGGCTAATGCCTCTGGCAGAGGAATTTTGCGATCGAGGATCGCTTCCACGCTCTCGAGGAACTTCGCCGGATGCGCGGTGCCGAGGAACAGACCAAACTCCCCGTCCTGCAGCTGATCGCGCAGCAGACGATAGGCAATCGCCGCGTGAGGTTCAGAGATATAGCCAAGATCGGCCAGCTCGCGCATGGTCTCTTTGGTGGTTTCATCACTGACCGCACCAAAGCCCAGATCCTGCAAACGCCAGGTTTTACGGCGGAAGATCTCTTCCACGCGCGGCCAGTTGTTTGGCTGCGACACATCCATCGCGTTAGACAGCGTGGCAACGGTGACGTTTGGCGTCCACTGACCGTCGGCCAGGAAGCGCGGCACGGTATCGTTGGCATTGGTAGCGGCGATAAAACGCTTCGCCGGCAGGCCCAGTGATTTGGCCAGCAGGCCGGCGGTCAGATCGCCAAAGTTACCGCTTGGCACCGAAATCACCAGCTGATTGCGTTTTTCCTGTGGCAGCTGGGCAACGGCTTCGAAGTAGTAGCAGATCTGCGCCAGCAGGCGGCTGATATTGATAGAGTTAGCCGAGTTCAGGCCAATCGCCTTTTTCAGCTCTTCATCGTCAAAGGCCTGCTTAACCAGCGCCTGGCAGGCATCAAAGTCACCGTCGATAGCGATAGTCTGGATGTTGCCACCCAGCGTACAGAACAGCTTTTCCTGCAGCGGGCTGATTTTACCCTGCGGATACAGGATCACCACGCGCACGTTTTCCATACCGTAGAAAGCATGGGCCACTGCGGCACCGGTATCACCCGAGGTCGCGGTCAGAATGGTGATCTTCTCATCTGCATCGCTGACGTGTGAGAGCATCTGCGCCATAAAGCGGCCGCCGAAGTCCTTAAAAGCCAGCGTCGGGCCGTGGAACAGTTCGAGAGACGCGATATCATCAGTCACGCTGGCGACCGGCGCCGGGAAGGTAAAGGCGGTTTTCAGACGCGCCAGCAGCTGGTCTTTTGGAATTTCATCGCCGATAAACGCCGACAGGATCTTGCTGCTGCGAGTGACGAAGTCCTCCTCCAGCAGTGCATCAATATCGGTCAGTTCGAATTCCGGTAATTCCAGCGGAAAGAACAGGCCCTGCTGTGAACCCAGCCCCTGCTTCACCGCCTGGGCAAAGCTAACCTGCTCGTTGTGATCCTTAAGATTGTACAGTTTCATGCGTTATCCCAGTTTACGTGCGCCTGCCGTATCTAAACGACAAATATGAACGAAGCCTTCATCATTTTGCAGATAGTTCTGGCGAAGCCAGTCCGCCATCCGCTGTGCCGTATCCAGCTGATTGCATACGGCAAACAGCGTCGGCCCTGAACCCGAAATACCGCAGGCCAGTGCGCCGATATCGGCAGCGGCCTCGCGCGCGTCGGCAAAGCCGGGCAGCAGTCGGGTACGGTAAGGTTCTGCAATCACATCCTGCATCAGCTTCGCGGCCAGTTCCGGCTGCTGCGTATGGCAGGCATGAATAAAGCCGCCGAGGTAGCGGCCGTGGCGAATAATATCCTCTTTGCGATACTGCGCGGGTAAAATCGCGCGCGCCTCGGCGGTAGAGACTTTGATCCCCGGATACGCCATCACCCACAGCCAGTCATCAAAGCCTGGCACGGACTGACTGATAATGCCGTTTTCTTCCAGCATCAGCTGCATGCCGCCAAGGAAGCACGGCGCAACGTTATCGTAGTGTACACTGCCGGAAATACGCCCTTCCAGCTCGCCCATCAGGGCCAGCAGCTCGGTATCATTCAGCGGCTTGCCGCAGAACTCGTTCATCGCCATTAAACCGGCCACCACCGAGCAGGCGCTGGAACCGAGGCCGGAACCGATCGGCATATTTTTTTCCAGCGTCATCGCCACCGGCACGCGCTTGCCGATGGCTTCACAGAAGCGATCCCAGCACTGATAGACAATGTTTTCTTTCGGATCGGCGGGCAGTTTGCTGACGAAACTGCCTTCATTGCGCAGGCTGAACTCGTCAGCCGCTTCCACGCTGACACAGTCGCCCAGCAGCGTACCGTCAATCGGCGATACCGCCGCCCCAAGCACGTCGAAGCCGACGCTGACGTTACCAATTGAGGCAGGGGCATGAATCTTAACCATGTTTAAACTCCCAACTTCCACGACAGAGTGCGTAACAGATCGGCAAACACGCCCGCCGCGGTCACATCATTACCGGCACCGTAACCACGCAGCACCAGCGGAATTGGCTGATAGTAACGGCTGTAGAAGGCCAGCGCGTTTTCGCCGTTTTTCACTTTAAACAGAGGATCGTTACCGTCCACGGCATCAATCTTCACTTTGCAGACACCGCCCTCTTCAATCGCACCGACGAAGCGCAGGACTTTACCCGCGTCACGCGCACTGGCAACCCTGGCGGCAAACGCATCATCCAGTTCCGGCAGACGCGCCATAAAGGTATCGACATCGGCAATGGCGGTAAACGCTTCCGGCAGCACCGCTTCGATCTCAATATCATCCAGTTCCAGCTGATAGCCCGCTTCACGCGCAAGGATCAACAGCTTACGCGCGACGTCCATCCCGGAAAGGTCGTCGCGCGGGTCCGGCTCGGTAAAGCCCATCTCACGTGCCATATGCGTGGCCGCAGAGAGCGATACGCCTTCGTCCAGCTTACCAAAAATAAACGACAGCGAGCCGGAGAGAATACCGGAGAAGCGAATCAGTTCGTCACCGGCGTTCAGCAGATTTTGCAGGTTCTCGATCACCGGCAGACCGGCACCGACGTTGGTATCGTACAGGAACTTACGGCGTGATTTCGCCGCCGCCGCACGCATTTGCTGATAATAGCTATACGACGAGGTATTGGCCTTTTTGTTCGGCGTCACCACATGGAAGCCATCGGCCAGGAAATCGGCATACTGATCGGCAACCTGCTGACTCGACGTACAGTCAACGATCACCGGGTTCAGCAGGTGATATTCCTTCACCAGGCGCTTCAGCCTGTCCAGATCGAACGGCTCTTTTGCCGCCTGCAGCTGTTCCTGCCAGTTTTCCAGCGGAATACCGTGAACGTTAGTCAGCAGCGCCCGGGAATTAGCAATACCGCAAACGCGCAGATCGATATGTTTGTTCTTCAGCCAGGCCTGCTGGCGATTAATCTGATCGATTAACGCACCGCCGACACCGCCGCTGCCGATCACGAACACCTCAATCACCTGATCGGTGGCAAACAGCATCTGGTGCACTACGCGCACGCCGGTGGTCGCTTCATCATTACTGACCACAGCGGAGATAGAGCGCTCGGAAGAGCCCTGAGCGATAGCAACGATATTGATGTTGGCGCGGGCCAGCGCGGAGAAGAACTTGGCCGAGATGCCGCGCAGCGTGCGCATGCCGTCGCCGACCACGGAGATCACCGCCAGCTGCTCCATCACATCCAGCGGCTCCAGCAGGCCGTCCTTCAGCTCCAGATAGAATTCGTCTTCCAGCACTTTACGGGCCCGCGACAGCTCGCTCTGCGACACGCAGAAGCTGATGCTGTATTCCGATGATGACTGGGTGATCAGCACCACTGAGATACCGCTGCGGGACATGGTGGCGAATACGCGCGCCGCCATGCCAACCATGCCTTTCATTCCCGGACCGGAAATGTTGAACATCGCCATATTGTTCAGGTTGGTGATGCCTTTTACCGGCGTGTCATCATCGCTGGCACTGTCACCGATTAACGTACCTGGAGCCTGTGGGTTGGCGGTATTTTTTATCAGGCAGGGGATCTGGAACTGGGCGATAGGAGCGATGGTGCGAGGATGGAGAACTTTAGCGCCGAAGTAGGAAAGCTCCATGGCCTCCTGATACGACATTGACTTAAGCAGCCTCGCATCCGGGACCTGACGCGGGTCGCAGGTATAGACGCCGTCAACGTCAGTCCAGATCTCGCAACAGTCGGCACGCAGACAGGCGGCCAGCACCGCAGCAGAATAGTCAGAACCGTTACGGCCCAGCACGACCAGTTCGCCGCGCTCGTTACCGGCGGTGAAACCGGCCATCAGCACCATATTGCTGGCAGGGATTTTACTGGCAGCGATGCGGCGGGTCGATTCCGCAATATCCACGGTTGATTCCAGATAGTGACCAACTGCCAGCAGATTCTCTACCGGATTGATCACGCTGACGCCGTAGCCGCGCGCCTGGAGCAGCCCTTCCATAATGGCAATTGAGAGTTTTTCACCGCGGCAGATGATGGCAGCATTAACGCTGTCCGGGCACTGTCCCAGCAGGCTAATCCCGTGCAAAACCTGCTTAAGCTGGGTGAACTCCTGATCGACCACGCTCTTCAGGCGGTCAAAGTCGAAGCCCGGCTGAGCATCGGCCAGTCCCTGTAACAGCTCAGCAAAAATACGTTCGGCATCGCTGAGATTCGGCGCGGCATCCTGGCCACCGATGGTTTTTTCAATCATCGCCACCAGATGATTGGTAATTTTTGCTGGCGCGGACAATACGGTAGCAACCTGTCCCTGCTTTGCATTGCTTTCCAGAATGTCAGCCACACGCAGAAATCTTTCCGCATTGGCTACCGAGGTTCCACCGAATTTCAGCACTCGCATGTTCAAACTCTCCTGAATTTTCACCAAAAAAAAGCCCGCACTGTTCAGGTGCGGGCTTTTTTCTATTTTACTCTTTATGCGTCAGCCCGCACCGTTACCTGTGGTAATGGTGGTGGTAATAATGATTGTGGTAATCAGGCTGTTTTTACGCATTTTAGATTTATCGTCTGTCTGTCTGTAAAATCTGTCGGCCTTCAGAAGTAAAGCAATTGCCCCACTAAGTCAATTTTTTTATCGCCTGCGCCTTATCGGCCCGGCGACGTCAGTTGAGACAAATTTAGCCTGATGCCGATCTGTTCTGTTATCCCTGCGATGGATGGCAGTAAATCACGCCATCAATTCGGCATTAGCCAGCGTTTTTATCTGCCAGCTTTTTTTCCACGTCGTGAAGTAAACGATGCAGCATTGCCGTATCCCGCTGCTGTAGCAGACCCAGCCGCTGCTGTAGCCAGTCCGCCAGTTTAACGTCACCCGCCACGTCCAGCTTCTCCAGCAGCAGCTGCGCACGCTGGCGCAGTGCAGCAAGCTGGGGAATTTCTGCCGCAGGCTCGGCGGCAGCACTGACCTGGCGCAGCGCAGATAGCTGGTAACAGTAGACCATCACCGCCTGACCCAGATTCAGCGACGGATAGTCCCCGGCCATCGGGACCCCTGTCAGCAGATCGACCAGCTCCAGTTCTTCATTGGTCAGGCCGCTATCCTCACGGCCAAATACCAGTGCGGCGCTGCCAATCCACCGCTGCTTTTCTTCCAGTACGGTTTGTACCTGCTGTGGCGTTGCGTAGTAACGAAACTTTGCGCGACTGCGGGCCGTGGTGGCAATGCTGAAATCGATATCCTCAAGCGCGGCGGCCAGCGATTCCCAGTGCGTGGCATTATCGAGGATCTCGCAGGCTCCGTGGGCAACCCGTCTGGCGGCATCATCAAGATGGACATCGCTACTGACAATACGTAACTCACTAAATCCCATGGTTTTCATCGCACGCGCAGCGGCACCAACATTTTCAGGACGAGCAGGAGAAACAAGAATAAGAGGGAAACGCATAACCGCCTTTACTATTAACAAAACCAGAGCGGGTACTTTGCCATGCCGAAGGCACAAATGACAGACGCTGATATTTAACAACTCGCCAACAGCCAAGTGGTAGCAATTTAAAAGAGAAGAATCTGATGTTACACTAGCATTCTGTTGAATAAGCAATAAAAACCTGATGTTACGTAAATAAAATCAGTTTTATCAATTAAGTAACAATTGTTAAATGTATAGCAAACGTTAGATTAACCTCTCATCCTTAATCGTTAGCATTTGGCTCTGTTTGTGAGCTAAGCTGGCATTCTGGGAAGAGTTTTTCACAAAACTGTTAACGTGCTACAATTGGTTTGATATAAGTCAACTAAGCGTTACTTTATTGCTTAATGGTTGTTGCCAGTGCTGTTATGTTGCCGTTGTTGCAGTTAGGATGTATGCCGTATTTGCACTGCCGGGGCATTCAGACGCCACCCGTTTGGCTACGCTGACCATGTTGTTGACAGTAACTAAGGTGTATCAAGAAAATTATTCTGTACTGCTGTTCTTTTATCGCTGATTTTTCACATCAGCCTTGTGACGGCGGTATGTCCTGTTCCAGTTTTGTTGGCAATTTTAGGTAGCGAACACATGCAGACCCCGCACATACTTATCGTTGAAGACGAATTAGTCACTCGTAATACACTCAAAAGTATTTTTGAAGCCGAAGGCTACATGGTTTATGAAGCTACGGATGGTGCCGAAATGCACCAGATCCTGACGGAAAACGACGTCAATCTGGTCATTATGGACATCAATCTGCCCGGTAAAAATGGCCTGTTGCTGGCTCGTGAACTGCGTGAGCAGGCTAATGTCGCCCTGATGTTCCTGACCGGACGCGATAACGAAGTTGACAAGATTCTCGGTCTTGAAATCGGCGCAGATGATTACATCACCAAGCCGTTTAACCCACGTGAACTGACCATCCGTGCCCGTAATCTGCTGTCGCGCACCATGAATCTGGCCGCGGTAAGCGAAGAGCGTAAACTGGTAGAATGCTACCGCTTCAACGGTTGGGAGCTGGATATTAACAGCCGCTCTCTGATCAACCCGCAGGGCGAGCAGTACAAGCTACCGCGCAGTGAGTTCCGCGCGATGCTGCATTTCTGCGAAAACCCGGGAAAAATCCAAACCCGTGCTGACCTGCTGAAAAAAATGACAGGCCGCGAACTGAAACCACACGATCGCACTGTTGATGTCACCATTCGCCGAATTCGTAAACATTTCGAATCAATTCCTGATACCCCTGAGATTATCGCCACCATTCATGGCGAAGGCTATCGCTTCTGTGGCGATCTGGAAGATTAACGGAAATCGTATTAAGTATTCATGGGCCGAATTTATTCGGCCCATTTTTTTATCTAAAAATCATGCGGTTCCGCAGATCACTTTCCTCCCCACGGAATAATTGGCACGGCGCTGAGTGCATTTTTTGGTGAACCGTCAACAACCTTATCGGAATAACTGAGATAGATTAAAGCATTACGATTTTTGTCATAGAAACGGACAACCTGCAGCTTTTTAAATACCAGCGAAGTGCGCTTGCGGAAAACGACTTCTCCGTTTGATTTTCCCTGAGCGATTTTATCGGAAAGCGTGACAGGTCCAACCTGCTGACAGGAAATTGCCGAGTCCGACGTATCCTCGGCAAGCCCCAGCCCACCCTTGATGCCGCCGGTTTTTGCGCGGCTCAGATAGCAGGTCACATTCTTCACATCCGGGTCATCAAATGCCTCTACGACAATTTTATGATCGGGGCCAAATAGTTTAAAAACCGTGTCAACAGAGCCAATCTCTTCAGCCTGTAGAGAGAATGAAACCAGCGCGACTGAAGCGACTATTAACAATTTTTTAATTGTCATGACGTTACCATTTCAAAGAAAATAGCCGACATTGTAAGTCATCTTGGATGACATACATAGCTCACCGCTACTCACGCGAACTATTCAATGAGCAATTGATTTAGCACATTCTTAAAACTATAACCGCGTACTTTAATTTTGCATTTAGTGCTACTATCCACCGACTTTGCTTTATTTGCTGCAACACTGAACTGAGTAGAATGAGGACGATTTAATGGACCAAGCCGGTATCATTCGAGATTTGCTTGTCTGGCTGGAGAGCCACCTGGATCAACCGCTGTCGTTAGATAACGTCGCGGCAAAGGCGGGTTATTCAAAATGGCATTTGCAAAGAATGTTTAAAGATGTCACGGAGCATGCCATTGGTGCATATATTCGTGCGCGTCGTTTGTCAAAAGCAGCGGTCGCCCTGAGGCTGACCAGCCGTCCGATTCTGGACATCGCTTTGCAGTATCGTTTTGATTCTCAACAAACCTTTACCCGGGCCTTCAAAAAGCAATTTACCCAGACTCCAGCCTGGTATCGCCGTTCATCTGACTGGAATGCTTCCGGGCTTCGCCCGCCCATTCGTCTGGGAGAGTTTAAACTTCCGGAGCCAACGTGGGTTAGCATGCCGGAAACAACATTACTGGGACAGACGCAAAGTTATACCTGCACGTTGGAACAGATCTCCCGTTTTCGTGATGATATGCGTGTGCATTTTTGGCGCCAGTTTTTGACTGAAACGGACACGGTTCCACCGGTGCTGTATGGTTTACACCAGTCGCACCCCAGTTCTGAAAAAGATGATGAGCAGGAGATACTTTACACAACAGCCGTGATGCCTGACCAGAACACCAGTCAGCTACAATCAGCGCAGCCGGTCACACTGGAAGGGGGAGACTATGTACAGTTTACCTATGAGGGATCGACCAGCGGATTGCAGGAGTTTGTCCTGCTGCTGTACGGCACCTGTATGCCACTTTTACATCTCACACGACGCAACGGCCAGGATATTGAGCGCTTTTACACGCACGGTGGTAAAAAGCGCGCTGAACCGCCGACTGAAATTCGCTGCGAATATCTGATCCCTATCCGGCGCGCGCCGGAATAAATGGGAAACAGCCAGGGCCGGTCACACCGGCCCTTTTTGTTCAGCGCTGCAGCTCGTCAAGCGCCGGTTCATCAAGATGGGTAATATCGCCAGCGGTTTCCACCACCCAGCCGGATGCCAGCCAAGGGCTTTCCTGATGTTCGATGCGAGAAATTGAGCAGTTACGAAGCCTTAACCGACGTTCTGCATTGGCAGGCAGACCCAAAATAGTGCTAAGCAATACGCCCAGCGCCATGCCGTGACTGACCAGCAGCGGGCGGCTACCGGCAGGCAGTTCAAGGCAGGCATTGAGGGCCTGATGCATACGAGCGGCCATCTCACTCATTGATTCCCCTTCAGGAATACGCCCATCTACGGTGCCGTCCACCAGCGTCTTACGCCAGCGTTCTTCTTCCGGTGTGAGGGAATCCAGCGCACGCTGCTCCAGCACGCCCATATTCAGCTCACGTAGGCGGGGATCGACGGTAACATCGCAACCGCAGGCATCGGCAATAATCTCAGCAGTACGGCGGGTACGGCCCAGATCGCTGGCGATGACATGGGTAATACCGAGGCTTTTAACCCGCTCACCCACCTGATGCGCCTGTAATTCTCCTTTTGCAGTCAGCGCACTGTCTGACTGCCCCTGAATGCGCCGAGCGGCATTCCACAGCGTTTCTCCGTGGCGAACAAGATAGACCTGTAACATACGTTTTTCCGTTATACTGCGATTATTTACGTAAAGGGTTCAACCAATTATGTACCATGTTGTCGCTGCTACCAGCAATCCAGCCAAAATTAGGGCAATTACTCAGGCCTTCAGCGATATTTTCGGAGAAAGATCCTGCCACATCGAGGGTGTAGAGGTCGACAGTGGCGTAGCGGCACAGCCCATGACAAATGCAGAAACGCGAACTGGCGCACGTCAAAGAGTGATGAATGCCAGACAGGTCCGACCTGAAGCCGACTTCTGGGTGGCGATTGAAGCCGGGATCGAAGAGGACACCGCTTTCGCCTGGATGGTGATTGAAAACCATAAACTACGCGGTGAATCCCGCTCTGCCAGCTTTACGCTGCCGGCGGTTGTCATGAAAGGGATTCGTGAAGGGCGCGAGCTGGGCGAAGAGATGGCACGCCTGACCGGTATTGATAACATCAAACAGAAAGGCGGCGCTATCGGCGCCTTCACCGCCGGGCATCTGTCCCGCACCAGCGTTTATCATCAGGCGCTGATCCTCGCCCTCTGTCCTTTCCATAACGACGTTTACAGCCAGCCGGTTTAAACCCGATCGCTGCCGTTCAGCAGCTGCGCTTCCAGCCAGGCTTTCAGGGCAGGTGGCGCACTTTTCAGACTGTTCGATCCACGGGTAATCGTGGCAATGCCGGCACCCAGCTGATTTTTAAGCTCGCGCTGGCTCATCTCACCGCGCATCAGCTCTTCCACAATCCGTAGCCGGGTTCCTAACGCTTCACGCTCATCCGGAGTCAGCATCAGCTGGAGCAGCGGCAGGTGCAGCTCGCTCTGATAGGCGCGCTGCATCAGCACAACAAAACGCAGCCAGTCTTCATTTGGGGGTTCAACGGATACCGGAACAGGAGAATCATCGGTCATGATGGGCAACCATACTATTTAACTAGTACAGAAGTGTAGCATCATCCCCGCCATACTTGAAGCCGCAACTGCTATCAGCCGCTGCGGCCCGGAAAGCACCTTAATAACGCTGTTGCCACTCGCTGTCGGCAAACAGCTTGTCCGGTTTATTGAGGAAATAACGGTAATAGGCATCATAGGCCAGCACGTTTTTCACATAGCCGCGCGTTTCTGAAAACGGAATGGTTTCAATAAAGGCCACCGGATCTAAACGCCCGGCGCTGTTGCCCTGCCAGGTTCTTACCCGCCCCGGACCGGCGTTATAGGCAGCAGACGCAAAGATGCGGTTCTGCCCGAACTGCTGATAAACCGATTCCAGATATTGTGTCCCAATCTGAATATTGGTTTCCGGATCAAGCAGCTGGCTGCTATTGCTGTAGCCGCTGATGCCGAATTTGGTCACCGTATGCTGAGCGGTTGCCGGCATCACCTGCATCAATCCGGATGCACCTACCGGCGAACGGGCTTTCGGATTCCAGGCACTCTCCTGCCGTGCAATCGCCATTGCATAGCTTTGCGGTATGCTTTTTCCGCTGATGTAGCGCTCAAACTGGCTCTGCCAGGCCAGCGGGAAGCGCTCCTGCAGGCTGTTCCACAACTTACCTGCAATAGTCGCCTGCACGCTAAGATCCCACCACCCCTGCTTCAGCGCGTAGCTGGCCAGCATCTGCTGCTGACCGGCGGTGCGGCTGCCGATCAAATAGCTCCACTCGCTGCGCGCCAGATTATCCATCCCCCAGTACATGAGTTCGCGCACCCGGGCAATTTCCGGACCGGTGGTCAGCGCAGCGTCAATCGCCGGAGCCTTATCGATCTGCAGCGGATACTCCTCGCCCAGCCGCTGTGCGGCCGCCATCGGATAGAAGCCGCGCTCCTGCATCAGCTTGCGCAGAATGCCCTCGGCTTCCTCATTGCGCCCGCGCTCAAGCAGCAGGTCAGCCTGCCAGTACTGCCACTCGTCTTTCTCCTTCGCCTCCACCGGCAGGCGAGCAATCCAGGTGTTTAAGCCACGGCGATCGTTGTTGCCCAACGACATCCTCACCCGGCGCTCAACCAGCGAGGTCGAATCACTGCGCATCACCACGTCATCACGCCAGCGGCCCTGCTCGCTGGTAATGTCGTTACCCATCAGCCGCCAGGCTACTGCCTCTTTCAGCTCCTGCACCTGCTGCTCGTCCAGCTTCTGCTGCACCGCCAGTGAAGGGATCATCTGCCGGGCCTGCTCTGCATCGGTGCGCGCCACGCTGGCGAACGCAATCGCCGTCGCCTGGCGGGTAAAATCGGTTGGGCCCACGCTGGCCGCGAAAGTTTGAATGGTCTGCGGATCGTTTTGCAGATTCATCACCGCGCTGGCGATGGTCTGATAATCCGCAGGTAGCTGCTTCGCCAGATAGTTCACCAGGCTGCCATTGCCCGCTTTCATCGCCAGGCGGATGCGCTCCAGCGTAGTGATCGGATTTTGCTCTCCTGCCTGCTGCCAGACGCTGAACAGTTTGTCGCAGGTGGCAGGCAGCGACGAGCCGGTCAGCCAGATCTCTTTAGCTCCCTGCCAGGCGACCTGCTGCTCGCCGGTGGCCCACTTGGCGTAGTACCAGTTACAGCGCGCGGCAACGGGTTTGGGAGCCTGGGGGCTGAAGACCAGCAGCCCGCGCCAGTCTTCACGCCGCGCCAGCTCGTTAACAAAACGGGCGGGCAGCGAGCGCACGGGTGGCAGTGTCGGATAGCGTTGGATAAAGGCGTTCACCGCCAGCCCGGTTTCCTGACCGAGATCCTGTGCCAGCTGGCGATACTCCAGATAGGGATAAAGCGGATAATCCTGCAAAGTGGGCATCAGCTGTGCCACGGTATCCATCTGTTTGCTATCCCAGGCCTGCTTGATCTGCAAATACCGGGTGCGCTGCGCATCAAGCGAATCCGCCTGCACACTGCCTGCCGCCAGCACCAAACAGGATGCCACTGTCCACAACTGCCACTTGTCCGCCATGACCTTCCCCACCTTACTTTGTTAATCCTGAACACCCAAAACTACCCCCTTCATGCTAACCAGGTACAGCCGGTTGTGCCACGTGACGAACAAATATTTACCGAAATCCTTTCTGCGCCCCATTTTTGCTCATTCGCTGCGCGTTGATTGTGCACGCTCAGCGCAGGGATGAATTAAAAACAATAAAATTCAATAAATTAAAAACATGGCACATCCTTTGCACTATTGAATTCCATCTTGTATACCAGACGGAATTCAACATATGGCTTTAACCACAGGATTTACGTTACAGGACTGGCAGCATCACTATCAGCAGCATCCTGATTCGGTGCTGTCCACGCTGGAGTCGCTGCTCTCCGGACTTTCCACCGCCGATAATGCCTGGCTGTACCTTGCTTCTCCCGCCCAGCTGCGAGCGCAGGTTGAACCGCTGCTGGCGGCCTGGCAGCAGAATCCGGCGTCACTGCCGCTGTTTGGCGTTCCCTTTGCGGTTAAAGACAATATTGACGTCGCGGGCTGGCCGACCAGCGCGGCCTGCCCAACTTTCACTTATCAGGCCACAGCCGATGCCACTGCGGTAGCCAGACTGAAGGCGGCCGGTGCCGTGGTCATTGGCAAAACTAACCTCGATCAGTTCGCCACCGGGCTGGTCGGCACGCGCTCGCCGTTTGGCGCGGTCAGCAACACCTTTAACCCGGAATACGTCAGCGGCGGCTCCAGTTCCGGCTCCGCGTCGGTAACCGCCCGCGGGCTGGTCGGTTTTGCCCTCGGGACCGATACCGCCGGGTCCGGCCGCGTTCCCGCCGGATTCAACAATATCGTTGGCCTGAAGCCGACCAAAGGTTGGCTCTCGGCGACCGGCATGCTGCCCGCCTGCCGCCTGAACGACACCATTTCGATTTTCGCCCTGACGGTGGAAGATGCCTTCCTCGTCGCCAGCTGCGCCGGGGGCTACGACAGCCAGGATGCCTATTCGCGCGCCGATCCGGGCCTGGCACCCGCCGCCCTCTCCGCCGCGCCGCGTCTGGCCATTCCGGCCGTCCCGGAGTTCTTCGGCGATGTACAGGCCGCCGCCGCATGGGAAGCAGCACTGGCAGAACTCACTGCCGGGGGCGCAACGCTGCATCCCATTGATTTCGCACCGTTCCACCAGCTGGCGGAGCAGCTTTACTACGGCCCGTGGGTGGCTGAACGTACCGTGGCCGTCGGCGACATGCTCAACCGCCCGGAGGAGATGGACCCGGTGGTGTACGGCATCGTTAACAGCGGCCATAACTACAGCGCGGTGGATACCTTTAAAGCCGAGTACCTGCGCGCCGAGCTGACCCGTCAGATCCAGCAGACCCTGAGCCAGTTTGATGCGCTGGTGGTGCCAACCTCACCGACCATTCATACCCTGGAAGAAATGAAGCAGGAGCCGGTGCGTTACAACTCGCAGTTCGGCACCTACACCAACTTTACCAACCTCGCCGACCTGTCCGCGCTGGCGCTTCCCGGCCCGTTCCGTGCCGACGGACTGCCTGCCGGGATCACCGTTATCGCGCCAGCCTGGTACGACCGCGCGCTGGCAGAATTTGGTCGCCGCTGGCAGCAACAGCAGGCGCTCAGCCTCGGTGCGACCGGCCTGTCGCAGCCCGCGTCCAGAACGTCATTACCCGTTTCTCCACTGCACGTGCGCGTTGCGGTAGTGGGTGCTCACCTGACCGGCATGCCGCTTAACCACCAGCTGACCCGCCGCGATGCCGTGCTGGTGGAAGAAACCACCACCGCCGCCTGCTACCGGCTGTATGCGCTGGCTAACACCACCCCGGCGAAACCCGGCCTGGCGAAAGACAGCGCGGGCGCAGCAATTACCGTTGAGCTGTGGGATATCCCGCTGGCCCGCTTCGGCGAGTTTGTTGCAGAAATCCCGGCCCCGCTGGGGATAGGAACGCTGGAACTGGCCGATGGCCGCACGGTGAAGGGCTTTATCTGCGAACCGGCGGCACTGGCAGAGGCAACTGAAATCACCGCATTCGGTGGCTGGCGCAACTGGCTGGCCCGTCAGGAGACGTCACATGTTTAATACCGTACTGATCGCCAACCGTGGCGAAATCGCCTGCCGCGCCATCCGCACCCTGAAGCGCCTGGGGATTACCAGCGTGGCCGTTTTCTCCGATGCGGATCGGAATTCCCAGCACGTGAGAGATGCCGATATTGCGATTGCGCTGGGCGGCGAAAAAGCCAGCGACAGCTACTTGAAAATTGACAAGATCCTCAATGCCGCACTGGAAACTGGCGCTCAGGCCATCTGGCCGGGCTACGGTTTTCTGTCCGAAAGTCTGCCGTTTGCCGCCGCCTGCGAAGAGGCCGGCGTGGTCTTTATCGGCCCGACCGCGCATCAGATCGGCGAATTTGGCCTGAAGCACCGGGCGCGTGAACTGGCCGCTGCCGCAGGCGTACCGATGACGCCCGGCACGCCGCTGCTCGCCTCGCTGGAGGAAGCACTGGCCGCCGCGGAGCGCATTGGCTACCCGGTTATGCTGAAAAGTACCGCGGGCGGCGGCGGCATCGGTCTGACCCGCTGTGAGGACAACGCCGCACTGCGCAGCGCCTGGGAAAGCGTCCGCCGCCTGGGCGAGCAGTTCTTCAGCGATGCGGGCGTGTTCCTGGAACGCTGCATCGATCGCGCCCGTCACGTTGAGGTACAAATCTTCGGCGACGGTCAGGGCAAAGTGATTGCCCTTGGCGAACGCGACTGTTCCTTACAGCGCCGCAATCAAAAAGTGGTGGAAGAAACCCCGGCACCGAGCCTGCCCGCCGCCACGCGCAGCGCGCTGCTGGAATCTGCGGTAAAGCTGGGCGAACTGGTGAACTACCGCAGCGCCGGCACCGTGGAATATATCTACGATGCCGCCCGCGACGAGTTTTACTTCCTCGAAGTGAATACCCGCCTGCAGGTGGAGCATCCGGTCACCGAATGCGTCACCGGTCTGGACCTGGTGGAGTGCATGCTGCAGGTCGCGGCGGGCGAACAACCCGACTGGGCGCGGATGGCTCAGGCCCCACAGGGGGCTTCCATTGAAGTACGTATCTACGCGGAAGATCCGCTGAAGAACTTCCAGCCCAGCCCCGGCGTACTGACCGAAGTCAGCTTCCCGGACGATGTGCGCGTGGACAGCTGGATCACCACCGGTACCGAAGTTTCCGCCTTCTACGACCCGATGATCGCCAAGCTGATCGTTCACGCCGAAAACCGCGAGGCGGCGCTGAAGAAAATGCAGACCGCACTGAACCAGACTCGCCTGCACGGCATCGCCACCAACCTCGACTATCTGCGCCAGGTTGTTGCCACGGAGGCCTTCCACAGCGGCAAGGTATGGACGCGCATGCTGGACAGCTTCAGCGCCGCCTCGCCGGTGATTGAAGTGATTCAGCCGGGTACCTGGAGCAGTATTCAGGATTATCCCGGCCGCCTCGGCTACTGGGATATCGGCGTACCGCCTTCCGGCCCAATGGATGATTACGCTTTCCAACTGGCTAACCGCATCGTCGGCAACGCAGAAGAAGCCGCCGCACTGGAGTTCACGCTTCAGGGACCGACTTTGCGCTTCCACAGCGATGCGCTGATCGCCCTGACCGGTGCGCGCTGCCCGGCCACGCTGGACGATGAAGAGGTCGCTTACTGGCAGCCGCTGGCGGTGAAAGCGGGCCAGACGCTGACATTGGGTCGCGCGCAGCAGGGCTGCCGTACCTATCTGGCGGTGCGAAACGGTTTCGACGTGCCGGAATACCTCGGCAGCCGTTCTACCTTTGCCCTCGGCCAGTTCGGCGGCCACGCCGGGCGCACCCTGCGCGTTGCCGATATGCTGGCGATTTCGCAGCCAGAGCTGGAAGCCTGCACGACCCCGGCACCGGTCAGCGAACCCCGGGCACTGCCTGTGGCCGCACAGCCGGTCTACGGCGATGAGTGGCGCATCGGCGTGCTCTACGGACCGCACGGCGCACCCGACTTCTTTACTCAGCAGTCCATTGATGAATTCTTTGCCAGCGACTGGCATGTCCACTACAACTCGAACCGCCTTGGCGTACGTCTGGTGGGGCCGAAACCCGGCTGGGCGCGTGATAACGGCGGCGAAGCCGGGCTGCACCCTTCCAATGTTCACGACTGCGAATACGCCATCGGCGCGATCAACTTTACCGGCGACTTCCCGGTGATCCTCACCCGCGACGGACCGAGCCTTGGCGGCTTCGTCTGCCCGGTGACCATCGCCAAAGCCGAGCTGTGGAAAGTCGGCCAGGTAAAACCGGGCGATCGCCTGCGCTTCCATCCGATTAGTCCGGAAGAAGCCCATGCGCTGGAGCAGGCTCAGGCCCGCAGCGTGGAAAACCTGAGCGCGCTGCACCTGCCGAGTTTTGAGGTGCCGTCGCTGGCAGAAACCGCGCACGGTTCCGCCACCATTCTCGGCTCACTGAAAGCCACCGCCACTACACCAACGGTGGTCTGGCGCCAGGCGGGCGACAATTACATCCTGCTGGAATACGGCGATAACGTGCTGGACCTGGCGCTGCGCCTGCGCATCCATCTGCTGATGACCGCGCTGCGCGATTACGGCCAGCCCGGCGTTGAAGAGCTGTCTCCCGGCGTGCGCTCGCTACAGATCCGCTATGACAGCCGTATTCTCAGCCAGAAACAGCTGATGACGCTGCTACAGGATCTTGAGAAAAATCTCGGCGACGTCAGCCGGATGAAGGTGCCGTCGCGCATCGTGCATCTGCCAATGGCCTTTGAAGACAGCGCGACGTTAGGCGCGGTGGAACGCTACCAGGAAACCGTCCGAGCCAGCGCGCCGTGGTTGCCGAACAACGTTGATTTTATCCAGCGTATTAACGGCCTCAGCAGCCGCGATGAGGTGAAAGATACGATCTTCGACGCCAGCTATCTGATCCTCGGTCTGGGCGACGTTTACCTCGGCGCACCGTGCGCGGTGCCGGTTGACCCACGCCACCGCCTGCTGAGCTCGAAGTACAACCCGGCGCGCACCTTTACCGCCGAAGGCACCGTTGGTATCGGCGGCATGTATATGTGCATCTACGGCATGGACTCCCCCGGCGGTTATCAGCTGGTAGGCCGCACGCTGCCAATCTGGAACAAGTTCCTGAAAAACGAACAGTTTGCCGCCAACGAACCCTGGCTGCTGCACTTCTTCGATCAGGTGCGCTTCTATCCGGTCAGCGAAGCCGAGCTGGACGTGCTGCGTGATGATTTCCGTGAAGGCCGCGCCAGCGTGCGTATTGAACACAGCGAATTCGACTTTGCGGAACACACGCAGTTCCTCGCCGATAACGCCGGGTCCATCGCGGCCTTCCGCAGCCGCCAGGCCAGCGCCTTTGATGCCGAAGTCGCGCTGTGGGCGCAGGAAGAGGAAGGTGCGCCGCTCAGCAGCAGCGAGAATCTGCTGCCGCCGGAAGAGGACGACAGCGCCCTGCAGGTCAGCGCCGATATGAACGGCAATATCTGGAAGATCCTGGTGCAGGAAGGTGACGTCGTGGAGGCCGGGCAGCCGCTGATCGTGGTAGAGGCGATGAAAATGGAGCTGGCCATCAACGCACCGCAGGCCGGTCGGGTAAAACGCATTGGCTGTCAGTCAGGCCGTCCGGTCAGCCCGGGCGATGCGCTGCTGTGGCTGGAATAAGGATGTGAGCATGCAGGGATCGTCGCAGAAAAACAGCAAAGATCGGCCGGAGGTGCTGGCCGATCGCGTCTACCACGCGCTGAAAAATGACATTTTCGACTTTCGTCTGATGCCGGGCGACCGCTTCAGCGAAAGCGAAATCGCCACACGCATGGCGGTCAGCCGCACCCCGGTGCGCCAGGCGCTGTTTCGCCTGGAGCGTGAAGGCTATGTCGAAGTGTGGAACCGCCTCGGCTGGCAGGTTCGCCAGTTTGATTTTGCGTACTTCGAAGAGCTGTACGACCTGCGCACGGTGCTGGAGTGCGAGGCGGTGAAACGGCTCTGCCGCCTGCCCGCCCGGCAGTGCAGCGAGCTGCTCGACCGGCTGACGCGCTTCTGGATTGACGAACCGCGCCTGGCGGACTTTATCGCCGTTTCCCTGCATGACGAAGCCTTTCATATGGCGCTGGTTTCCGCCGCAGGCAACGAGGAAATGGCCCGTATTCACAGTGAGTTAACCGAAAAAATCCGCATCATCCGCCGCCTCGACTTCACCCGCGAGGATCGCGTTGATGCCACCTACAACGAACACGCGCAGATCTTAAACGCAGTACTTCACCAGCAAAGCGAGGAGGCCCAACAAATTCTGACCGACCATATTGCCGTCAGCAGGGCAGAGGTCAGAAAAATCACATTGCATATGCTCCAGCAGGCGAGGCTACACACGGTTTCACCCACATAATCTTTTAAAAAATTTCAGGGGATTACTGATGAAAAGACGTTCATTGCTCAAGGCCTTTGCACTTTCTGCCACCGTTATTGGCATGGGATTATCCTGGAACGCTCAGGCGGCCGACACCATTAAAGTCGGCATTATGCACTCACTCTCCGGCACCATGGCGATTTCCGAAACGCCGCTGAAGGACGTGGCGCTGATGACCATTGATGAAATCAACGCCAAGGGCGGCGTGCTGGGCAAAAAGCTGGAGCCGGTGGTAGTCGATCCCGCCTCTAACTGGCCGCTGTTTGCGGAAAAAGCCCGCCAGCTGCTGACCCAGGATAAAGCCGCCGTGGTGTTTGGCTGCTGGACATCGGTATCCCGTAAGTCCGTTCTGCCGGTGTTTGAAGAGCTGAACGGTCTGCTGTTCTATCCGGTGCAGTATGAAGGCGAAGAGATGTCGCCAAACGTGTTCTACACCGGCGCCGCGCCAAACCAGCAGGCGATTCCGGCGGTTGAGTATCTGATGAGTGAAGATGGCGGTTCGGCAAAACGCTTCTTCCTGCTGGGTACAGACTACGTTTATCCGCGCACCACCAACAAGATCCTGCGCGCTTTCCTGCACTCTAAAGGTGTGAAGGACAGCGATATCGAAGAGGTCTACACGCCGTTTGGCTACAGCGACTACCAGACTATCGTATCCAACATCAAAAAGTTCTCTGCCGGTGGCAAAACGGCGGTGGTTTCTACCATCAACGGCGACTCTAACGTACCGTTCTACAAAGAGCTGGCTAACCAGGGCATCAAAGCAACCGATGTACCAGTCGTCGCCTTCTCGGTAGGCGAAGAAGAGCTGCGCGGGATTGATACCAAGCCGCTGGTCGGCAACCTGGCCGCGTGGAACTACTTCGAGTCGGTGGATAATCCGGCTAACGCCAAGTTTGTCGCGGCGTACAAAGCCTATGCCAAAGCGCACAAACTGCCGAACGCCGATACCGTCGTGACCAACGACCCGATGGAAGCCACCTATGTCGGCATCCATATGTGGGCGCAGGCGGTAGAGAAAGCGGGCACCACCGACGTGGATAAAGTCCGCGCCGCGATGGCCGGACAGACCTTTGCCGCGCCGGACGGCTTCACCCTGACCATGGATAAAACCAATCACCACCTGCACAAACCGGTGATGATTGGCGAAATCGAAGATAACGGCCAGTTCAACGTGGTGTGGCAGACCGATAAGCCGGTTCGTGCCCAGCCGTGGAGCCCGTACATCGCCGGTAACGACAAAAAGCCTGACCACCCGGTTAAAACCACCAACTGATAGTCCCGTTCCGAAGGGCCAGGCGCTGCCTGGCCCGCTGAAATTCATCGCACCCGAGAAAAGCGAGAGAGCACACTATGATGCGATTGCTGCTAATACTGCTGTTCAGCCTGCCATGCCTTGCCGTGGCCGGACCGGCAGCGGACTTTTCCGCCGCCAGCCGCAGCGATCAGCTGAAGATCCTCCAGCAGTGGGCCGCCGCGCCGGACCCTGCCCGCCTGCCGCTGTTGCAGGCCCTGCACGGTGAAACCGTGGTTCTCGACGAGAACAAACAGCCCTTCAACCAGCTTAAAGACCAGCTGACGCCGCTGGAAGGCAGCGCCACGCCGGTGGGTGCCACCAAAAAGCTGTTTATGAATAACCGGCTGCGCACGATGATTGCCACCACGCTGGCTGCCCATCAGCTGGTCAGCCCGCAGGCCGCGACGCGGCTGAAGGCGGCGCGTGCGCTGCAAAATGATGCCCAGCCCGATCAGCTGCCGCTGCTGCGCCAGAGGCTGGCGGCAGAGCAGGACAGCAGCGTCCATGCGGTATTAGCCCAGGCCGTTGCCGGGTTACAGCTGGCCGACGGCGACCCGCAGGTCCGTCTGCAAGCGGTCAAAGTGCTGGGCGAAACCAGCGATCCGCAAACCCAGGCCAGCCTGGAACGCCTGCTGTCACCGCAAAATGAAACGGATGCCACCGTACGCGCCGCCGCCGCCGATAGCCTCAAACAGATCCGCCATCGCCTGATGCTGGGTGATGTGCTCGGCCAGGCATTTACCGGCCTGTCGCTGGGCTCCGTACTGCTGCTGGCGGCACTCGGTCTGGCTATCACCTATGGTCTGCTGGGGGTAATTAACATGGCCCACGGCGAGATGCTGATGCTGGGTGCCTACGCCACCTGGATGGTGCAAAACCTGTTTCAGCGTTTTGCCCCGGAGTGGCTGGCATTTTATCCGCTGCTGGCGCTGCCGGTAGCCTTCTTTATTACCGCCGCCATCGGCATGGTGCTCGAACGTACCATCATTCGCCATCTTTATGGCCGCCCGCTGGAAACGCTGCTGGCGACCTGGGGCATCAGCCTGATGCTGATCCAGCTGGTCCGCGTCGTCTTTGGCACCCAGAACCTGGAAGTTGCTAATCCTGCCTGGCTGTCGGGTGGAATGCAGGTGCTGCCGAACCTCGTTCTGCCGTACAACCGCCTGGCGGTGATGGTGTTCGTGGCCGGCGTGCTGATACTGACCTGGCTGCTGCTGAATAAAACGCGTCTGGGCATGAATGTGCGGGCGGTAACGCAGAACCGTGCGATGGCCGACTGCTGCGGCGTGCCCACCGGGCGCGTGGATATGCTGGCCTTCGGTCTGGGTTCCGGCATTGCCGGGCTGGGCGGCGTGGCGCTTTCACAGCTGGGTAACGTCGGGCCGGAACTGGGTCAGGGCTATATTATCGACTCCTTCCTGGTGGTGGTGACCGGCGGCGTTGGCCAGCTGGCCGGCACCGTGGTAGCCGCGCTGGGCCTCGGTATTCTCAATAAGGTGCTGGAACCGCAGATCGGTGCCGTACTCGGCAAAATCCTGATCCTCGTACTGATCGTGCTGTTTATCCAGAAGCGGCCACAGGGGCTGTTCGCCTTTAAAGGAAGGGTGATTGACTGATGACGCAACCCATGACGCTAACCGTGGCGCAGAAAGCGCCGCGTCTGACCCTCGGGCTGGGGGCGGTGCTGCTGCTGGCCCTGCTGGTGCTGCCGTTTCTCGCGCTGCTGCCGCAGGATAACCCGTTGGCGCTGTCAACCTACACGCTGACGCTGGTCGGCAAAATCCTCTGCTACGCCATTGTCGCCGTGGCGCTGGATCTGGTGTGGGGCTACGCCGGGCTGCTCTCGCTCGGTCACGGCCTGTTCTTCGCGCTGGGCGGCTACGCGATGGGCATGTACCTGATGCGCCAGGCGGCCGGTGATGGCCTGCCCGCTTTTATGTCGTTCCTGTCGTGGAGCGAGCTGCCGTGGTTCTGGGCCGGAACGCAGCACTTCGCCTGGGCGCTGTGCCTGATTGTGCTGGTGCCGGGCGTGCTGGCGCTGGTGTTCGGCTGGTTTGCCTTCCGTTCGAAGATCAAAGGGGTCTACTTTTCAATTATGACCCAGGCGCTGACCTATGCGGGCATGCTGCTGTTCTTCCGCAATGAAACCGGCTTCGGTGGTAATAACGGCTTCACCGGTTTCACCACCCTGCTCGGCTTTCCGATTACCACCACCGGCACGCGCATCGGGCTGTTTGTCGCCACGGTACTGCTGCTGGTCATCAGCCTCGGCATTGGCTTTGCGCTGGCCCGCAGCAAGTTTGGCCGCGTGCTGACTGCGGTACGCGATGCGGAAAACCGACTGATGTTCTGCGGCTACGATCCGCGCGGCTTCAAACTGTTCGTCTGGACGCTGTCGGCGGTGCTGTGCGGGCTGGCCGGTGCGCTGTATGTGCCGCAGGTTGGCATTATCAACCCCGGTGAAATGTCGCCGACCAACTCGATTGAGGCCGCCATCTGGGTCGCCCTGGGCGGTCGCGGAACGCTGATTGGTCCAATGCTGGGTGCGGCCATCGTCAACGGTGCGAAAAGCTGGTTTACCGTCGCCTTCCCGGAATTCTGGCTGTTTTTCCTCGGACTGATGTTTATCCTCGTTACGCTGTTCCTGCCGCGTGGCGTGATTGGCCTGCTGCGCAGGAGGAAACATGACTGAACAACTGTTTACCCAACCCCACCCGTCCGATCGCCACCGTGCGCAAACCGATCCGGTCCTCCAGCTGGAGAAGATCAACGTCTCCTTTGACGGCTTCCGGGCGCTGACCGATCTCTCGTTGCAGATTGGCGTGGGCGAGCTGCGCTGCATTATCGGCCCCAACGGCGCGGGTAAAACCACGCTGATGGACGTGATCACCGGCAAGACCCGTCCGGATAATGGCCGGGTAGTTTACGACCAGGATACCGACCTCACCACGCTATCGCCGCCGGAAATCGCCCGCGTCGGCATTGGCCGCAAGTTTCAGAAGCCGACGGTATTTGAGGCGCTGACGGTGTTTGAAAATCTGGAAATCGCGCTGAAAACCGATAAATCCGTCTGGGCCTGCCTGCGGGCAAAGCTGAACGGCGAGCAGCAGGATCGGATCGATGACGTCCTTAAGCTGCTGCGCCTCGGCGGCAGTCGGCAGCTCACCGCCGGGCTGCTGTCCCACGGTCAGAAACAGTTTCTTGAGATCGGCATGCTGCTGGTGCAGGAGCCACATCTGCTGCTGCTGGACGAACCTGCAGCGGGAATGACCGATGCGGAAACGGAATACACCGCCGAACTGTTCCGCAGCCTCGCAGGAAAACATTCGCTGATGGTGGTGGAACACGACATGGGCTTTGTAGAAACCATTGCCGACCACGTGACGGTACTGCATCAGGGGCAGGTGCTGGCGGAAGGATCGCTGCGTCAGGTGCAGGCCAACGAGCAGGTTATTGAAGTCTATCTGGGGCGCTGACATGTTAAAAGTATCGGAACTGAATCAGTACTACGGCGGCAGCCATATTCTGCGCGGACTGTCGTTTGAAGCCCGCCCCGGCGAGGTCACCTGCCTGCTGGGCCGCAACGGAGTGGGGAAAACCACCCTGCTGAAATGCCTGATGGGACTGATCCCCGCCAAATCCGGCACTATCAGCTGGCAGGATAAAACGATTAACAATCGTAAGCCACACCAGCGGGTGCAGGCCGGGATCGCTTACGTGCCGCAGGGCCGTGAGATCTTCCCCCGCCTGACCGTGGAAGAGAACCTGCTGATGGGGCTGGCGCGTTTTTCCGGCGCGCAGGCCGCCAAAGTGCCGGAGGAGATCTGGCAGCTGTTTCCGGTGCTGCTGGAAATGCGGCAGCGGCGCGGCGGCGATCTTTCCGGCGGCCAGCAGCAGCAGCTGGCGATCGGGCGGGCGCTGGCCTGTAAACCCCAGCTGCTGATCCTTGATGAACCCACCGAAGGGATACAGCCTTCGGTGATCAAAGAGATCGGCGCGGTGATCGCCGGGCTGGCGAAACGCGGTGATATGGCGATCCTGCTGGTGGAGCAGTTCTACGACTTCGCCGCTGAACTGGCCGACAGCTATCTGGTGATGTCGCGCGGGGAGATCGTTCAGCGCGGTCGCGGCGAGGATATGGAAACGGACGGCGTACGCGGGCTGGTCGCGATCTGATGTCCGCCCTGGCCGCGCCTGTGTGCGGCCAGGACTGGGTTTCCGGCAGCTTTGCGTGGAATTTGCGGCGCTATCCTATTGAAGGTACACTCCAAATTGTCTGAAATGGCCAGGTTAATGTTGACCTTTACCGTCATTCGCCACATTGGAAGAACCATCATGGAAACCCGGCGCGACGAGCGCATAAATAAGCTGGCCCAGGCGCTGAAGCGCACCGATAAAATCCATCTGAAAGAAGCCGCCCGGTTGTTGGGCGTCTCTGAGATGACCATCCGCCGCGATCTGAATGAAGGTACCGGTGCGGTGGTGCTGCTCGGCGGCTATATCGTTGCCGATCCCATCCGCAATCAGAGCCACTATTTTGTCTCCGACCAGATGAGCCAGCACGTTGAACAAAAACGGCTACTGGGTCTGCGCGCGGCGGCGCTGATTAATCCCAATGAGACAATTTACTTTGACTGCGGCACCACTATTCCGTGGATTATTGACGCGATTGACGACGATATGCCGTTTACGGCCGTCTGCTGCGCGGTGAATACTTTCCTCGCCCTGAAGGAAAAACCGGCCTGCCGGGTGATCCTCTGCGGCGGTGAATTCCACCCGGACAACGCCATGTTTACCCCACTGGGTCAGCTGTCGGTGATGGATAACCTCTGCCCGGATAAGGCGTTTATTTCCGCAGCGGGCGTAGATATCAAACAGGGTGCCAGCTGCTATAACCTGAACGAGCTGCCGGTGAAGCTGCTGGCGCTTCAGCGTGCGCGCCAGCGACTGCTGGTGGCTGACAGCAGCAAATTCGGCAAGGTGCTTCCGGCGCGCATCGCCGATCTCAGCGCCTTCGACGGTCTGATTAGCGATGCCGCTCCGCCGCAGGACCTGGGAATTCCGGTGATCTACCCGTAAAGCGGGCGTTCCTCCCGGCAGCCATTTATTCCCTGCTCGCTAAAAAGCCTGATTTTCAAGCAGGCTTATCCGTAACTGAAGGTCGCTCCGGCTTTACGGCACGGCGACCGCCAGCCCCTCAGGCGTTAAGATTGATCGTTAAGGATCGCCTCGCCGTCGCGCAGACGGCGCAAATTCTCGCACACCCCGGCCACGATCCCGCTGATTGAAATATCGGTCACGCCACCGATATGCGGCGTAGCGATCACGTTGTGGCGGAACAGCACATCCTGCGGATCGGGCGGCTCCTGCCAGAATACGTCCAGCCCTGCACCGGCCAGCTGCCCGCTATCCAGCGCCGCCAGCAGTGCCCTCTTCTCAATCAATCCACCGCGACCCACGTTAATCAGGAAGCTGCCGGGCTTCATCTTCGCCAGCGCAGGTTCGTCGATAATATGGTGGGTTTCCGGGTTATCCGGCAGGCTCAGCACCACAAAATCAGACTCGGCCAGCAGCTGCGGGAGCTGTTCCATAGTGCCCAGCCAGTCCAGCCGATGGCGGCGGGCAAATTCTGCGTCTACGCTGCGCTTTACGCCGATCGTCCGCATCTCAAACGCCGCCAGCCTCTGCGCCAGCGCCTTACCGATGCCGCCGAGACCCACCAGGCCCACGGTTTTTCCCTTCAGCCCCAGGCCTATGGGCTGCCCGAGCCGACGATCCGCCAGCATCTGCGGCACTTCGCTGGCTTTACGCGCCAGGCCCAGCATCATCCAGATTGCCAGCTCGGCAACAGAATCCGCATTGCCGGAGATATCGGTCGGCACGTTGGCGACTGCGATGCCGCGAGCGCGGGCGGCGGCGATATCCACCCGCTCCAGTCCGGCACCCGACTGCTGGATCAGCTTCAGCCGATCGGCCGTTTGCAGCAGCGGCTCGCTGACCTGGGTCATGGTCGGGATCAGCGCATCAAACCCGGCCAGGCTCTTCCCGGCCTGCTCTGCTGAAGCGACAAATTCAACGTCGGGCAGCGTCTCTCGTAGCTGCTGGATCATACCGCCCCAGGCATTTTCTTGCGCCGCGATCAGGACTCTCATCGATATCTCCATAATTTATAAGGCAAAAAAATTAGCATAGCGTTACATGGTGAGAAATCAAACAGATATCCGATTGTTGGGGTGATATCGGGATAATCCGCTGCAAGGTGGCTGTGATTAAGTGGGGAAAACAGCTAAACTCCGTGGTTTGAAGGGGCAACAGTGCGCCCTGCTAATTACTCAGACCATAAGAGGCTCAATCTACGTGGCTCAATTCGTCTATAGCATGCATCGCGTCGGCAAAGTCGTGCCGCCGAAGCGTCATATTCTAAAGAACATCTCACTCAGCTTCTTCCCGGGTGCCAAAATCGGCGTGCTCGGCCTGAACGGTGCGGGTAAATCTACCCTGCTGCGCATTATGGCCGGTATCGATAAAGACATCGAAGGCGAAGCGCGTCCACAGCCGGGGATTAAGATCGGCTACCTGCCGCAGGAACCACAGCTGAACCTGGAACACACCGTGCGCGAATCGGTGGAAGAAGCGGTTGCCGAAGTGGTGAGTGCGCTGAAAGGTCTGGACGAGGTATACGCGAAGTACGCAGAGCCGGACGCAGACTTCGACAAACTGGCCGCACAGCAGGGCAAGTTTGAAGAGATTATCCAGGCGCACGACGGCCACAACCTCAACACCCAGCTGGAACGTGCTGCCGATGCGCTGCGCCTGCCGGACTGGGATGCCAAAATCGCCAACCTGTCCGGTGGTGAACGCCGCCGCGTCGCGCTGTGCCGCCTGCTGCTGGAAAAACCAGACATGCTGCTGCTGGACGAACCAACGAACCACCTGGACGCCGAGTCCGTGGCCTGGCTGGAACGCTTCCTGCACGACTTCGAAGGCACCGTCGTGGCGATTACCCACGACCGTTACTTCCTGGATAACGTGGCGGGCTGGATTCTGGAGCTGGACCGTGGCGAGGGTATCCCATGGGAAGGCAACTACTCCTCATGGCTGGAACAGAAAGACGCGCGCCTGGCGCAGGAAGCCTCAAGCGAAGCTGCACGCCGTAAATCGATTGAGAAAGAGCTGGAGTGGGTGCGTAAAGGTGCCAAAGGCCAACAGTCGAAAGGTAAGGCACGTCTGGCTCGCTTCGAAGAGCTGAACAACACCGAATACCAGAAGCGTAACGAAACCAACGAGCTGTTTATTCCACCTGGAGCCCGTCTGGGTGACAAAGTGCTGGAAGTCAGCAACCTGCGTAAATCCTACGGCGACCGCCTGCTGATTGACGATCTAAGCTTCTCCGTACCGAAGGGTGCGATTGTCGGGATTATCGGCCCGAACGGCGCGGGTAAATCCACGTTGTTCCGCATGATGTCCGGTCAGGAACAGCCTGATTCCGGCGAAATCGTGCTGGGTGAAACCGTTAAGCTGGCCTCGGTCGATCAGTTCCGCGACAGCATGGACAACTCCAAGACCGTATGGGAAGAAGTGTCCGGCGGGCAGGATATTATGCGTATCGGCAACACCGAGATGCCAAGCCGTGCCTATGTGGGTCGCTTTAACTTTAAAGGCGTCGACCAGGGCAAACGCGTGGGCGAACTGTCCGGCGGTGAGCGCGGTCGTCTGCACCTGGCGAAGCTGTTGCAGGTTGGCGGCAACATGCTGCTGCTCGATGAACCGACCAACGACCTGGATATCGAAACCCTGCGCGCGCTGGAAAACGCCCTGCTGGAGTTCCCGGGCTGTGCGATGGTTATCTCGCACGACCGCTGGTTCCTGGACCGTATCGCGACCCACATTCTGGATTACCAGGATGAAGGCAAGATCGAGTTCTTCGAAGGTAACTTCACCGAATACGAAGAGTACAAGAAACGCACGCTGGGCGCCGACGCGCTGGAGCCGAAGCGTATCAAGTACAAGCGTATGATTAAGTAAAACGAAACCGGCGGATTCTCCAGGATTCTGCCATTTCAACGCCTTCAAGCCACGGCCTTCGACCGTGGCTTTTTTATCTGTACCGGAAATCCCTCCCCTCTTTTAAACATCATCCTGTAAAAATATTTATTACACGTTTTCTATGTGTAAAAGTTAACGTCCATTTAAGCATTGTAAGTATAATCTCAATAATCTCCCATATCGCCGGAGGTGGGAATCCTGCTAGTTATGCGATGTAATCATCTTCAATTCAGAGAATTTTCACTATAAAGAAAGAATAATCCACCTTTCCACTCGAATTTCTAACACTCCAGAGAAGTATCTCGTTGAATTTAATAACAAAACATTTATCGAATATTTCTTTAGTAATATTTCTTATTTTTTATTTTTTCAAAATTATTAGTAATACAGCTATTGTATTGCTAATTGACTTGATCTAACATCCTTATCTCAGAAGATTGTTTAAATAATATATCTGACTCATCTAGAACTGCGTATCTTATTCAGGATGAATTTTTAATAAAGAAGTAAATTAGCTATCTTTTGCTTTGATGTATTTACAGGGAAAGTTTTATGAAGGAAAGATTTTTTGTCTCTCCCCCTTTTATCAAACGTCAAGCCGGATTGCTTGCGTTAACATTATTCTCACATCCTTTTCAACCATGTTCGGCCGAAGTTGGTTCTGTTAGTGGACAGTTATTACAAAACAATCCCGTATTAACAACACCGCCCCCTTTACCTACAAAAAATACGGAAAAGCTTACCCCGCCGACGGAAAAAAAGATTGAGGAAGATGAGGGAGGGCCAACGGTATATATATCCGAAGTCATTGTTAAAGATGTATCGGAAAACGCTAAAAGTGACGTTAAACATTTGGTCGATCGTTACAAAAATAAAAACATGACGTTTCCCGCGTTAAAAAATCTCGCTATCAACATTACCAGCCTGCTTCAGAAACACGGTGAAAGGTTAAGTTACGCCTATATTCCAGAGCAAAAAATGCAGAATGGAATACTGATAATGAACGTCATGAACGGCCATATTGAAGCCATCAAAATTAATCAGAATAGCTCGCTGGTTAATGATAAAACGGTTAACCGCTATGTTGCGCAGATGTATGAGTTAAAAGATAAAATAAAAGCATTAGAAACATCCATGTCGCGTATTTCCGATCTGCCCGGCGTGGAAAACCTTTCATCTTTTCTTAGCGTGGGTAACGAAGCTGGCGGCAGCATATTGGCCCTTGACCTCACTGCCGCACCACGTTTAAACGGCACGGTGCTGTTTGACAATATGGGATCAATTTCCAGCGGACGCAGTCGTCTGGGAGTCCAGCTGAACGTCAACAGTCCGTCAGGAATAGGGGACAGGCTTCAGGCTCTGGCCTATGCTGCACCGGACTTCTTGCAGACAAACAATGACAGTAAGCACGGTAATACGCTGATAGGCCGTTTGTCCTATGATGCACCGGTTAACGTTAAGGGATGGCGTTTAGGTGCCGCCGTATCTCGTGTGAGTTATCGGCTAGGCGGGCCGGTGTTACACGGACTGGGCGATGGCTTTGCCGACGTCGCCTCACTCTATAGTAGCTGGACTCTGTTACGCCGTGAGAAAAGGACCATCAATCTTGGCGCTACGTTTGACTATAAGCGTATGCAGGATAAGTTCTGGGGGATGAAAAACATTCGCCATGCACCGATATTGTCGTTACAGCTTTCCGGTGATAATCAAGGCGAATTGTGGGACAGACCGAATATTTTGCAGTATCAGTTCTCCCCGTCCATTGGGCGATTGAGCAATCTGGATGACTGGAACGGCAATCATACCCGGGGCCGTTTCGTTAAGCTGACAGAAAATGCCACTTTTATGCAGGCGCTTTACCCCCGTATTAGCTTCACCCTGAATTTTTCGGGGCAGCAAACCAGCAAAAATCTGGATGGGGCTGAACAAATGTCGCTGGGTGGCCCCTACGCCGTTCGTGCATACAGCAACTCTGCTGCCAGCGTGGACAGCGGCTGGGTAGCCTCCCCCTCGCTGAATCTGGCACTGCCCTGGTTCGAGAATGCCAGCCTGAATCTCTTCTACGATTATGGCAAAGGAAAAATTCAAAAATTCGCGCCATCGACTCAAAAAATCGTGCTCAAGGGTTATGGCGTGGGGTTGAATTATCAATTAAATAGCTGGTTCTTTATTAATGCCAGCTATGCATGGCGGCAGGGGAAAGATGAACTTCTCGGCCCGCAAAATAAATCCACTGGTTGGATAACCACAGGCATTAACTTCTAAAAGCAGAATATTAGACAGAAAATGCCTTTACTAAAAATAAGCACAAAGGGAATGTTATGGAAAACAAAAATGCAGTAATCAGACCGCTTGCTTTAGCCGTCGCGCTATCGTTTATTGGTGGGGCAAGCGCCGTCGGTACGGGTACGGTGGTTTCCGGTTCAGGCTCCATTATCAAAAATGGAAACCAGGTAAAGGTTCAGCAAAACACTGACAAAATGATTGTTAACTGGAACAATATGAACGTCGGAAAAAATGAAAGCCTGAAATTTAACCAGCCTAACGTAAATGCTGCCGTTCTCAATAAGATCAATAGTATTGATCCAACAGTGATTGCTGGTGCCTTGAATGCAAATGGTAAGGTGTTTATTGTCAACCCTAACGGGGTGCTCATCAGTAAAGGCTCATCAATCAACGTGGGAAGCCTGATTGCATCATCCCTGGATATCAGCAACAAAGATTTTCTTAGTGGAAAGATTAACCTGAAAGGGAATGGAAAAGGCAAGATCGTTAACGAAGGGGATATTACCGCCGCAAAAGACGTTGCCCTGGTGGGTGGCGGTGAAGTCACGAATAACGGTAAGATTTATAGCAAGTACAACGGTACCGCCCTCGCTTCAGGAAGCGATATCACTCTGTACTTCCCGGAAATGGGTAAGATGTCCGTCAAAGTTAATAAAGGCAGCCTGAATGCATTAATTAACAACGGCGGTATTATCATTTCTGACAGGGGCGATGTGACGCTCACTGCCTGGGCTACGGATACCTTAACCCGTGGCGTCATTAATAATACCGGCGTGCTGGAAGCAAGAGGCGTCCAGGGTCTTCTTGATGGCGGGGTTTCCCTCTCCAGCAACGGCGATGTTAACCTTGGCGGACAGGTAGCCGCTCATTATGCCAGGAAAATCGAAGCTGTCGGTAAGAATGTTAACGTAAGCGATGGGACTGTACTTAGCGCAGAGTCGACCGTGCTGAGCAGTACCCGCGAAAATGGGTATGTTAAGGTTGGCCGTATCGACTCTAAAAGAGGAACCCCTGCCATCTCCGCCGACAACGTTTTGACTACGGCAGCAGGTAACAAGTCAACGTTTTCCAGCGATGTCGAAGTCTATACACGTACACCAGGCAAAAATATTGATATCGCTGATACTTCGGTAAAAACTGAAAGCCAGATCCGTAGCGGAAAAGGTGTGGTGAGTGCTGGCCTGATAAACGCCGTTGCTGAAAGTGGAAATGCGTTAAAAATTCAGAATGCCGAAGGTGATATTAACGTCAATAATGCACAACAAAATTACGGAAAACTGACGTTAAATACCGATAAAACCGTCAATATCAACCGCCAGATGACCGGTGAAAGTCTTCAGATTTCTGCACAGCAGGTTAATCAGGCCGCCGGTGCAAAAATCAACATGGAGAATTTTGCCCAACTGTACAGCGCCTCAGACCTGAAACAGAACGCAGATATTGTGTCTGATAGTATTATCTTAAGTAGCAATAATTTCCAGCAAAGTGAAGGCACCAATACTGTAGGAAATGATGTCAACTATCAAGCAGTTAAGATGGATCTTTCCGGCAATACGCAAGCCGACACGCTGAATGTGTATGCTAATAAAGCATCAGAAAGCGCGAAGGGAAAAATCTCAGCAAACAGGCTTGAACTAAGTAGTGGGGATTATGATTTTAGCGCAGGTAAAAACCGTATTGATACCGTTCGCACCAGTGTGAATTCGTTAAGCCTGTCAAACACAGAAGATATTTCTTTAGATTTCAACTCATCCGTTGATGAAGTTCTTAATATAAAAGGGGATAAGAACGTTTATCTCAATGGTGATAGCAACTTATATGGAAATAGTAATATAACCGCAGCCAAAGATGTCATCGTTAAAGGACGAGTTCAGGTTGGTGGTGATCTCACGGTTTCTGGTAATAACATCACTTCTGAATCTCCATTCGAATGGGATAACGAAGCTTTTGGCTCCCTTAATTCGAATAAAAGCATCACGTTAGTGGCGAAAAATGACATTTTTATGCCAACCATTAGCGTCACTGACGGTCGTTACCCATCCTGGGGCGAACCAGAAAGTAATAACATTAACAATCTGAATGTCACTGCGAAAAACATTAAACTTGATAGTATCAATGTTAAAGGAAATACTAACCTGACTGCCACCAATGGCTCATCTGGAAATATCACTCTGGGAGATTCAGACCTTAAGGGTAATTTGACCGTAAAAGCATCAGGGGATATGACTCTCAATAAAAACCTGGTAGCGGGGGGAGACGTCAACATCAATGCGAACAATCTGTTATCAGATTTTTCGGAAGGGCAGTATCCGTGGTTACCAAAAAGCCTGAGTAGTCTCACTGGTAAAAATGTCAACGTTCAAATTGACAATGACATTAAGCTTGGCGGAATTAACGCGGTTTCTGACAACTATTATTCCACTAAAGATGGCAATGCCTCGATTACCGCAAACAATGTTAATCTGGATAATTTAAATGCTATGTCCAACCTGGCCGTTTCCGCTAAGGATAACGTAGCGATAAAAGCATTCAGTCCACAGGGATATTCCTTCAATAGCAGCGGTAATGGCACGGTTGCCAAAATCAATGCAAATACTGTCAACATTGATTCGTCTTATGCCTCAACTAAGGTTGAGATAACAGCTAACAAAGATATTCATTATAATAAGAGTGCAAATTCCGAAGGCACTTCGCTGACCTCAAAAAATGGCAGCGTATACCTTGGAAATGGCGGAGGTTATTATAGCGACGGAAGCAATCACAAAACGCTGACTATCAATGCTGCGAATAAGGTTGACATTAAAGATAATCTTTCTGTATTTGGTGACTTATCCGTAACCGCAGGAAAACCCGGCATCTCCCTGCCATCTGATTTAAATGTATATGGCAATACTGTCTTCACAACTCCGGGAGATATTACCTCTAGTGCTTTCCTTACAAGTCATAATTTCAACAAAAATTTAACGTATATCCTGAGTAAGGACAGTAAAATTACTGCCTATAATCAATATACAAAACCGTGGGTTTTTGGAAAAACCCAAACAATCATTAAAAAGTAAGTTAACGAGAGGGCGAACCACAATGGCCGCCCTTTTTTTCAAATGCATAAACCCACTGGTTAGATAACAACAGGAATTAATTTCTAAAAGAAAATTTTAGACAAAAAAATGCCTTTACTTTATATAAACAAAAAGGAAATGTTATGGAAAACAAAAATGCAGTAATCAGACCGCTTGCTTTAGCCGTCGCGCTATCGTTTATTGGTGGGGCAAGCGCCGTCGGTACGGGTACGGTGGTTTCCGGTTCAGGCTCCATTATCAAAAATGGAAACCAGGTAAAGGTTCAGCAAAACACTGACAAAATGATTGTTAACTGGAACAATATGAACGTCGGAAAAAATGAAAGCCTGAATTTTAACCAGCCTAACGCAAACGCTGCCGTTCTCAATAAGATCAATAGTATTGATCCAACAGTGATTGCTGGTGCCTTGAATGCAAATGGTAAGGTGTTTATTGTCAACCCTAACGGGGTGCTAATCAGTAAAGGCTCATCAATCAACGTGGGAAGCCTGATTGCATCGTCCCTGGATATCAGCAACAAAGATTTTCTTAGTGGAAATATTAACCTGAAAGGCGATGGAAAAGGCAGGATCGTTAACGAAGGGGATATTACCGCCGAAAAAGACGTAGCCCTGGTGGGTGGAGGTGAAGTCACGAATAACGGTAAGATTTACAGCAAGACCAATGGTACTGCCCTCGCCTCAGGAAGCGATATCACTCTATTATTCCCGGAAATGGGTAAGATGTCCGTTAAAGTTAATAAAGGCAGCCTGAATGCATTAATTAACAACCGCGGTATTATCATTTCTGACAGGGGCGATGTGACGCTCACTGCCTGGGCTACGGATACCTTAACGCGCGGCGTCATTAATAATACCGGTGTGCTTGAAGCAAAAGGCGTCCAGAGTCTTCTTGACGGTGGTGTTTCCCTCTCCGCCAACGGTGATATTAACCTTGGCGGACAGGTAACCGCTCATGGCAATAGCAGTATAACCGCGACCAAAGACGTCAACGTCATGGGAAGTGTTAAAGTTGATGGTGACCTCAATGTTTCTGGTAATAACATTATCTCTAAATCTCTGGACAACTGGGACGAACCTCATGGGGCCCTGACTTCGGGTAAAAGCATGACGTTAGATGCAAAAAATGACATTATTATGCCATACATCAACGTCACTGATGGCATTTACTCATACGAGCCACAAAGTAATAACACTAACAATCTAAATGTTAATGCTAAAAATATTACTCTGAATAATGTCAATGTTAAAGGTAATACTAACCTGACTGCTATAAAAGGTTCATCCGGAACAGATGCCCCATCCGGAAATATCACCCTGGGAGATTCTGATCTTAAGGGTAATTTGACCGTAAAAGCATCGGGGGATATGACTCTCAATAAAAATATGGCGGCGGGCAGTGACATCAACATTACTGCGAACAATCTTCTATCAAATTCTTCGGCAGGGAAGTATCCGTGGTTACCAAAACAATTGAATACTATCAGCGCGAAAAATGTCAACATTAAAGTTGACAACGACGTTAATATCGGTGCAATTGTAGCGACTCCTAATAATATTTTTGACACTAAAAGTGGTAATGCCTCAATCACCGCAAAAAATGTTATCTTGGATCGTTTAAATACCATGTCCAACCTGACAATTTCCGCTGAGGATAAGGTATCGATAAAAGACTTCAATCCACAGGCTGTCTATGGCTCCTATATTATCCCTGTTGCTAAAGTCAGTGCAAATACTGTCGACATTGGTAAGTCTTATGCTTATTCCAATGTTCAGATAACTGCTAACAATGATATCCGTTATGATAATAGTGCGAATCTGCGTGACACTTCTCTGACCTCAAAAAATGGCAGCGTGTACCTTGGACGTGATTATGGCACCAGCGGCACTCACAATAATCTGACCATCAGTGCCGCAAATGGTGGGGTTAACATTAAAGATCAGTTCACTGTATCTGGTAACTTATCCGTTACCGCAGGAAAACAGGGTATGTTCCTACCATCTTCATTGTATGTAAATGGCAATGCTGTATTTACAACTCCGGGGGATATTCTGGCTAATTCTTTTTATTCAAGACATTATTTCAACAGGAACTTAACCTATATCGTGAGTAAAAACAGTAAAATAACTGCCCATGGCTTTATGGGTCCAACTGTTAGAGGAACAACCAAAAAAATCATTAAAAAATAAGTTAACGAGAGGGCGGGCCACAATGGCCGCCCTTTTTTCAAATGTAATTGTCCGTAGACGCATACTGGGAAAATTATTTTTAATAATTTGCCAATGTCTCATTCAAAACATTCACTTCCTTTACTAGATGTAGAAAGATTTGAATACCTCAGAATGCATGGCGAATTCAATAAATGAAGCCAGCGCAGGCGTATTCAGCTTACGTCCCGGATACACCAGCCACAGCTCGTTCCCTTCAACTTGCCACTCTGGCAGCACCTGTTTCAGGGTACCTGCAGCTATCGCCTCCTCGGTCAGAAAACGCGGTAACAGCGTGATCCCTGCATGATTCAACGCACACTCACGGGCATACACCAGATTATCGGTCATATGCGTCGGCGGCAGTAGCCAGCGATAATAGTCATTTCCACGTTTCAGCCCCCATTCACTCCAGGCATGATGGGCAATACAGCGGTGCTCGGAGAGTTGGGCAGGCTCGCACAGCGGCACATGATGCGAAAGATACTCGGGCGAGGCCACCAGCAGGCGCTCACAGTAGCCAATCCGGCGACCTATCAGCGATGAATCCTGTGGCTGCCCGGTACGCAGCGCAATATCAAATCCTTCCTGAACCAAATCGCGGATCTGGTCGGAAACCAGCACCTCCAGCGTAACGTCGGGATAGGTCAGCTGAAACGCCGCATTAAACCGCGCCAGCAGCGTTGCGCCAATCCCGGCCGGGGAAGTGATGCGCAGACGGCCGCTGGGGTTTTCCCGCAGGCGTTCGATGGCCTGCCCCGCTCGCTCGCTGGCCTGCATCATCTCCTGACAGTGAACCAGATAACGTTCGCCGGCAAAGGTCAGGTTCAGCTGTCGGGTGGTGCGATTAAGTAAGCGCAGGCCCAGCGCCTGCTCGAGCTGGCTGATGCGCTGGCTGACGCTGGATTTCGGCAATCCGGCACGTTTCGCTGCTGCGGTAAAACTGCCGCATTCGGCCACCAGCGCAAAGAGCGCCATATCCTGAAGCTGTCTGAACATGATTGTTCACCTGAGAAGAACACTGAGTGCGTTATTGTCCATCTTATCACCATCACGCCGAGCTTCTACACTGATGTTAACTCACTAAGGAGAACAGTATGACCATCAAAGCAATTGCCATTAACCCGGAAAACCCGCAGCAGTTTATTGAAATTCAGCAGCCGCAGCCGACGCCAGGCGAGTATGATCTGCTGGTGGAAGTGAAGGCCGTCTCGGTTAACCCGGTCGATACCAAAGTACACAAAGGCGCGCAGAAGAACGGCCTGCAGCAGCCGCGTATTCTCGGCTGGGACGCCAGCGGCGTGGTACTGGCCGTTGGCAGCAAGGTCAGCGGCTTTAGCATCGGTGATGAAGTTTATTACGCGGGTGATATCACCCGCCCCGGCAGCAACGCCACGCAACAGCTGATTGATGCACGTATTACCGGCCACAAGCCGCGTAACCTCGACTGGGCGCAGTCGGCGGCGATCCCGCTCACCGCGCTGACCGCGTGGGAAGGTCTGTTCGATCGTCTGCAGATCGACAAGGCAGCAGAAGGTAAAACGCTGCTGATCGTCGGTGGCGCAGGTGGCGTAGGATCGCTGGCGATCCCATTTGCCAAACTGCACAGCAAAGTCAAAGTGATCGCCACCGCTTCGCGCCCGGATTCCGCACAGTGGTGTAAAGATCGCGGTGCCGACCTGGTGATTGATTACAAAGATATGCCGGCGGAGCTGGAGAAACACGGCCTCAAATATGTCGATTACATCTTCTGCCTGAACGACACCGACGGTCACTGGGCAGCCATGAGCCAGATTATCGCGCCGCAGGGCCAGATTTGTACCATCGTGGAAAACGAGAAGCCGCTGAGCATGGACCAGCTGAAGCTGAAAAGCGCAGCGCTGCATTTTGAGTTTATGTACACCCGCAGCATGTTCACTACCGACGATATTGCCCGCCAGGGCGAGATTCTGGATGCCACCGCTAAGCTGCTGGATGAGGGTGAAATTGCCACCTCGCTGAGCAAAACGCTGCATGGCCTGAGTGTGGAAACCCTGACCAAAGCGCATCAGCTGGTGCTGGAAGGCCATATGCGTGGCAAAGTGGTGATTGTGTATTGAGTCTCGGCGGGGTCGGCATCCGGATCGCACCGATTGCCGCCCGATTGCTTGATGCCGGGCTCAGTGACAAGTGCATCATGATGCGCAATCCGTCTCTCTCCACCGTTACAGTGCGGTGGAGAGAATTCACGACAGCAGTGACCCCCTTCCACCGCCGCCGGTTGCAGCAGGAAACGTTTACAGCCCCTGCCACCTTTACTGCGCGCCCAGCATCTCCTTCACCAGATCCACACAGCGCAGGAAGCGTTCGTCATAATTATCCTGCTCGACGTGAACAAAGCTGATGCCGTTCTCATTCAGCATCGATACCAGCAGTTCCTGGAACTCTTTGCGATCGACCGAACTGCCCAGGCTGCGCAGGCCGTCGGCCACCCACGGTACATTGTTCTCCACCAGAATCACCAGATCGAAGCGGTACTCATCGATGAGCGCCTGCACAAAGGGATGTTCACGCCCTTCATACTTCTTGCAGAAGGCCTGAGTGGTGACAAAATCGGTGTCGATAAAGGCCACTTTATTGGCATATTTCACCGCGAAATCAATGTACTGCGCCTGCCCCAGCGCAATTTTATCGTAGTCGGAATACTGCAGCGCCATCTCATCACCGCCAAGGTGCGAGAAAACATAATCGCGGCCAAACTCCCATGCGCTGGTCGTGTTAAAGATGTTCGCCAGCTTGTTGACCAGCGTCGATTTCCCGCTGGACTCGCCGCCGAGGATCGCCACGGTGCGCACGAAGAACGGCTTCACTTCGGTGGGAATGTATTCCCAGTAACGGAACGGGTCCTGGCGGATCTGCCCGCCGCTGATGCTCATAAACGATCGCTGCGGATCGATAACCACCGTATCCACGCCCAGATGCGTTTTAAACTGCGGTGCATCGCCCTCTTCGCTGGTATAGATGCGGTCGGGCACGATACCACGATCGTCCATAAACGCACGGACGCCTTCACTCCACACGTCCCAGCCGTGGGGATAAGGCTCCATCCCCTCTTCGTTAAACGAGTGGATGCGGATGTTTTTCTGGTACTTAAAGGTCTGCAACAGCCAGCGAAGACGGTCGCTGACGGTCGGCTGCTGCGACATCGCACTGTCTTCAAACAGTTTTTTGTCGCGCGGTTCGTCGTAGCCCATGATGATATGCAGCTCGTCCACCTGGCTACAGGCGCGCTGGATCAGATAAATATGGCCGGTATGCAGGGGATAAAATTTGCCGAACACCACGCCGATGGTTTTTTCACGGCGCGGAAACTCCAGGCCAAGAAAGCGGTGCAGCGCCTCCAGCTTTTGCGCGCTGGGGCTTTTGATTTTGGCATTCAGCAGCTGGCTCAGGTAGCCCTTGGTCATGCCGCTGGCGTCAGCAACCTGCTGTAGCGTGCAGCCCTGCTGGCGAATGGCGGTTTTCAGATAATCAAACGACGACACAATATGCCTCCTGCGCGATCGGCGGGCCAGTCCGGCCCGCCCTGTCTCATTATAGGTCGTCAAGAATCGCCAGCGCATCCGCCAGCTTCTTCACTCCGTAAACCTTCATATTTTCCGGCATTTTCTTCGGTACGTTGGCAGCGGGAACGATAGCACGGCGGAAACCATGCTTTGCCGCTTCAGAAATTCTCTCCTGGCCACTCGGCACCGGACGGATCTCCCCGGCCAGGCCAACTTCACCGAACACCACCAGATCCTGAGGCAGTGGACGATCGCGCAGGCTGGAGACCATCGACAGCATCAGCGCCAGGTCGGCGCTGGTTTCAGTGACCTTCACGCCGCCCACCACGTTAACGAAGACATCCTGGTCGGCCATTTGCAGACCACCGTGGCGATGCAGCACCGCCAGCAGGATCGCCAGGCGGTTCTGCTCCAGACCCACCGCCACGCGGCGCGGATTGCCCATCATCGAGTGATCGACCAGCGCCTGAATCTCCACCAGCAGCGGACGCGTTCCTTCCCACAGCACCATCACCGAGCTGCCGGAGGTCACCTCATCACCGCGGCTGAGGAAAATCGCCGACGGGTTGCTGACTTCGCGCAGACCCTGTTCGGTCATGGCAAACACGCCCAGCTCATTCACCGCACCGAAGCGGTTTTTATGGCTGCGCAGCGTACGGAAGCGTGAGTCGGCATCGCCGTCCAGCAGCACCGAACAGTCGATGCAGTGCTCCAGTACCTTGGGACCGGCCAGCGATCCGTCCTTGGTTACGTGGCCGACCATGACGATGGCCACGCCGCGGGTTTTGGCGAAGCGCGTCAGATAGGCGGCGGTTTCACGCACCTGCGCTACGCTGCCCGGCGACGACTGGATGTCCGCCATATGCATCACCTGAATGGAGTCGATCACCATCAGCTTCGGCTGTTCCTGCTCGGCGATCAGGCAGATCTGCTCAATGCTGGTTTCCGACAGCATATTCAGATTTTCGGTCGGCAGCCCCAGGCGATGCGCGCGCATCGCCACCTGCTGTAATGACTCTTCCCCGGTAACATAAAGGGTTTTCATTCCCTCCGACAGCTTGCACAGCGTTTGCAGCAGCAGCGTACTCTTGCCCGCCCCCGGGTTACCGCCGATCAGAATCGCACTGCCCGGCACCACGCCGCCGCCCAGCACGCGGTCAAACTCTTTAAACCCGGTGGTAAAGCGCGGCAGCGCCTCAAGGCTGATTTCCGACAGCTTCTGCACGCGACTGGTCCCGGCACTGCCGGCGTAGCCTGACAGGCGCTCGTTGCGCGCAGCAGCAGGAGACGCGGCCAGCCGCACCTCGGTGATGGTGTTCCAGGCATGGCAGGCGCTGCATTGCCCCTGCCAGCGCGGATAGTCTGCGCCACATTCATTACAGACAAAGGCGCGTTTTACCGCTTTAGCCAAAACTTCCCCTTAACGCTCTTCGTGAACCAGGCTGCCGCTGAGAATACAGAACACGCCCATCAGATCCGCATGACGAATGGTCACCGCAGCCTGTTCATTAACTTTTGGCTTCGCGTGGTAGGCAATACCCAGCGCGGAGGCCTTAATCATCGGCAGATCGTTCGCGCCGTCGCCGACCGCCACCGTTTGCTCCGGCGCAATGTTAAACCGCTCGGCCAGACGCTTCAACGTATCGGCTTTATACTGCGCATCAACGATATCGCCCAGCACTTCACCGGTCAGTTTACCGTCGCGGATTTCCAGCACGTTAGCAGCAACGGCCGACAGGTGCAGGGTGTCGCGCAGGTGCTCGGCATAATAGGTAAAGCCGCCGGAAGCGATCGCCACCTCCCAGCCCAGCGCCTGTAGCTTCTGCACCAGCGAAGTCAGACCCGGCATCAGCGGCAGCACATCGCGCACCTGCTTGAGGATATTGGCATCGGCATCTTTCAGCGTGGCCACGCGCTGGCGCAGGCTGGCGGCAAAGTCCAGCTCGCCGCGCATCGCGCGTTCGGTGACTTCGGCCACCAGCTCGCCGCTGCCAGCCAGCTTGGCAATCTCATCGATGCACTCAATTTCAATCGCCGTCGAATCCATATCCATCACCAGCAGACCCGGTGTTTTCAGATGGGGAATGCGGCCCAGCGGCGCAACGTCCAGACCCAATTCATGGGCAAGCTTGGTGGCGCGCGGGGTCAGGGAACCCGCCAGGCGCAGCACCTGATAATCTTCCACGCCCCAGGCACTGACGATCACCATCGCCGCACCCAGACGGTGCTGATAATCCGTCAGGCGGGCTTTGTCGAGCTGACGCCCATACAGCAACCAGCCGGTTTGGCCCGCGCGGTAGTCCAGCGGCATCACTTCATCACCGCTGAGAGAAAGAGGTAACCCCGGCCAGAGAGAGACATCGGAAGGCAGGTCGCACCAGGTCAGACTATTTGGCATTACAGCTCCTGTAGGGACTTAATAACTACGACAGAACGACGATAAAGCTGGCAAGAGGCTACCCTGTTAGCCCGCCTTCTGGCAACATAAAGCAGGTCTGTCTGTCTATTTTTTGAAGGGTCACGATGGCAAAAGCCAAACTTAAATTCCGCCTGCATCGAACGGTGATTGTGCTGATCTGCCTGGCGCTGCTGGTGGTACTGATGCAGGGCGCATCCTGGTTCAGTCTTGGCCGCCAGATGGCCCGCTCGGGGCAGGTTGAAGAACTGGCCCAGACGCTGACCCGCCAGGTAGCGTGGACCCTGACGCCGCTGATGGAAAACAGCGACGATAATCACCAGAAAATCGTCGACACGCTCGACCAGCTCACCCATGAAAGCCGTATTCTCGACGCGGCGGTCTACGATGATGACGGCAGTCTGATCGCCCGCAGCGGCGAAACCATCAACGTGCGCGACCGCCTGGCGCTGGACGGCCAGCGTGCCGGTAGCTACTTCAATCACCAGATTGTCCAGCCGCTGACCAGTAAAGATGGCCCACGCGGCTTTCTGCGCGTTACCCTGGATACCCACGTACTGGTCACCGAAGCCAAGCAGGTGGATAACACGACCAACATCCTGCGGCTGATGATGCTGCTGGCACTGGCTATCGGCATTATTCTCAGCCGCACCCTGCTGCGCGATCGCCGCACCCGCTGGCAGCAGTCGCCGTTCCTGCTGACCGCGAATAATCCCCTCCGTGAAGACAGCGACGGCGATACTGAAACCGAAACCGAAACCGAGAGCGACTCTCCCGCCGCCGATGACGTAAAAGACTCACCAAATTCCCCACCAACAAATAGAGCTATTCCTCTGGAATAGCTCTTCGTGTCCTGTACAGATTCCCTGTTCCGCAGCATGTTGTTTATCGGTAAGGCGCATAAGCGCCACCTTTGTGCACCCAGTAAACTTAAGGAGAAACATATGCAACGGAACTCTCTGATCGCCATTCTGATCGCCACAGCAGGCTTGTATTTTTCCAGTGCGGCCTTTGCTGACAGCGTTCCAAAAGGTCTGACCGTCTACGCGACCGAGAAAGAACAGACCTCAAGGTCTGAAGGCGATCTTAACAACTACGGAAAAACCTTCGAAGTCACGTTGGAAAACCTGACGTCAAATTCGGTCGATCTGAACAATATCTGCCTGCGCGGCTATTCCCACGAGGGCAAAGAATTTCCGGTTGCACGGGTTCAGGAGGCGCTGACCAAAGGGAAGCTTAAACCACAGAAAAAAGTGACCGGTCTGGTGGTATTCTCCGCGGCTGATGACAGCGTTTTCGATGTCAACCAGTTGAAGATTGCACATAACTGCGGCTAAAAACGCGCAAAAAAATGGGAAACAGCGAGGCTGGCGAATGCCAGCCTCAGCGGGGAATTACTCTTTGTCACCCAGCAGAACCGACTCCAGCGCGATCACAACCATATCGCTGAAGGTCGTCTGGCGCTCGGCAGCAGTCGTCTGCTCGTGAGTGCGGATATGATCGGACACGGTACAAATCGCCAGCGCTTTTGCACCGAACTCGGCGGCAACGCCGTAGATACCGGCTGCTTCCATTTCCACGCCCAGGATGCCGTATTTCTCCATCACGTCAAACATCTGCGGGTCCGGCGTGTAGAACAGATCGGCGGAGAAGATATTCCCCACGCGGGCATCTACGCCCAGCGCCTTCGCTGCATCCACGGCGTTACGCACCATATCGAAGTCAGCAATCGCTGAAAAATCATGATCTTTGAAGCGCATACGGTTCACTTTGGAATCGGTGGAAGCGCCCATACCAATCACCACATCGCGCAGTTTAACGTCGGCGCGTACCGCACCGCATGAACCTACGCGAATGATTTTCTTTACGCCGAATTCCGTGATCAGCTCTTTCGCATAGATTGAGCAGGACGGGATACCCATGCCGTGGCCCATTACAGAGATTTTGCGGCCTTTGTAAGTACCGGTGTAGCCCAGCATGCCGCGCACGTTGTTCACTTCAACCGCGTCCTGCAGGAAGGTTTCCGCGATATGTTTCGCGCGAAGCGGGTCGCCCGGCATCAGAACCACGTCAGCGAAATCACCCATCTCAGCGTTAATATGAGGCGTAGCCATGTTTTAATCCTTATTTATCAGGCCAGGCTGATGCCTGGCCGGTTATGAGTAGTATTACGTGTTGCCGCCCGTTGGAGCGACAGCATTACTTCAGCAGGTTTTTACCGTATTCCATCGGCGACAGGCCAAAATAGCTGGCAACCGTCTGACCAATGTCGGCAAAAGTATCGCTATAGCCCAGATAGCCCGGCTTCACGCCAGGACCATAGATCAGCACCGGGATATGTTCGCGAGTGTGTTCAGTGCCGGCCCAGGTCGGGTCGCAGCCGTGGTCGGCGGTGAGGATCAGAATATCACCCTCTTTCACCAGCGCCATCAGCTCCGGCAGACGGCGGTCAAACAGCTCCAGCCCGCCCGCGTAGCCGGGAACGTCGCGACGGTGACCCCAGGTGGAGTCAAAGTCGACGAAGTTGGTGAACACGATGCTGTTATCCGGCGCAGTGGTCATTTCCGTCACGGTGGCGTCAAACAGCGCGTCCAGACCGGTGGCTTTCACTTTTTTAGTGATACCAACGTGAGCATAGATATCGGCAATTTTACCCACCGAAATCACTTCTCCCCCCTGCTCATCCACCAGTTTTTTCAGGATGGTTGGTGCAGGTGGCTCTACCGCCAGATCGTGACGGTTGCCGGTACGCTCAAAGTGCCCGGCCTTATCGCCGACAAACGGACGCGCGATCACGCGGCCAATGTTGTAGCCGCCCTCGGTCAGCACTTCGCGGGCGATTTCACACAGCTCGTAAAGGCGATCGAGGCCAAATGTCTCTTCGTGGCAGGCAATCTGGAACACCGAGTCGGCAGAGGTGTAGAAAATCGGCTTACCGGTTTTCATATGCTCTTCGCCCAGCTTGTCGAGGATCACCGTACCGGACGAGTGGCAGTTACCGAGATAACCCGGCAGGTTGGCTTTTTCCACCAGCAGATCCAGCAGATCCTGCGGGAAGCTGTTTTCCAGATCGCTGAAGTAGCCCCAGTCAAACAGCACCGGCACGCCGGCGATTTCCCAGTGGCCTGACGGCGTATCTTTACCGGAGGAAAGCTCGCTGGCATAGCCGTAAGCGCCGATGATTTCCGCGTCTTTATCCAGTCCCAGCGGGAATTTACCCGTGGAGGCCTCTGCGGCTTTGCCCAGACCCAGTTTGGTCAGATTAGGCAGGTTTAGCGGACCTTTACGCCCTTTATCGGCTTCACCCTTGAAGCACGCCTCGGCAATGTGTCCGAGGGTATCCGAGCCTTTATCACCGAATTTGTCGGCGTCTTTACTGGAGCCTATTCCAAAGGAATCAAGCACCATAATAAATGCACGTTTCATCCTGATCTCCTGCGCGATTGTCGCGATGAGCGTTAAAAAAATGCGATCAGAACAGAATACCGCTTATTGCGAGATTCTGCGATAGATAACCGGTGTTTTCTCGGGCTGCATCTCAGACAGCGTGACCGCCGCTTTGACGGCGGCAGCGGCTTCCTGCCAGCTCTCTTCGCTGGAAGCGTGGATCACCGCCAGCGGCTGCTGGCCGTCCACCACCGTGCCAAGGGCTGCGACGCCGCTCAGTCCAACGCTGTAGTCAATACTGTCGCTGGCGCGGCGGCGACCACCGCCCATCGATACGACCGCCATGCCCAGCGCACGGGTATCCATAGCGCTGACAATACCGGTTCGATCGGCGTAAACCGCTTTGCTCAGCATCGGCGCAGGCAGATAGCTGTCCATACGCTCGATAAAATCGGTCGGGCCTTTCTGTGCGGCCACCATGCGGGCAAAGATTTCTGCGGCGCGGCCGTTATCCAGCACGGTCTGCAGTTTGGTTTGTGCCTCTTCATCCGACCCGGCAAGGCCACCGGAAATCAGCATCTCGGCGCACAGCGCCATGGTGACTTCCAGCAGGCGTGGGTTACGGTATTCTCCGGTGAGGAACTGCACCGCTTCACGGACTTCCAGCGCGTTACCAGCGGTAGAGGCCAGTACCTGATTCATATCGGTCAGCAGCGCGGTGGTTTTACAGCCCGCGCCGTTCGCCACGCCGACGATCGACTGCGCCAGCAGTTCGGACTGCTCGAAGGTTGGCATAAACGCACCCGATCCCACTTTCACATCCATCACCAGTGCATCCAGCCCTTCGGCCAGTTTTTTCGCCAGGATCGAAGCGGTGATCAGCGGGATCGAATCCACCGTCGCGGTGATATCACGGGTAGCGTAGAAGCGCTTATCCGCCGGGGCCAGCGAGTTGGTCTGACCGATGATCGCCACGCCAACCTCTTTAATGATCTGCCGGAAACGATCGTCCTGCGGGAAGATATCAAATCCGGGGATCGCTTCCAGCTTGTCCAGCGTGCCGCCGGTGTGGCCGAGGCCGCGGCCGGAGATCATCGGCACATAGCCGCCGCACGCGGCGACCATCGGTCCGAGCATCAGTGAGGTCACGTCACCGACGCCGCCGGTGGAGTGTTTGTCGACGATCGGGCCGTTGAGGTTCAGCGACTGCCAGTTCAGTACCGATCCGGAGTCGCGCATGGCCATGGTCAGCGCCACGCGTTCCGGCAGCGACATGTCGTGGAAATAGATGGTCATTGCCAGCGCGGCAATTTGTCCTTCAGAGACCGTATTGTCGCGTACGCCGTTGATGAAGAAGCGGATTTCTTCTTCACTCAGCGCCTGTCCGTCACGTTTTTTTCGAATAATTTCCTGTGGCAGAAACACGGTAACCTCCAATAAGTTTAGTGTGGCCGGTATGACGATCGATGCCGATGTCGTTGCCTGCCGGAATAGCGGTCTACGCTGGCTGCCGGTGTCTGTGTCCAGGGCGGGTCCTCGCGCCGCTTTGCGGTGCCTTCACTCCGCTCGTCAGCCTGCCGGACCGGCTCAGACGGCACATCCTTGTGCCGACCGAGCCTTGCGCCCGCGTCCTGCGGGCGCATCCTGGCTTCCTCTCTCCGTTCAGCGCTGCGGATTGCCCTTGCCACAGACACCGCCAGCCTGCTTTGTTCCGTTAGTGTCGTCTTTGTGAAACACCAGGTCTGATGCTTGTTTACTTGCTATGTCTGCGGCTCCCAGCATCTGTTGCGTTGAATGCTATGCACAACGGATTAACCCTACCACCGACACTGCCAGCCCGCTTTGTTCCGCTGGTTTCGTTTTTGAAAAACAGCAACCGAGATGCCTGATGGTGACGGGCCTCTGCGGTGGCTTGATGGCAATCCGCAGCGCAGAGGCGAAGGCAGCTGGCCCGGAGACGGCAGCAGGGACGCTGACGTCAGGCGATGCGCGGGCAGGACGCCCGCTCATTGCCGATCCGTAAGGCCGGATGCCGGAGCCGAGGGCACCGCGCAAAGCGCGGCGCGAGGACCGCCATCAAGCCACCGCAGAGGCCCTAAACAGCCACGACAACCAAAGCGACCTTGCGACCCAAAAACCTTAGCGCTACAGCCAACCTTATCCGCTACGCCAACAAATCACGCCCCATCAAAACGTATACGCGATTAATATTTGCTATCGCTGCTCGCCCCGGCAAAACCCGCCGCATTCAGCAGGCTGGCCAGCAGGCTCGATGCACCAAAGCGGAAATGACGCGCGTCAGCCCAGCCGCTGCCCAGAATGTCATCGGCCAGCTTCAGATACAGCGCCGCGTCATCGGCCGTACGCACGCCGCCCGCTGGCTTAAAGCCAACCTGCTGCTGCACGCCCTTCTCGGCAATCACCCTCATCATAATTTCCGCCACTTCCGGCGTGGCGTTCACCGGCACTTTACCGGTTGAAGTTTTGATAAAATCAGCACCCGCATCGATCGCAATCGACGACGCTTTACGGATCAGCGCCGGGTCTTTCAGCTCGCCGGTTTCGATAATCACTTTTAACAGCACGCCCGCCGCCGCGCAGGCCTCTTTACAGGCTTTTACCAGCTCAAAACCGACGGTTTCGTTACCGGCAATCAGCGCGCGATACGGGAAAACCACGTCGACTTCATCTGCACCGTAGGCAATCGCAGCGCGGGTCTCCGCCAGGGCAATCTCAATATCATCATTGCCGTGCGGGAAGTTGGTCACCGTCGCGATACGGATCTCAGGGGTGCCCTGCTCACGCAGCGCCTTACGGGCGACAGGAATAAAACGTGGGTAAATGCAGATCGCCGCCGTGTTACCCGCCGGGGATTTCGCCTGATGGCAAAGGGCAATCACCTTCGCATCGGTGTCGTCATCATTCAGCGTGGTTAAATCCATCAGTTTCAGCGCGCGAAGCGCCTGGGTTTTCACATCGGACATGGTTCTCTCCAGAAAAGGGAATTAAGGGTCAGGCCTGACGCAGCAGTCACCCTGCAATGTTAGAATAGTAACACTACGATAGAGTAATTTTTGCAGCACAGGTCACAATAAGGCGTTTTATCTTTCAGGATTATTGCATTTAATGTTAGATAAATCACACATTATCCGTGTGCGATCCTTGTCATCGGTCTGTTACAGGCAGCATATCACTGCAATGTTACAATAATAACATTTGGTGTGACGAGGGAAGTGAATTGCGCTGCGCCTGCTTTCAGGATAGTCCGTTTACAGGGCAAACAGCGCGCGGGTCGTTTCTCTGATGGTTTCAGCGATGAGTTCGGGGGGTTCAGAACGCAGTTCGCACAGGCTCTGCCAGACGTTTTTCACGCGTTCAGGCCGGTTAGGCTGACCCTGAAAGCCCTGCAGCGGCATATCCGGCGAATCCGTTTCCAGCAGCAGCGAACTCAGCGGCAGGCGAGCGATAGCATTGCGCGTTTTACTGGCGCGGGGATAGGTGATGGTGCCGCCCACGCCGATGGCGTAGCCCGCACGGATAAACGCCAGCGCCTGCTGCTCGCTACCGGCAAAACCGTGGACCACGCCACGGCGCGGCACTTCAATGCGGCGCAGATGCTGCGCCAGCCGGTCGTGCGTGCGGCGTGAATGCAGGATCACCGGCAGATCGTAATCACGCGCCAGACGAAGCTGAGCATCCAGCACCGCCTGCTGGCGTTCAAACTGCGGATTCTCAATATACAGATCCAGCCCCATTTCCCCCAGCGCCACCAGCTTGCCAGGCCGCTGGCGCAGGATCGCCTCCAGCGCGGCCAGTGCGCTATCGTCGTGCTCGTCAATCGCCATCGGGTGCAGCCCGAGCGCGGCATAAACGGAGGGATGCTCAGCGGCCAGCGCCATAACGCGATCGAAGCGCTCGGCCGACACGCTGACGGCGATAATTTTCTCTACGCCCGCCTCCGCTGCCAGCCGCAGACTTTCCTGCTCATTTCCAACAAACGGAGGAAAGTCAAAATGGCAGTGGGTATCAACAAATTGCAGACTCATGCCAGAGATCCTTTATCCAGTTCACTGTCAAAGCCCGCCGCCGGATCGACAATAATCCCCTGGCGATCGGGTTCGTTTGCCACCGGGGCAGGCGGCACCACGGCTTTCGGATGCAGCTGACTGCCGCCCAGCCACTGGCCGAGCGTGGCGAGGAAATAACGCCCGCAGCGGCGACCCAGATGATAGTCCTGGTTCAGTGACACCACCCGACTGCCCAGCGCGTTGCTGGCCAGTGCTCGCGGCGGATAGATTTCAATAATGCGCAGCCCGCCAGGCGGGGAATCAATAAAGCTCTGGATCTGATGATAGCTATCCTCATGCAACTGCAGGATGTTCACCAGCGGCTGGAGCGCGCTGTCGCTCAGCCAGCGTTCAATACGCTTCACCCACTGCGGCGTATAGGTAATCTGCGACGGCACAGTGCGGATCACCACAATGGTATCCGCCCCCAGGCGCGCGGCTTCGCGCACCGGGATTGCGTCGTTGATGCCGCCGTCCAGATAGCTGACGCCGGACAGATCCACCCCGTTGCGATACAGCCCCGGGATCGCACTTGACGCCTTAATAATGTCATGCCAGCTGTCGGCATCGGGCGAGAAGTAGTTCGCCGTGTAGTCGTCGCTGCGGCAGGCACACATATAGAATTCACGCCCGGATCGGAACAGTTTTTCGCCGGCATCCAGCGCCAGCGGAAACTCCTTACGGGTAATATCGACCAGCCAGTCGAGATCGATCAGATTGCCACCGCGTACAAAGCGCAGCGGATTGAAGAATTGACTGCTGGTGGTGTAGCGGGTGATCACTCGTCGGGCATAGCCGGGCTGGCCGCAAACGTAGGCAGACAGATTCTGCGCACCGGCGGAGGTGCCAAGCAGAAGATCGAAAGGATTGAAGTGAGCACGCTGGAATTCATCCAGCACGCCAGCGGTGAAGATACCGCGCTGCCCACCGCCTTCACACACCAGGGCGAGGGTGCCCGGTCGGAAAGGTTTGAGACCCAGCGGGGCGATGTTGCCGAGGGTTATCGGGATGCGTTTGCCCAAGTCAGGTATCCTCTTAATACAAGAACCTCAGAGGATACCTGGTCTCAGTCACGCCCGTAAGGCGCTTTTTGCTTTTTGTTGCAATTCGATTAAATTATTTCGGCTGCTAGAGTTTCTTACGTCCGGTAAACAGACTCACCAGGAAGATAATAATACCCACAACGAAGACGAGTTTTGCCGCCCATGCCGCAGTACCAGCCAGACCACCAAAACCTAACGCGGCTGCAATCAGCGCGATAACCAGAAAGATAATGCCCCAACGAAACATAAGCTTCTCCTTACCACCAAAGTTGAAATCGAACGGCTTGCATCTCTTCCCGATCCGGCATCGGTTAACCTCCGCCTGAATCAGTCCGGGATGTCATTCAGCTCAGCAACTACGGGCTGACTGAATATCCTTTTTGCTATTTAACGCTCAGATCGTTCTTCACACTTTTCACGCCATCAATGGCTTTGGCAATTCCTTCAGCGCGTTCGGACTGCGCCTGAGTTTTCACCGTACCGGAAAGCTGGACCACGCCGTTGGTGGTTTCAACTTTCACATTGCGCGACGGCACGATGTCATCAGCTAAAAGTTTAGCTTTAATTTCGCTGGTCGTTGCCGCATCACCGGCATAACCGCTCACGCTCTGTTTGGTGCTGTCTTTTACGTGCAGTTTATCACTGACGGATTTGACGCCCTCAATTCCCTTAGCCAGCGCGACTGCCTTTTCGGCCTGATCCTGTGAGGATACAAAGCCGCTCAGCGTCACTACGCCTTCATGGGTTTTGACGGAGATATCCGTACTTTTAATCGCTTCGTCATCTACCAGCGCCGCTTTAACTTTCGCCGTTACGCCGCTGTCATCCATGTAGTTACCGACTTTTTTCATAGAGCTATCGATTTTTGAACCCGCACTGTCGGCTGAGCTTTGCGCTTTATTCATCATGGACTCTTCCGCCATTGCAGAACCGCCCACCAGCGCAGAACCTACCAGTACAGCCATCAGAGTTTTAGCAATCTTAGTCTTCATCATCGATTCGTTCCTTTTTAGTCTTCATCACTCACAACGGTGAGCTTTTCAGCTACAAACGGCGTAGCTGTAGATTCCGGTTTCGGTTGTCCATAACCGTCAACATCGCAGCATTTGCTGCCGTCCGTTTTGCGTCCTTTAGAAATGAATATAGTCAGGAATCAGGATTTCACCGGATAAGACGGGAGAATTGATGGCTAAAGCAGCAAAATAGCGGGGTTTTAGGAGTAGTCTGTAACGAAAAAGGGGGACGACCTGCTGTGCAGACCGGCCCCCATTATGATGGTTTCCTGCGGCTGTGCAGCCGCACAAATCCCGGAATTAGTGCTCGCGGGTTTTGCGGAACACCACATCAGGATAGCGTTCCTGAGTGATATTCAGGTTGACCATCGTCGGCGCGATATAAGTCAGATTATCACCGCCGTCGAGCGCGAGGTTAACCTCGTTCTTACGCTGGAATTCATCGAATTTCTTCACGTCGCTGCACTCCACCCAGCGGGCGGTAGAGACGTTCACCGATTCGTAAATCGCTTCAACGTTGTATTCGCTTTTCAGGCGCGCAACCACCACGTCAAACTGCAGCACACCCACCGCACCCACGATCAGGTCGTTGTTGTGTACCGGGCGGAAGACCTGCACGGCACCCTCTTCCGACAGCTGAACCAGCCCCTTCAGCAGCTGCTTCTGCTTCAGCGGATCGCGCAGGCGGATACGACGGAACAGCTCCGGCGCGAAGTTCGGAATACCGGTGAACTTCATGTTCTCACCCTGGGTAAAGGTGTCGCCAATCTGAATGGTGCCGTGGTTATGCAGGCCGATAATATCGCCCGGATAGGCTTCTTCCACGTGGGAGCGGTCGCCGGCCATAAAGGTCAGCGCGTCGGCAATCACCACATCTTTGCCCAGGCGCACCTGGCGCAGCTTCATGCCTTTTTCATATTTGCCGGAAACCACACGCATAAACGCCACGCGGTCACGGTGTTTCGGGTCCATATTGGCCTGAATCTTGAACACGAAGCCGCTGAACTTCTCGTCGGCGGCGGTGACGGTACGCTGATCGGTTTCACGCGGCATCGGCGAGGGTGCCCACTCAACCAGACCGTCCAGCATATGGTCAACGCCGAAGTTACCTAACGCGGTACCGAAGAAGACCGGCGTCAGCTGCCCTTCAAGGAAGGCCTCACGATCGAACTCGTGGGATGCGCCCTGCACCAGCTCCAGCTCATCGCGCAGCTGCGCGGCCAGGTCTTCACCGATGGCGGCATCCAGATCCGGGTTGTCCAAACCTTTGACGATGCGAACTTCCTGAATCGTATGGCCTTTACCGGTCTGATACAGATAGGTTTCATCCTTGTACAGATGATAAACGCCCTTAAACAGCTTGCCGCAGCCAATAGGCCAGGTGATAGGCGCGCAGGCGATTTTCAGCTCGTTTTCCACCTCGTCCATGACTTCCATCGGGTCGCGGATATCACGGTCCAGCTTGTTCATAAAGGTCAGGATCGGCGTATCGCGCAGACGGGTCACTTCCATCAGCTTACGGGTACGATCCTCAACGCCTTTCGCGGCGTCGATAACCATCAGACAGCAGTCCACCGCCGTCAGGGTACGATAAGTATCTTCCGAGAAGTCTTCATGCCCCGGGGTGTCCAGCAGATTAACCAGGCATTCGCGATACGGGAACTGCATCACGGAGGTGGTGATCGAAATACCACGCTGTTTTTCCATCTCCATCCAGTCCGATTTCGCGTGCTGGCTGGAACCGCGGCCTTTTACCGTACCGGCAGTCTGGATCGCCTGTCCGAACAGCAGCACTTTTTCAGTGATGGTGGTTTTACCGGCATCCGGGTGGGAAATGATGGCAAAAGTGCGGCGGCGGGCCACCTCTTGCATAAAGGGTGCATTAGACATGAAGTTCTTCTGAGCCAATTAATCGTTAATGGCCGGCATTTTCGCCGATTCTGCCGTCAGAAACAATGCAGAACGCCGCTTAATCGCCCGAAAGACTCGCCGCTGCTCAACCAGGTCGTTTCAGCCGCCCTCTTTCTGCTTCGCAGATAGCGCGCACGCAGCAGCCCTGAAGGTGGTCATTCACCAGCCCCAGCGCCTGCATCAGCGCGTAAGTGGTTACCGGTCCAACCCAGCGCCAGCCGCGTTTTTTTAACGCTTTCGACATCGCTTCCGCTTCCGGCGAGGTGTTATTGCCCTGCCAGTAGTGAATATCGACCGTCTGCGGGCGCGCTTCCGGCTTTGGTTCAAACTGCCAGAACCAGGCGGCCAGCGAACCCGCTTCGGCTACCATTTCAATCGCGCGCTGCGCATTGTTGATGGTGGCGAGGATCTTCGCCCGGTTGCGGACGATGCTTTTATCCGCCATCAGTCTGGCGATATCACCCTCGTTAAAGCCCGCCACGATTTCGAAATCAAACCCGGCAAAGGCCCGGCGGAAATTTTCCCGCTTGTTGTAGATCATCTGCCACGACATGCCGGAATGAAAACCCTCCAGGCAGACCTTTTCAAAAATCAGCCGATCGTCGGTTACCGGCCTGCCCCATTCGTCGTCGTGGTAATCGGACATCTGCGGCTGCCAGTAGCAGCAGGTACGGCCTTGTGCATCAACGATCAGGCCCGTTTCATGCTGCGCATCGTTTTTCTCGTGTTTCATCTTCACCTCAATCCATTACGGTGCTCGTTGCGGATAAACGCCGCCCGGTTAGCAATGCTATATCTAAGCAGCGAAAAATGCGGCATTTGGCTTTTAGCGCGGCCGTCCGCTATTTTTACTTCACCTGCGGCATCACCGCCGATTCACTTCTTAACAAGGGTATATCGCGTTATGAGCACCAACGACTATCAGCCAGCAAAAGTCTGGAGCGAAAATAAGGCGCTGGGCGGCACCTGGGGCAGCATCAACCGTCCGACGGCGGGCGCACGCCACGAGGCCACTCTGCCCACCGGTAAACATCCTCTGCAATTGTACTCGCTGGGAACGCCTAACGGCCAGAAGGTCACGATCCTGCTGGAGGAACTGCTGGCGCTGAACGAGCACGGTGCCGAGTACGACGCACACCTGATCCGCATCGGCGAGGGCGATCAGTTCTCATCCGGTTTCGTGGCGGTGAATCCGAATTCCAAGATCCCGGCGCTGCTGGATACCTCTACCACACCGGCAACGCGAGTGTTCGAGTCCGGTGCCATTCTGGTCTATCTTGCGGAGAAGTTTGGCCATTTCCTGCCAAAAGATCCTGCGGGACGCACCGAGACGCTGAACTGGTTGTTCTGGCTGCAGGGCGCAGCACCTTACGTCGGCGGTGGTTTCGGCCACTTCTATCACTATGCGCCGGTGAAGATCGAATACGCCATCGATCGCTTTACGATGGAAGCCAAGCGTCAGCTCGATCTGCTGGATAAGCAGCTGGGCGAGCACCGTTATATCGCGGGTGACGAGTACAGCATTGCGGATATCGCCATCTGGCCATGGTACGGCACGCTGGTGCAGGGTCTGATGTATGAGGCGGCGGAGTTCCTGGATGCGGCGTCGTACAAGAACGTGGTGCGCTGGGCGGACGAGATTGCGCAGCGTCCGGCGGTGAAACGCGGTCGGATTGTGAATCGTACCTGGGGTCCGGAGGATCAGCAGCTGGCCGAGCGCCATGATGCGTCGGATTTTGCGAAGCTGGGGCTATAAGTTGCGGTGAGATCCGTGAACGGGGGCGACCGTTTCGGGGCAGGTCGCGGTGGGATCTGCGAATGGGGCTACCGTTACGGGCAGATCGCCGGATCGCCGTGAACCCCTCCCTGGGGGCTTGGCTGCCGCATCCTTGCGGCAGACACCCGGCTAACCTGTCCCGTCACGGTTCCCCTTTCATACAGTGTTGTTGCTGCTTAAAAACAGTTATTTAATTAACCTTACCAAGACTCTTCAGCTAAGGTCAGATGCCGCTTTTCGAGCAGCGACACCGAGACATTCAGGCAATCGGGGCTGGACGGATAAGCGGACCGTCCGAGCACAGGGAGGTGCGAGGCCGAGCGAACAGGGATGTGACAGCGGGTCTGCGTTCCGGCCAGCCCCGATACGCCAGACGCAGAATCTGAAGCAACCCCCCAAGCACTGGAACGTAACAGCGGGTCTGCGTTCCGGCCATCCCCGATACGCCATGCGCAGAATGAGCAGCAATTTCACTCTTAAATGCTCGATAAAGGCCCGTTCTGGCCGCAACCTTAACTCAATAACTTATCCTGTAACTCACCCAGCGACGCCACCTGCCACATCGGATGAATCCCCTCCGGCTGAGCACGCCCGTCAGCATTCAGCCAGCAGGTCGCCATCCCGGCATTGATCCCGCCGAGAATATCCGAATCCGGATTATCCCCCACCATCATCACCCGATCGCGCGGCGGATTACCCATCTGCGACAGCGCATAATCAAAAATCGCCGGGTGCGGCTTAGCATGGCCCACCTGCTCGGAAATCACCAACAGATCGAAATAGCCGAGGAAGCCGGTGCGCTCCAGCCGCGCCTGCTGAAGCGCGGTAAAACCGTTGGTAATGATGCCCATTTTCACCCGGCCCTTCAGCGCATTAAGCAGATCCGTTGCCCCCTCCAGCGGCAGGCAAATCTCAGCCATGGCGGTCAGAAAACCGCTATTCAGATCGTGCGGCGTCACCTGCAAACGATCCGCCCAGCCCTGGAAACGCTGATGCTGCAACTGCAGGGCGCTAATGACGCCATTCTGATAATCCACCCACAGCGGCTTGTTAATCGCCTGATAATCATCGAAATCAGCATGGCTGAACTGCACGTCGTATCGCTCAAAAAGCCGCTGTAATCCGGCAAAAGCATCGAAGTGAAACAGCGTGTCGTCAGCGTCAAATAAAATCCAGTCCCATTGGGTAAGCATCGGTCATTCCCGGTTAAATCGTTAAGGCCATAATCACGGCGTCTTCTTTGCCGTCTGCGGTCGGGTAGTAGTTGCGTCGGATCGACACCTCATTGAAATCCAACTGCTCGTACAGCGCGATAGCCGGCCGGTTAGAGGCGCGAACCTCCAGCCAGAGGGTCAGAACCCCGCGCTGCTCCAGCTCGGCGATCAGGTGCTGCAACAGCTCACGGCCAAAGCCACGGCGCTGGAATGCCGGATCGACGGCCAGATTAAACAGCGTGGCTTCGTCCAGCACCACCTGCGTGATAGCGAACGCGGCCAGCACGCCATCCACTTCCAGACGGAAGTTCAGATAGCGTTCGCCCTGATTGCTGGCAAAGGTTTTTTCCGACCAGGGAAAAGCGTGACTGCGCTGCTCAATAGCAAACGCGGCATCAAGATCGTGCGTGGTGAGTAAAGAAATCTGATTCATGTTGGCAAATCTGCTGCCATAGCGCCCGTTTGGCACCGGCATTGTGATAAAGCTCCGCCAGCACCGGCGAAACAAGGTGGGTTCCGGCAAGCGTGCCCGGAGCATCTAATCCTAAGCACCAGCTATGGCAGCGGGTGTCATCCGGCAGCATCGCCAGTTGTTCAGGCGTAAGCATCTGCACCTGCGGTTCGCGCAGTTCCAGCGCACGCAGCACATCCGCGACCAGCGGGTCCTGCATAGCGGGTAGCACCTCGGCAATAATTACCAGCCGGGTTTCTGCGGGTAAGGTCACCGCAATCTCTCCCTGCAGGGCACGTGGACACCGCAGCGTATACTGCGTAATACCCATTTGCTGTAATAACCAGTCGCGTCTGGAAGACATCATTTTTCCTGTCTGGCTGCCCGTGTAACCGGCATAGGGTAACAAAGCCTTCGAAACTGCGCCAACAAACAACTATAATCGCCGCTCTGATTTTTAAGGAGTGACCGATGTCCGCATTTACCCCGGCCAGTGAAGTGATACTGCGCCACAGTGATGAATTTTCCCAACGCCGCGTGCTGTTTGCTGGCGATCTGCAGGATGACCTGCCCGCACAGCTGGAAACCGCAAAGAGCCGGGCGCATACCCAGCAATATCATCACTGGCAGATCCTGAACCGTGCGATGGGTGAAAACGTTCTTTTCGGTCTGGTGGCTACGGCAGAGATCGCCGAGGGCTGCGACACCCTGGTGTACTACTGGCCGAAAAACAAGCCGGAAGCCCAGTTCCAGCTGCAAAACCTGCTGGCCCTGCTGCCGGTTGGCAGCGACATCTTTGTGATTGGTGAAAACCGCAGCGGCGTGCGCAGCGCGGAACCGATGCTGGAAAACTGGACCAAACTGGAAAAAATCGACAGCGCCCGCCGCTGTGGCTTGTACCACGGCCGTCTTGAGCAGCAGCCAACGTTTGATGCCGACGGCTACTGGGAAGATTACGCGCTGGGCGATCTGACCATCAAAACCCTGCCGGGCGTATTCAGCCGCGATGGACTGGATGTCGGCAGCCAGCTGCTACTCTCCACGCTGACGCCACACACCAAAGGCAAAGTGCTGGACGTAGGCTGCGGCGCAGGCGTGTTGTCCGCCATGCTGGCCAGCCACTCTCCTAAAGTTCGACTGACGCTGACCGATGCCAGCGCCAGCGCCGTGGCTGCCAGTGAAGCCACGCTGGCCGCCAACGGCCTGGAAGGCACCGTGGTTGCCGGTAACGTTTATTCCGGCATTAGCGGGCGCTTCGATCTGATTATTTCCAATCCACCGTTCCACGACGGCATGCAGACCAGCCTGGATGCGGCACAGACGCTGATCCGCGGTGCGGTCACTCATCTGAACACCGGCGGAGAGCTGCGAATTGTGGCTAACGCCTTCCTGCCGTATCCGCAGGTGCTGGATGAAACCTTCGGTAGCCACGAAGTGCTGTTGCAGAACGGCCGCTTCAAGGTGTATCGCGCCGTTAAAGGCCGCGCACCAAAAGCATCACGTTAACGCTCGTCAGGGGCCTGAACGGCCCCCATAAAGCGCGTTGAAAGCACCAAAAGCCGCCCATTCGCTGTTTTTTCAGACGATTGATCCAGCAATAAAAAATAACTGTTGACGTACTTGGTAAAATCTCTAGAATGCGCCTCCGTGGTTGCGATACAACGTTGTTGTGTTGCGGGTATGCGAAGGTGGCGGAATTGGTAGACGCGCTAGCTTCAGGTGTTAGTGTCTTAACGGACGTGAGGGTTCAAGTCCCTCTCTTCGCACCAAAAACCATGTTATTCATATTACGCAGCATCTGCGCGAAGGTGGCGGAATTGGTAGACGCGCTAGCTTCAGGTGTTAGTGTTCTTACGGACGTGAGGGTTCAAGTCCCTCTCTTCGCACCATGTTGATTACCTCTCCCTGAAAAATCCCAGCAGTTATCCCCAGAAGCATCTTATTCACTCCCGGTTTTATTCATTTATCCTCAGCAATACTTAATCTTTGCAGTGATATATCCATCGTCCCTGATGGTGCTGATTATCCGCTTATTGCGTACTGAAATTAACAGTAATCGCCGCAAGCCCGCCCACCAGCGCAATACACGACGGCAACAGCATATAATGGCGCAGACGTTTATGAAACAGCATCACCACGGTTGCCAGAAACGCCACGACCATCAGCATCCGCCATTCGGTGAATGACAGCTCCATCATTGCCATCAGCGGCATAACCGTGCAGGGCAGCAGAACGCCCCAACCGCTATCGAGTCTTTTACCCATCATCCAGCTTACCCCCCATAGTCCACACGCAGTGATCATTGCGGCTACCATAGCTGTGTCCACACAATTTCAAATGATAATGATTACCAATATCATATGACACTTTTTATCACTTTGCAGCAACATTGTTGAAACTTTATTCTGGCGGATGACAGCCTGATTGATAAATGTTAGATTGACTCGGATCACAATTCAGAAAAATCAAATAATAACAGCTCTAAACTATTCCAGTTGATAAGCATCTGTCGTCTGCAGCGAGCCATGCTTTGATATTCCAGGGCAGTCACGAGTATATAAAATGCAAACTAAAATCTATGATAAATTGCTTAACAGCAAGCGTCGCCTGTCGTTGATGCTATTTCTTTTTTTAAATATTGTTACCGCTTTATTTTTGTCGCTTCGCGCCACCAGCCATACGCCACTCACGGCCTGCGCTCCCACGTTACTTATTGCGATATTCAGCGTGGCATTGCTAGCAAGATTGCTAATCAATCCGGCGGCGCAAATACAGCGCCTGAATAGTGTGGCTTTATTTACCGGCCTACTTTGGGCGTGGCATATATTCTCCCGCTATCATTATCAGTTCTATATCGCCGATAATTACCTGCTGGTTGCCCTGGTCAGCGTCTTCTTTATTAGCGCCATTGCACTGGGGGATCATCTGCTGGCATTTTGCCTGCACGCCCTGCCGACCGCGGCAACCGTGCTGATCCTGGATGCCGGCCGCAATACGCTGTTAATGCTGTTTACCGTCACGCTGCCGCTGGTCGGCTTCACCCTTCATCATCTGATGCTGCGGCGGCTGGATAATTTCACCCGTCGTCTGCTCAGCCAGCTTTATGCCGAAAAAGAGTCCTACAGCGATCTCAGCATGCTGGACCCGCTCACCGGCTTATATAACCGTCGTGGCCTGCATAACCGCCTGCAAAGCATTCTTGAAAAACACTCGGGCAGCCACTTTGTCCTGCTGCTGGATATCGACAATTTCAAGGCCTACAACGACAACTACGGCCACACCATGGGCGATCAGGCGTTAATACGCGTTTCTACTGCCATTCGTGACGCGGTGCGATCGCGGGATGTCGTTACCCGCTTTGGCGGCGAAGAGTTTCTGGTGCTGCTGACTAACGTCAATGAAACTATCGCCATGCAGCTGGCGGAGCGCATTCGTCAGTATGTGGTTAATCTGGAGATATCCCACCGATTTAACGACAAGGTATCGACCCACGTCACCCTCAGCGCCGGTATCGCCCCGCTGGAAGGCGACGATTTTAACACCGCACTGACCAATGCTGACCGCGCGCTGTATCTGGCCAAGAACCAGGGACGCAATATGCTGCTGTCCTGGCAGGACCTGATGAACAGCACCCAGCCACAGGCCGCCGATCCCCAGAATGTCTTTACCGGCGGAAAATAAAGGAGAATCAACATGAGTCTGGAATCCGTACGGCAGTTTTTTGCCGATCGCGCGCCCGAAATCGCCATTATTGAACTGGAAGAGAGCACCGCCACCGTCGATCTCGCCGCGCGTGCCCACAAGGTTGAACCGGGGCAGATTGCCAAAACGCTGTCGCTGAAAGTGAAAGATCGCGTGGTGCTGGTCGTGACACGTGGCGATGCGCGGCTGGATAACCGCAAGCTGAAGCAGGCCCTGGGTGCGAAAGCCCGCATGCTCAACGGCGAAGAAGTAGTGAGCTGGACCGGCCATCCGGTTGGCGGCGTCTGTCCGTTCGGTCTGGAAAACCCGCTCACCGTTTACTGCGACATCTCGCTACGTGACTATCAGGAAGTGCTGCCCGCGGCGGGCGCTATCCACAGCGCGGTGCGCATCGCGCCGGAGTATATGGCCACCCTGACCGACGCCGAATGGGTCGACGTCTGCCAGCCGCCTGAATGACTTAGCGACGATGGCCCCGGGCTGTCGTCCCTTCACCGATTTTCCGCAGCACCCTGCCCCCGGACCTCACTACCTGAAATTTTAACGCCCTGGGTTTCACGCCCAAAGGCAACAATCAGGCAGATCAGCACGGCCACCGTTCCCGCAACGATCGCCATCGCCAGCCCGTAGTTATTGCCGTGCGCTTCGGCAATTTTCGACTGCAGTGTGGCATTCACCGATGCAATCAGATTACCCAGCTGATAGACAAAACCCGGCAGTACCGCACGTGCATTGGCCGGCACCAGTTCAGTCAGATAAGTCGGCACCACGCCCCACGCGCCCTGCACCATAAACTGCATCAGAAATGCCCCGCAGCCAATCATCCACGAGCCGCTGGAAAACGCCCACAGCGGCAGCACCGGTAGCGCAAGAAAAGCCGCGATCATCATCGCCTTCTTGCGCCCGATTTTCTCCGACAGCGAACCGAAGAATATGCCGCCCAGCATTGCCGCAATGTTATAGCAGATGGCGATGATGCTGACGGTGTGCGGATCGAAGCCGTGCTGCACTTTCAGGAAGGTAGGATAGAGATCCTGAGTCCCGTGGCTGAAGAAATTAAAGCAGGCCATCAGCAGCACCAGATAAATACACAGCTTCCAGTGGCTGCGCAGCACCGGCATCAGCGCCGCTCTCTCCTTACGTTCACGGGCGGCCAGCCATACCGGCGACTCCGGCACTTTGAAATAGATAAACGGCAGCAGCAGGATCGGCAACGCACCAATCAGGAACATCCCGCGCCATCCCACCATGCTGTAGCACAGGCCGAAGATAATTGACGCCAGCAGATAGCCGCAGGGATAGCCCGCCTGAAACACGCCGGACATCAGTCCGCGCGAGCGATCGGGAATGGTTTCCATCGCCAGCGAAGAGGCCACGCCCCACACGCCACCCATCGCAATGCCGTAGATCACACGGAAGATCAGGAACCACTCCAGCGTCGGTGACCAGGCGGAAAGCAGCTCAAACAGCGAGAAGATAATGATGTTGGTCATCAGGATCGGGCGTCGTCCGTACTTTTCCGCCAGGCGACCAAACAGCAGCGCGCCAATCGGCCGGACCGCCAGCGTCAGCATGATTGCCAGCGAGACATCGGAAATTTCGGTGTGGAAATTGGCGGCAATATCGCTCAGCACAAAAACCAGAATAAAGAAGTCGAACGCATCCAGCGTCCAACTGGCAAAGCTGGCGAACGCCACATTGCGCTGGGTAGAAGTCCAGTTAAGCATGGGGATGTCCTGTAGGGGATATTTGTTATTAATTTGTTTATAGCATGTGAAACAGAACCCCGATTGGACGCTTTTGTCAGGCTTATCATCAGGGTGTAAGCGGAAGTTTCAGTTTGTTTCCTGAGTAATTATTAGGCAGGTAATCATCGAGTAAGGGCAAAACCGCGCCGAGACCAGATAGTGCCAGGCCGCTTTTGAATGAGTGGGGAAACCGGTACATATTCACCAGACTCCTGGCAAAGGAGGGGATAGCGCGTACCGGCCTGTACGATAAAAGTCAGAGGATACTGATGCATCGGCCTCGATCTTGTGCAATCGAAAGACCATCCTGCATCAGCCTCACGCTTTCATTGATTCAGGGAATTGCAGGTTGGGTCATCGCCAGATACTTCTCCAGCATCGCTAACAGCAGATCGTTATCCACGGACTGCAACACGTGGATCAGTCCCCCCTCGGGCTGGTCAATCCCGACATCCAGCCGCAGCGGCGGGCGGTAGCGCCAGGATTTACCGCGCGTCATGCCCGGCCGGAGTTCAACGTCGACGTAGTAATCCGCCGCACGGGCAACATCCTGATTAATCAGCCACGCGACCACCAGCGCATCGTGTATCCAGCAGCCAGGCAGGCGACGCGTCTGCATCGAGTAATCAATCCACGGCCGCAGCGTTTCACTGACAAATTCGGCCAGTGGCCCGGGCAGCCGGGCAATACGATCCAGATCGCCGTGGGTCATCATCGTTTTGCTGGTGACGTCCATCGGCACCAGAGTGATATTCGCGCCGCTGGTCAGCACCTGATGCGCCGCCTCCGGATCGATACCGAAGTTGGTGTCCTTAATAAAATCATCCAGCGCGAACACCCCGCCCATAATGGCAATCTCCTGCACCGCCTGCGCCATCTGCGGATAGCGCTGGAGTGCAAGCGCAATGTTGGTCAGCGGACCGATCGCCACAAGGGTAATTTCACCCGGGTTGTCGCAAATCAGCTGGCCGATCGCATCCGCCGCCTCCTGCTGCGTGGGTTCAAAGCTGGCGGGCTGACGTACCCCCTGCCACAGATGTCCCAGTTGATTACCGTTTACCCTGCGATCCAGCACTTCGCGCCACGGCCCGGCAGGTTCATACAGCGCCATGTCGGCCCCTTTCACCACCGGCACCGGCCTGCCGGTACGCTGCATCAAATCTTTCGCCACGCTGTATCCCACCTCGCTGGGGGTATTTCCCGCCACCGTGGTGATCAGCTCCAGTGAAAGCGACGGCGCCGCCAGCGCCAGTGCTATCGCCAGCCCGTCGTCTACATTGGCTCCGGCAATCCCGTTGCCGGGATCGCAGTCAATAATTAATCTCTTCATAACTCGCTATCGGAATAAGGGGCTGCCTGACAGCCACAGGATTCACCAATCTCCAGCCGGTGGGAAAACTCGCGCAGCATGGCTTTACCGTTCCATTCTGCCAGCATGACGATCGCCGCTTTGGCTATCTCGGCCACCGGCTGCCGAACGGTGGTCAGCGAAGGCACGTGATAGGCCGACTGCTGCGTGCCGTTGAAACAGACCAGCGCCACATCCTCCGGCACCTTCAGCCCCTGCTCGCTCAGCGCGCGGATACAGCCAATTGCCTGCGCTTCGTTGGTAGCAAACAGCGCACGCGGCACCGTCGCCCCCTGTAACATTTTTTTTGCCGCCAGATAGCCACCTTCGCGGGTGTAGGGCGTGCTAAAAATCCACTGCGGATTTTCCTGCACGCCGTGCTCTGCCAGCGCTTCCCGCCAGCCGAGCAGGCGCTCCTGCGTATTCAGCATCTCCAGCGGACCGCAGATAATCCCCGCCTCGCCGTAGCCATGACTTAGCAGGTGAGTAGTCACCTGACGGGAAGCCTCCCGCTCATCCACCCGCAGTACGCTGACCTGCAGTGCCGGATCGACACTGTCCAGCATCACAAATGGCGTGCCGCTGGCCCGCAGTAAATCGGTGTAAGGGTGGCGATCCACGCTGATATAAAACAGCCCGCTGACCTGCTGGCTGAGCATATTATTAATCAGCTGCAGCTCGCGCCTGCGGCTGTCACCCGAATCGCCTAACAACATCACCATATCGTTGGCCAGCGCCTCCTGCTGAAGCGCATGGGCCAGCGAAGCGATAAAGGCGTTATCGATATTCGGCACAATCAGGCCCCAGGTTTTGGTGGTGCCGGAGGCCAACGCCCGCGCCACATTATTGGGGCGATAGCCGGTTTTCTTAATCGCCGCCAAAACGCGTTCGCGCGTGGTCGCCGCCACCGGACGCGGGCCGTTATTGATCACATAGCTGACCACCGCTACTGAGGTTCCGGCTTCTCTGGCAACATCGGCACGCGTGGCACGATGAGGGTTTTGCTTTGCGGCCGCCGACTTCGTCAGATTATTTACTGCCATTCAGCCGCTATCCTTATTTTGTGGTTAAATTGCGTCGTCGGGATCGTTAAGATCGCGCCCGCGCGTTTCCGGTGCAACAAACGTTGTCATCAGCCCAATCGCCGCCATCGCCGCGAAGTAGGTGGCAATCGGCCACCAGTGCCCGGTCCAGGAGAGCAGCGCCGCAGCCACCAGCGGTGCCGTACCGCCGGAGAGAATCGATCCCAGCTCTTTCGCCGTGGCCATTTTCGTGTAGCGATGCGTCACGCCGAACAACTCTACTCCCCACGCCGCCTGTACGCCAAAAATCCCCAGCGATGCCAGCCCCATTCCGGTGACGATAGTGGCAATCACCACGGCAGGCTCGCGGGAATCCAGCAGCATAAAGGCCGGGAAGGCATAGAGGATCAGCAGCAGGCAGAAGCAGCGATAGGTAATCCGGCGGCCAAAGCGGTCCGACAGCCAGCCCGCCAGTGGAATAATCAGGAAGCCAAGCAGAGAGGCAATAAACACGGCGGTCGTCGCCACGGATTTATCTACGGCCAGCACTTTTACCACGTAGCCGATGATAAACCCCTGAGCCAGATACGAGGGACCGTTTTCACCAATTCGCAGGCCGACCATCACCAGAAAAGCACGGCTGCGCTGCCAGAATCCACGGTTATCGGTGGTTGCCGGTGTGCTTTTCACCTGCGAGCGCTGCTGCTGTAGCGCCTGTTTCTGACGTTCGAACACCGGCGTTTCGCGTAAATGACGGCGTATCCACAGCGCCACCAGGGCAATCAGCGAACTGCACAGGAAAGGAATGCGCCAGCCCCACTCCTGTAGCGACTGCTGATCCATCTGCACCACCGCCAGCCACACCAGCGACGCAACCAGCGTGCCGCTGTTGGAACCGAGCGCAATAATTGAGGATACCAGCCCACGCCGCTGCGCCGGGGCATATTCACCGAGCATCACCGTACCGCCGGAAAGCTCCGCCCCGGCTCCGAAACCCTGAGTAAAGCGCAGGATCACCAGACAGGCGGGAGCCCACAGATCGATGGAAGCATAAGAGGGGATCAGGCCAATCAGGGTCGTTGAAACGCCCATCAGAATAATGGTGGAGACCATGACGATTTTTCGGCCACGGCGATCGCCCAGCCAGCCGAAGAACAGCGCACCGATGGGGCGGGCGATAAAGCCAACCGACCAGGTCGCGAAGCTGGAGAGCAGCGCCATTGAGGGGCTGGCTTCGGGGAAAAAGACATCGCCAAAGATAATACCGGCGGCCAACCCGTACAGCGCGAAGTCAGCGTACTCCATCGCGGTGCCCAGCCAGCATGACAGGGTCGCTCGCCAAAAATCTTTACGCCCTTCTTCGGTGGTTAAACGTTCATCGGCCGCTGCGGTAGGTGGCACCGTATCGGGTTTGGCAACGCTATTAGGTTGAGACATAGACAAATCCTGATTTGAAAATCCATTTAAGGCCCCTGCCGTGCGCTTCCTGCATGAGGAAAAAACACGGTCGGGGGAGAGAAACATAAAGCCCTGTAGCAAAGATCGGTAACGGGTTCCCTGGTGTTGGAACATGTTTTTCGTTCCGCGCTCGCCGGTTCAAAAGCGACCAGTCATATAAGTAACGCGAAACAAAATTGACCTTCACGTGGCCGCCGGATTTCCCACGCCGTGAATTTTCACTCAACACGCATTCTATCTACGCGTGTAGATAAATCAAGGCAGCAGGACTAACTCATTAATTAATCTTGATATTAATCACAAAAAACCAATGGAATTACAAACAAAATCAAGGGGATAAAACAGGTTAAAAATTCAACTTTTTCTATCACACCAAAGCCCGGCAGATGCGCAACGCTTTCCACCCGGCCGAATCGCGCAGCCCGATTTTTAACGGGAAAATATTGCAGAAAAATGAACGTCAGGAAGATTTATGGAAGCACCTTGCGCAGGTTAGCCATGGGGGATCGTTCTATCGTCGTGCTCAAACTGTCTGTAATTCAACCAGTTCCGGGTTGTCGTAGTTTGCCTGGAAAATAGACATACAAATGGTAAACGCTGGATCGCTGCGCGCAGTTCCATTATAATCCTGCGCCTCAGGCCCCTTAGCTCAGTGGTTAGAGCAGGCGACTCATAATCGCTTGGTCGCTGGTTCAAACCCAGCAGGGGCCACCAAATTTTAGTTTTAGAATCATATGATTAAGCCACTCTATTGAGTGGCTTTTTGTTGCCTGAGATTTGAGTGGCAGCAAAGTGGCGGCAGAGAAATTGCTTTGCTGCTTCAACGTTATAATCCATTACCGGTCCCACTTTGCTTGCCGCCTTGCCGCTTTTACCCCATCCCCTCCCTCTGCAACCTGATGCCATCCCCACACACAATCTTTTTCCGATCAAAAAACACCCACCCCCCCCTTCCAGAGAGGTGATCGGTTAAAATTTAACTGATAAGATATCCATTCACTTAGTTATTCATTTATCTATTCATAGAGTGATTCAATATTATGCCTGCTCGTTCTGACACACTACGCCAGTTGCTCAACCAGGGGCCGATGAAAGCTCGGCAACTTATTGAAATATTGGGAATCAGCCAGCCAACGATGTCCCGTGCACTAAGGGATATGGGGGATGATATTGTGCGGATTGGAGCGGGCCCATCTATTCAATATGCCCTGCGCGACGCCTGGCGCGGATTCAGATCTGCGCCCATTTACCGTATCACTGCTGAAGGCCGCGTCATGCCGCTTGGCGAACTCATTCCGGTTCGGCCTGAGGGATTTGTTATGGTGCAGACCGACAACGTCAGTCTCCATAGCGACGGACTGCCGTGGTGGCTGTTTGACATGCGGCCACAGGGGTATCTTGGGCGCGCCTGGGCATCAGCATATGCGGCCGATCTCGGCCTGCCGACGAATCCAGAGCAGTGGACCGATTCAGATGTGGTTAGAGCTTTGCTCGCACAGGGCCATGATGCTATTGGCAACCTGCTGATAGGGGAACAGGCGCGAAACCGCTTCCTGAAAATGCCGGAACCCGTCCCGGTTGAGCGCGCCACTGCGTATCCCGCGCTGGCATTGGCAGCGGGTGCCGGTGAGGCTCCTGGATCATCAGCAGGAGGAGAACAGCCAAAATTCTGTACCTATACAGAACGCGGGCACGTACTGGTGAAATTCTCGGCCCCGGACAATAATCCGGTTAGCGAACGCTGGCGCGACCTTCTGCTGGCCGAACACCTGGCGCTGGGGCTGCTGGGTGTGGAAACAGAATTATTTGATTTTGGTGGCCAGCGCTTCCTTGAGATCCCCCGATTCGACCGCGTTGGCAAGTTGGGCCGTGTTGGCGTCTTCTCGCTACGTGCGCTTGATGCAGAATTTGTCGGCAATGCCCCGGCCTCCTGGCCTGTTCTGGTTAATAGCCTTGTTACGCAGGGACATGTCGACCCTGAATCGGCAGCCAGCACCGCACGGCTTTGGGCATTCGGCATGTTGATTGGCAATACCGACATGCACCACGGTAACCTGTCGTTCATCAGCGACCGTGGCCGCCCATATCATCTCGCCCCGGCCTACGACATCCTGCCTATGGGGTTTGCACCCAGAGCTGGCGGCGCTATCGTGAACGAACTTCGGGCTGCGTCATTACCGGAAATCATCAGTCGAGACATCTGGCAGGAAGCGCTGGGACTGGCTGAGAACTTTTATGCTGCGGCCAGCAGCTGCAACCGCTTTTCCGCCAATTTCACCCCATGTCTTGACGTATTACGCCGTCATCTTGACGAGGCCAGCTCGCGTATTGCTCGCCTGGGATAAAAGGCGAGTGCAGCTCAGCGGCGTGATGCTATGATTCGGATATCGAGGGATCTGAAAAAGCCGTAACGGGGACAATGAAAAACTATTCCTATCTTTACCTGTTCACGATCAGCATCGCGGTTCTGCTGGTGATATTCGGTTTTATCGTCTGGCGCAGTGGTATTTATGCCGAAACCTTTCTTAATGATGCCACCAGAAAAAACTTTATCCTGATAACGCTGGGGTTATCGATCTGCCTCTCTCTTTATGCCTTTCATCGCGGAATAATCAAAACCGGTAAGCGTATTGATTACCTTAAATTTTTCATGGGAACGTTTATTGTTTTAATGGTAGTAGCCATTATTCCCTTAATGACGCTGGCCTACTATCTTCCTGGTAAAACCTCCGCCTATGCCGCCAGCTACACCTATTCTCCGCGCGGCCATAAATCCTGTGCGGGAGCCAATGTTGACGACCCCGATCTGGGGCGGAATATCAAAATATGCTATCCCGAAGGAAACTATCAGTTCAATAAAGTCATATTCGTTTCCAAAAAAACCAATGCGCTCGGTTCCGTTATTCTCTTTGCACTAACGACGCCCTGACCAACGTTATTGAGCTGCGAGCCTGATATGCCACCGATTCACGCCATCGACAGGTTAAACGACCTGCTGTGCCTGATGGAATTAAGGAAAACCGCCCCTCATCTCGCCGATGAAAATTATGCGAGAACTATCGTGGAGTGGGCCGAGGAAGCCGTGATTGCCGGCAATCATTCCGAACCGCTGCTGATCCTCGCTTCGTTAGGCCTGGATGCCACGCCGAATGAGGATGAAATCCGCGACTACCTCGGTAGGTATATGATTGAAGCGGGTCTGGTCTATCCGGGGACGAAGCTCAGCACGCTGGTGTGGTTGAGAATTCAGCTTGAGCATCTGATTCGCTGTGAAACCGTGCAGGATGCTGAAGGCCGCCTGCGTTTTTTCGTGGATTACTGGGTAGAAGCCAACCCGAAATGGGTGAGTAAAACCTGCCATCATCTCAACTGGCTTTACTTCTATCTGTTCGACGACGGCATTGGCTACCCTTCCACGGCATCAACAATGACCGATGCTGAAATTCTGGCGTATATCAGAACATCAGTCCGTCCCTACGCCCTGGTACTGTCGAAGGATCAGTGGCTCAGCTGGCTTGCCAACGAGCCGCTGCCGAATCGGTAATGGCAGCAAAACGGCAGCAGAGCACAGAACTATGCAACGTTATTAAACAGCATTAAACGATTCAGGCTGTTGAAATTAAAGTAATTCATTGTTTCTAAATGAATTAAGTTGGGACTCATAATCGCCTGTTCTGAATAATGAGCGACAGGCAATACCGAAGTCACAAAGCAGGCTGACTGATGCCCCGAGCGGGCCATCCGCAGCGCTGAACGCAGAGAGGAAGCCAGGATTCATCCGCATGGACGCGGATGAAAAGTTCAGCCGGGCCACGGATGGCCCGTCTGAACGGGTCCGACAGGCTGACGAACGGAGTGGAGGCACCGCGAAGCGGCGCGAGGACCGGCCCAACCGGGGCATCAGCCAGCCAGCGCTGGCACACTATTCCAGAAAACATCTCCCCCGCATCACTATGAATGCTTACGTCAGCAACAATAAAGCCAGCTGTTAACTGAACTACATTTTCAAACCGAGGAAGGTAAACGGCTTCGCCTCTTTATAATGGTCGTTAGCCATGCCCGAATAAATGTTGGTCTGGTTTGGCCCCAGGTCGAGCTTCATCACCCTGCCGGTTTTTTCCGAGAAATCGATCTTTTTCAGGTCGGTCCAGAACACGTTCGGCGTTAGCGCAGACTCGAAGAAGTAAAGCCCGCGCTTCTGATCGGAAACAGTCCGCCAGCGCGTGGAGGAGATATTCGGCTGGCCGGGCGTAGAGATACCGTAAGGCACGGACACATTGCGGATCACGCTAAAGGTACTGGCGATAGCTTCAACCGCGTTTTCAGATTTAGGGATCGCGTTAACGTAGAAACTGGCGCGGGCAAAGCGGTCCGGCGCGCTATTGGTGCCCGGCAGCATCACCGTGCCGCCGATCTGCTTCCAGTACTCTTCCATTGCCAGCTGCTTCTCAAAAATCGGTGAGTTGGTCATCACCTGATAGCTGCGGCTGTGGTGAATAACCTGTTTACCATCAATATATTCGATAATCGCACTGTCACCGGTGGCGTCAGACAGCGAGAGGTGCAGCGTGGCCAGCCGATCTTCCCCCGGCACTTTGTCGGTGACGATGCTGAACGGTTCTTTACTCAGCACATCAACCGCTTCCTGAACGGTGGCAAAATTATCCAGCGCGTATTGCGCCCAGGCGGCGATCGTCAGGCCCGGTTTTTTGCTGTCGTATTTCGGGTAAGAAGACTCCACCAGCCACAGCACATTCGCCACCAGCCCGGCTTCGTTCATACCGTCGGTGGTAGAGATATCGTAGCCGGAGGCGATCACGCTGCCGTATTTCGAGGTCCACTTAACGGAATTTGGCCCGGCTTCACCGGTGCGCTGCATACCGCGCGGGAAAATCCACAGGTTGGTGCCGACATCCACCTTCCAGTCCATTGAACGCGCGGTGATCACCTGGTCGTTTGCGCCCAGATAGACAAGCCGCGTGCATGCTTCCACCGTCGGCATCAGCATGCCCATCGTTAAAAGCGCGGCGCTACACTTCGCAAAAAATGAGTTCTTTTTCAAAATCATCGTTCTGTTTCCCTGTTTTTTTTTCTGTGTGAGGTTCCTGAAAACGGTATGGTAATGTAACAGTAACTGGCATTATTTTACCCAATACCGTTAATAAATTTTATAAAAGGGACGATGCTTTGAAACGATTTGCCGTCTTTGCCTTACTGCCACTCTGCGGATTTCAGGCCGCCGGTGCGGCACCTACAGCCCTCTCCACGACCAACCAGCAGCCAATCAACGCAGCAGAAAAACCGGACTGGGCCTTTCAGGTCACGCCGTTTCTGTGGGCGGCAAGCATGAGCGGCAGTATCTCGCCGTTTCAGCGCGGTTCGACGGTGGACGTGGATAAACCTTTTTCAGAGGTGATGGACGATCTGAACTTTGGGGGATTCCTTGATATCTGGGCGCGCTACGATCGCTTCGTCTTCTCCGGAAATCTGATGTATGTCGATACCACCGACAGCCACGCCAGCGGCCCGCTCTCCGCATTCCAAATCCCGGGATTCGGCGTGACTATCCCGCCCGGGTCTAACGTTGAAGCAAAAGTGGATAGCCGACAGTTTATGGCCACTCTGCTGGGCGGTTATCGCGTAATGGAAACCCCTGATTTTACTCTCGATCTGCTCGGCGGCATGCGCGTATGGCACGTGTCTAACGATATCACCGTGTCGGCCAGCCATTCGCTGATTGGCAGCCGAACCGCCTCGTACGGCGAGAGTTTCAGCTGGGTCGATCCGCTGGTCGGCGCACGCGTGTTCCTGCCGCTGACGAACGAATTTTCCTTCCAGACAGAGGCCGATGTGGGCGGGTTTGGTATGGGCTCCGACGTCACCTGGTCGGTGCTCGCCAGCATCAATTACACCTTTACGGATAATATCTCGGCATCGGTGGGCTATAAGGCGCTGAAAGTGGATTATGACCACAATGGCCACGTCTATGACACCCTGCTGCGCGGCCCGGCTATTGGGGTGACGTGGCGTTTTTAACAATCGTTGATGAAATCAGCACTACTCAGTCAGTACGCTGGCTTTCTTTTACCTGAGTTAAACAGCGGTTACAGCGCCGGATGCTCTGTAGCTGCGTTATTCTAAGTGCTTCATCTTCAAGTGCCGCAAGGCTGTTTCCACAGACCTTGAAGTAATCACCGCCGGTAAAGGGCTGTGGCTGAGAATAACTGCGTTGATTATTAATGGCATCACAGCGGGATGCATGAAGGCAGGTCAAATCCCCCACGCTGGCACTGCCCTTCCCTTCACCTCTTTTCGGGATATTAAGAACGTAACCTTCCGGGTTATTTTTCAGCCAGAGATGATATTGCTGTTCGCTATCGGCATTTTCCTGGCTGTAGAAACGGAAAATACCCATTTTTTCATTATTAACATTTGAAATGTATTTCATTATTGCCAGCAGATAGGATGAGTTAAACGTCACATCCTGATAATCTCGTGGCAAGACGCTCCCCGTTTCTTCAAATCTTGCAATAAAAGCATCGACATCTTCCCTGCCCAGCCGTCTGATGTTGTTTTTTGAGTTCCTGATATAAAGTACCCCCTGTTCGGAGTACAACGTAAAACCCTGCTTTCGCACACCGGTAAAAAGCTCAACGGGCTGAGAAAAATGCTCCAGCAGATGTTGGTAAAAGTCTCTGTAAATCATGTAAATACTCTCCGTGATTACTCAACTTATTTTCAATGCATGAAAAAATTCACACTGCATTCGCACCCTCAGCCATGCTGGATAAGCAGGAAAAAGAACCTTGCCAGTCCCCCCTCACTAATACCCCGCGCGCTACATCAAACGGCACACACCACAAGCAGAGATTTTCATCAAATCTGAATAAGGGTAAGGGTGAGTCAAATTGCGCGTGATGGGGATAAATCAGCATCATATTGCCTTTTCCCTGTAGGTACTTCTGTCCATAAGCATACATCTGATACAAATCGTCCTGACTGATGCCGTATTTTTCCTCTCCATTGGCCTGGCTGGCATCAAGTAATTTCCATTTGGCATCCAGAACAAAACGTTCCTGTGGCCCTTCAATAAAGAAGTCAGGTTTAAGCATAAACCAGTTTTCTTTTTTTCCCTGGTTTGCGGCAGGCGTGTGCGTCAGCAGGCAATGCCTGGCGGACTGAGTGCCCAGATAAAAACCACTGCGTAGCTCCTGGCTTAGCCCGTGCGCCACCCAATTTTCAAACAGTTTTTCCATCTTGAACAGTAGTGAAATACCCTGCGATGCCCCTTTCTGAAAGTCGGGGTTGAGCTTTTCAAGGATCAGCTGACACCAGGGCTTAACTGAACGATAGGCGTAAAGATATTTCCCCTCATTCCAGCTTTTCATTTTCTCCAAGGGTGAAGATATCGGATGAATGTCAGATAACTGATGGCTTAGGGTATTCGCCATCCGCCAGTTTTCGCTGTCGCGAGTCACCCTCAGCACGCTATCCAATGCGGTGCGTAACAGGCGGTTCTCAATGCGCTGTGGGGTGAATTCATCGTAACGAACATGAAAACGCGTACCCTTGCCAGGGTGCTGACGAATCTGGCGATTAATATCAAGCTGCCCGCGAATAAAAGCACTGTCATCATCATCGGTGAGATGATAATCAAAGCGCAAACCGCGTTTTACCAGTTCAACCAGATGGCGTAAAAACTCACTAAAAATCCACTCATGCAGAGGCTGGGGGCTTTTTTGCAGCGCCGCAGCGCTGGCCTCACGGGGAGAAATTCCGTTAGAAACCTTCAGCATACTCCGCAGTATCTGTCGCAGAGATTCGGGATCGTTGGTTATTTCATGCTGCGTTTTAGGCAATATTTCAATCGCTTCACCGGCAGGTGACTGCAAATAACCGACATAGCCGGCCAGACGAATAAACTGCTTCCCTTCCCGGTTTAACAGCTGAACATTCTTCCCCCACGTTTGCTGTAACGCCACCAGCCAGTCAAAAGTCTGTGGGGAAATAATCCCCATGTCCATGCTCTCCGTCTCCGATGCGTCGCAGGTGAGTAAGGCATATTCACGCACCCGAACCATCATTACAGGATACCCTTATAGGCAGCGTCAGATGAGAATGCATGCTGATTGATCCGGAAACGCCGGTCGGAAAGATTCGTCGCAATGTTTGCCGGGAATAGTTCGACTATAGCCGCTGCATCTTCACCCTTATGCAGCCAGATAAACCGATCTTCTGGCAATTTAGCAGGGTCGTTAAGCACCCAGCCAATGCGCTCATAATCATCAAAAAAATACTCTCTTAACAGCGGCAGGATCTTCTCCAGGAAGATGAGCGCCAGAACCTGTTGACGCGTGTTTTCATCTTCAATTTTAATCAGCGGCATAAAATAGGCATGGCCAATCATATGTTCGCTATCCAGTAGTACCTCAATACGCTGATTTATACGGCGTAATATCGCCGATACTTCTACACCAAATACCGAGACCCCTGCTAATACCTCCGGCCTGGGGAGCAGTTCAACAAAGCTGAAGCGGCGGCGCAGCGCAAGATCCATCTGAATCAATGATTTATCGGCCGTGTTCATCGTACCAATGACGTAGACATTGTCCGGCACTGAGAAAGGAGATTTTGAATAAGGCAGCATCAGCGAACGAGCATCTTCCGCACCCTGCCTTTTGTCGGCTTCCAGCAGGGTGATCAGCTCACCAAAAATACGCGCAATATTGCCACGGTTGATCTCATCAATAATCAATACGTGAGGAAGGGCCGGATTTTCTGAGGCATCGACCGGAGCCAGCAGCTGTGCCAGTTTTTCGCGATCAACGGAAGTATCCCGCAGCTCATATAACGTCATCTGGGATAATGACTTCAGGAAAAGCTGCTCCTTTGGCAGGCTGGGCGTGTAGGTCCGTAGCCACTTAACCGAACGCAATTGGTGGTAGTCGTCCCGTTCAATATTGTGCAGATACTGGTAATCCCCGGTGATTTCAGCAATGGCTCTGAACTTATGATTACCATCGGAGATGACGACCAGGTCGCCGTTGCGCATCACATTTTTAAACAGATTGACAGCGGTTCCCATGTAATTACTGGAAACCTCCGCCGTCCCTTTTTTTGCATTAATTAACGATTTAACCGCATCATAATTCGGGCAACCTTCGAAATTAATATCTTCGCCCCAGCCCAATAAAATATAGTTATTATCAACACATTCCTGATAGATATCATTACCATCTTCAATGGTGTTGCCTAACGACATTTTCCAGATCCGCCGCCCCTCAAGCGAAATAGCCTGGCCGGAACTGGCGTGAACTTTCACCCTTGCATTAAGGCAAAGCTGTTTAAAAATGCCATCAACCACTTCATAACGCAGGGTTCCGGTACCTTCGTCCGTGGTAGCCCTGATTCCTTCAATAAAGTCTTCATAGGCGAAACTTTGATGGAAGGTCGTGAACATGATCCGCTGTTTATCGATCAACTCCTGGTAACGGGCCTTAACCGCCTCTCGCAGCGCCTGCCCCCGATATAAGTCAGTCGTATTCTTATACCATTCACCGTCGGCTATCTTCACCGCCAGCTCGGTAGTCGAATAGGTTTTACCTGTTCCAGGTGGACCAAAAAGGATTTGATTTAACGGAGACATGGCAGCTGGCACCTTATTTTTAGGTTTCTGGGAAAGAGAGGAAGCAGCGGAAATAGTGGAAGCATCGTTGAGTAACGCTACCAACTCATGCAGTGCGGATACTGATTCCACATCAGCATCGTAGCCATACTTTGATAGTTCGCCATCCTTTGGGAAACGGCGATAGCTGCTGCTGTGATTTTTTTGCCAGGCACACCGAAGGCCGTCAATTTTATCAATCTTCTCACGCAGGGAGAGGTTATCAGGGTGAATGACCAACGGACTTTTGAAAACGGCTTTTTCCCCGTTACGTTTAACATACAGATACTTGTCGTTACCCAGGGCATGCTCTGAGGCATAGGTTGGTTCATAGTTCCCGGCCTCCAGCGTGATTCCTGACTCATTCAATGCATAATAAATTTCTAATGAATTCAGCACCTATAACGTCTCCTTGTCGGACATAAATTCAGCCCTGTTCAACAGGTAAAATGCTATCTATCACGGGCAAAGACTGTTGGCTTTGCTCGTTAATCCCACCTTATCTCAATACTCAATCACTGTTGAGCCGCTCTCGCCAGATAATCATAGCCTTTCAAGCGATATACATAATGAAATCTGATGACTTAAAAAAAATGCCCAGCCTGTTAAGGCCGGGCATTTCCGCAGTCGTGCAGTACTTTAAATACTTACGTCATCAGAAGTCGTATGACATCGACACTTTCAGCTGTCGCGGCGTGCCCTGGTAAATATAGGTGCCACCGCTTTCCACGCCGGACCAGTAGCGCTTATTGGTGACGTTATCCACGCCCACGCGCCAGACCAGATCGTTGTCCTGCACCTTCATACGGTAACGTGCACCGAGATCCAGCGTGGTGTACGCATCCAGCTTCTTGGTGTTCGCCGCGTTGGCATACTGCGAACCGGAGTGGGTCAGGCGCGCGGTGGCGGTCAGGCCGTCGATCGGCTTGATGTCATACTCCGCGCCCAGCACGGTGTAAAATTCAGCCACGCCCACCGCTTTTTTACCGTCGTTGGTACCATTCTGAGTTTTCGTCATCGTTGGGTCCAGCCAGGTCGCGCTGCCGTTCAGACGCAGGCCAAACACCGGCTCGCCGAAGACGTTCAGCTCCACGCCGCGGTTACGCTGCTCGCCGTCCAGCGAGAAGTATTTGGTTTCAGGGTTGGTCAGCCCTTTTGGCTTTTTGATTTCAAACAGCGCCAGCGAGCCGCCGACCCGGCCGGAATCAAACTTCACGCCCACTTCGTTCTGCTTCGCCAGCGAGATGCCGGAAACGGTACCCGGGTTCGCCGTGGCGGTTGATGGTGCCGTTTCGCCCGGAGAAAGCGACTCGATGTGGTTAGCATAGAGGGAAACCTGCTCCCACGGTTTGAACACGATGCCGTAGGCAGGCGTCCAGCGATTTTTGGTGAAGCGCTCTTTGTCCTTCTCAATTGCCGTGCCGTAATAGTAGTTGCGCACCACCACTTTCTGATGGCGGGCACCCAGGGTCAGCAGCAGCTTGTCGTCAAACATTCCCAGCGTATCCGACAGCAGGAATCCCTGGCTGCGCACACGGCTGGTTGGGCGCGGAGAGTTGAGATCGCCACCGAAGGAGGTCATATCCGGCGGGTTAATGGCGGAAGGCTCATAAATATTGGTCGCAACGGCTTCGGCCGCTTTCGCCATGCCGTAGGCGGTTTTCTCACGACGGTTCATCGCCGAATAGCCGAGGTTAACGCTGTGGTTCACCACCCCGGTGGCGAACTGGCCGCGAAGGCCGAACTGGCCGCTGAAGGCATCGACAAACTTATTGGTATCCATACGGCCAATCACCGCATTGCCGTTAGCATCCGTTAGTTTCGGCGTGCCGTAGGCACCGTATTCGTGGGAATGCTGCCCGCCGAGTGCGCCGTACAGCGTCCAGTTCTGGGCAACGTCATACTCCGCGCGCGCCATGCCAAATTCGCTTTCCAGATTGCTGTATACCCAGTCCTGGCTGTAGTTACTGGTGGCTTTCGGCACTTCAGGAATAAAATCCACGCCGCTGACGTTCACGCCCAGCCGACCGCCGTGGAAGGCCTGTTTCTGATAGCCCATATCGAGGGAGGTGCGTAGCCGATCGCCGCGATAGTCCAGGCCGATGGAGGCCAGCGTGGTACGGCGTTTCTCATTATCCACCGCGGTTTCGCCTTCGCGATCCAGCAGGTTAACGCGCGCGCCCCACTGATTGTTGTCGCCAAAGCGGCGACCGGCATCAATGCTGGCACCCAGCTGGTTTTTGCCGGTGTAGTCAACGCCTACGCGGGTCAACGGCACATCATCCGCGTGTTTAGGTTCAAGGTTAATCATCCCGCCTACGCCGCTGGCGGCGCTGCCGTTCATCAGTGCATTAGCCCCTTTGAACACCTCCACGCGCTCCACCATCTGGGTCGACACCACCTGGCGCGGCATCACGCCGGACAGGCCGCCGAAGGTCATATCGTCGCCGTTAAGGTCAAAGCCGCGAATGCGGTAAGTTTCCGCGAAGTTGCCGTAGCCCTGCACGTTCTGGATCGAGGCATCGTTAGCCACCACGTCCTTGATGGTTTTGGCCTGCTGATCCTGAATCAGTTTGGAGGTGTAGCTGACGATATTAAACGGCACGTTACGCGCGTCCTGCTCGCCCAGCATGCCCATACGCCCACCGTTCGCCACCTGCCCGTCCAGGTAGGCCGGAACCAGCTTATCGCCGCCGGGCGTAAACTCAGAATCAGCGGTAGCAGTAACTGTCAGAGTCTGCTCGTTGCTGGCTGGGGAGGTTGTGTTTTTACGGGTATCGGTGGCCGCCATGGCCGGCAGCGTTGCAGCGCCGACGGCCAGCGCCAGCAGTTTCAGGCGGAATCGGCCAGAGGGGGAATATGAAGCGGACATCTCTTATCCTGTCTGTATATGGAATGATAATACTTATTATTGAGCTTCCGATTATCCGACTCATTCTTTCCAGATCAAGCTAAAAATTCGCGCTGCGAAACAGGATTGCCCTCCCCGGTTAAGGAGAGGGATTGCAGCAGGAAGGAATTATCGCTGGCGCAACAACCAGATAAAGCAGGGGGCACCGATAAAGGTTGCCAGCAAACCGGCGGGGATTTGATAGGGAAAAATCACCACCCTGCCCAGCAGATCCGCCAGCAGCATCATACCGCTGCCGATGGTAGCCGCCGCGGCCAGCTGCGGTAGCGGCCGGTGCCAGCCCAGCAGGCGCGCCAGATGCGGTGCCATTAAACCAACAAAACTCAGCGGGCCAATCATCAGCGTGGCGGCGGCGATCAGTCCGGCCGACAGCAGCAGGATCAACAGCCGGGACTTGAGCATCGGCACGCCCACGCTGGATGCCGTGACGCCGCCCAGCGGCAGCACCGTCAGCCAGCGGCGCAGCAGCGGGATCAGCGCCAGCAGCAGCACGGCCAGCAGGGATACGCCCAGCGCCTGCTCGCCGGTCACCCGATAGGTCGACCCCGCCAGCCAGCTCAATACCACGCCGCTACGCGGATCGCCGCTGGCGAGGAACAGGGTCAGCAACGTGCCGTAAACGGTACTCAGCGCGATCCCCACCAGCAGCAGCCGGGTGGCGGAAAACCCTTCCCGGCGGGACAGCATCACCATGACTCCCAGCGTCAGCATCGCCCCCGCCGTCCCGGCCGGCAGCAGCCAGCTATCCACATCACCGGAGACGAGGAACATCAGCAGCACAATGGCACAGGCCGCGCCGGAGCTGACCCCCAGCACTTCCGGGCTGGCCATCGGGTTACCGGTCATCCGCTGAATCAACATGCCGGACGCCGCCAGCATCGCCCCCGCCGCCGCAGCAGCCAGCACGCGCGGCCAGCGCCACTGGAGTAATGAGAGGTCGGAAATGAGCCACTGCCCACCGTCACCGCTGAACAGCGCGGCGGCGATCAGCTGCAGCAGTCCGCCCGCCACCAGCAGCGGGAGATAACGCGAGGCTCCGCGTGCACGTTCGGTGGCCGGGGCAGCGGCGTTCGCCACCTTGGTATGACGCAATCGCGGCAGCATCCACAGCATCAGCGGCGCACCGATCAGCGCGGTCACCGCGCCCGTGGGCAGTTCGCGCCAGTAGTGGGCCAGCAGCATCACCGCCTGATCGCTCATCAGCAGCAGGCCCGCCCCCAGTGCTGCGGAGCAGAACAGCCGGGGGCCGAGCCGCCGCACACCCAGCAGCCGGGTCAGCACCGGCGCGAACAGGCCGATAAAGCCAATCACCCCCACGCTGGCAACGGTCAGCGCACTCAGCGCCACGGCCAGCAGCAGCCCGCTGATGCGCACCAGCGCCAGCCGCATGCCCAGGTTGCGCACCACGCTGTCGTCCAGCCCCAGCAGCGTCAGCGGGCGGATCATCAGTACAATCAACACCATGGCCGCCAGCATACGCGGCCAGAGAAACTGCACCGCGCTCCAGTCATACTGGTTCAGCATGCCGCTACTCCAGATAAACAGGTTTTGCAGCCGTTCGTGGTTAAACAGCGCCAGCAGGCTTTTTATCGCCCCGCTGTAAAGACCGAACACCAGACCGGCAAGGATCAGCGTGACCGGCGAGAGCTGCCGCCCCCAGGCGATAGCCAGCACCACCGCCCCGGCGGTCAAGCCCCCGGCCAGCGCCGCCAGCTGCTGGCCCGTCTCTCCCCATGCGGGTGCAAACAGGATCGCCAGCGTCAGGCCGAGCTGGGCACCGGCGGCCACGCCGAGCGTTGACGGTTCGGCCAGCGGGTTACGCAGGATTTGCTGAAACAGGATACCCGCCACGCCCAGCCCGCCGCCGACCAACAGTGCCAGTGCCGTGCGGGGCAGCAGGCTGAAGTGAAACAGCATCTGGCTGACGTCGCTCTCATCGGGTGCAGTAATCGCCTGCCACCACAGCTGAAAATCCAGCTGATGCATAAAATTTCCTGCCATCAGCGCCAGCGCTAATACCGGTAAAACCAGCCATAACCCGCGGCTCATACCCTGGCCTCCAGCGTCTGTTCCAGCAGCTGACAGAAACGCAGCGCGGAATAGTTAGCGCCGAAGAACCACACCGCCGGCAGCAGATGCAGTTTCTCTTCACGCACAAACGGAATGCTCCGCCACAGCCTGGCATGGGCGATCTCGCGCATCGGATCGTCATCGCCGTGCAGGAAGCAGAGCGCCCGCACACCCTCCATCTTCGCCAGGCGTTCAATCCCGACGATGGTACTGCCCCACTGGTTGGTTTCGCCCTGCCATGCGCTGTTCAGCCCCAGCCGGCTCAGAATATCGCCGAACAGGCTGCCCTTGCCGAATACCATCACCCGGCGGCTGTCGAGGAAGCTGAACATCAGCAGCTTTTCCTGCCGGTAGCCCTGTAGCCGCTCGGCACTGGTATTCAGCCGCCGATCCATAACGGCCAGATAGCGATCGGCCTCAGCGTCTCTGCCCAGCAGGTTGCCCAGCGTACGAATATCGGCGACGGTGGTGGCCAGCGGCCCACGCTCTGCGGTGCTGAACTGGCTGGTCCACTGCGGGGAAAGCGTGCTGATGCGTTTGGCATTTGGGCCAAAACCGCGTGATAGCAGCATCAGCGACGGCTTCAGGCGCTGCAGCAGCTCAAGATTGGGCTCATTGCGCAGCCCGACGTCAATGACATCCGGGGCGAGTTCAGGCTCCACCACCCAGCGGCGATAGTTAGGCAGATCGGCAACCGCCAGCGGCATAATCCCCAGCGCCAGCAGCAGCTCCACCGGCCGCCATTCCAGGGCAATAACCCGGTGGGGATCGGCAGGCGCAGCCAGGAGTCCGGGCGTGGCAAAAAGCGGCGAACACGCCAGCAGCATCAGCAGGCGACGGCGGGTATGCTGTTCAGAGGTTAAGGTCATAACGTTAAGGCATCAATTTACGAATGAGTCGCATTATGCCTGAGCCGTCGTTCAGCGCCAAAAAAGCTGGGCTTTGATCCGATAAACGATCGCCGATGCCGACCATCGCGCCTTTGATGAAATATTTTTCATATTGATTGATGAAAATCCTTCCGTCGTTCGTTTCTTCATTGAATCATGCCGTTCGCGGAGAACCGGGGCCGCGGCCGCTCCCGGTTTTCCCGCCTTGCAATGCGGCGAATCATGCTACGATGGTGGTTTACCGGCAGGATGCCGGATTTCGCATAACATACTGTAATCATACATTTTACCTGTCTGCCAAAGGGAGTTACCGGATGTCCACCCAACCTAACGCGGACTGGCGCTGATCGATGCCAGTGACCGGGGACAACACAGAGCACACGACGGAAATCAATACGCAGGCCGTAACCTGGCTGGTGCGATTGACCTCGGGTGATATCACCAGCGATGAGCTGGCGGCTTTTGAGCGCTGGCGCAGCGCCGACAGCCGCCATGAAGCCGCGCTGGCCGATGCGCGTGGTCTGTGGGTCAGCATGGGGATGTCGCTGGAAAACTACTATCAGCCGGATGCCCTGAGCGGTATCTCCCCGCACGAGCAGGCGCGCCGCCGCTTGTGGCGCTGGCAGATTATGCTGCCCACCGCAGGCCTGCTGCTGTTCTCGGCAATCATTACCCAAAACTGGCTATCGCGCTGGCAGTACGACCACTATACCTCCAGCGGGGAGCAGCGCATGCTGGCGCTGGATGACGGCAGCCGCATGTGGCTGGATGCCGACAGCGCGGCGGATGTGCGGGTGAATTCCGGGCAGCGCTTCGTGCGGCTGGCGCGCGGTGAAGCCTTCTTCGACGTGGTGCATAACCCGGTACAGCCGTTTATCGTTGATGCAGGCGTTGGCGAAGTGAAAGTGCTGGGCACCGCCTTTGGTGTGCAGCGCGACGGCGACGGCATGGTGGTCACCGTGGAGCGCGGCAGGGTCGAACTGAGCCGCAGGGATCATCCCGATATGCAGCTGAACGCGAACCAGCAAGCGGAGCTGCATGGCGGGCAGAACAGCGCGAAAATCACCACGGTCAATGCCGGCCAGGTGCTCTCCTGGCATCAGGGGCAGCTGGTATTTGAGGAGCAGCCGCTGGGGACCATTCTCGCCACGCTGAAGCGCTACGATAAGCGGGTGATCGTGTTTAACAGCGAGCGTCTGGCGGCGGTTAAGCTGAACGCCATTATCGACATCAACCATCTCGACGACTGGTACGACGGCCTGCAGCAGTCGCTGCCGGTGAACATCAGCCGGGTCGGTCCGGTGGTCTGGCTGCGCGAGCGTAAATAAGCGCCAGGAGCGTTGCCCTGGCGCGCTGACCTCAGTCGCTATCCGCCAGTTCGTTCAGCTGCTCCATGGTCAACAGCTCCCAGCTTCCTCCCTCATGCAGCCGTAGCGCCTGGCGGTGGAAGCGCATCACGCTTGGCCGGTGCCCGACGCTGATCCACGCCGTTCCCACGTCCTCCAGCAGCTGATACAGCGCCGCCTCGGTCTGTAAATCGACGGCGCTGGTCGCCTCGTCCAGGAACAGATAGCGCGGCTTAATCAGCAACATGCGGGCGAAGGCAATGCGCTGCTGCTCGCCCAGCGACAGCACGCGCGACCAGTCGGCCACCCGATCCAGCGGCCCGTGGCGCGCCAGCAGATCGCCAAGGCACACCTTATCCAGTAACGCCGCCAGCTCGTCGTCACTGACCGGCGACTGCGCTGCGGGATAGCAGATCTGGCTGCGCAGATCGCCCTCAAAAGTATAGGGCCGCTGTGGCAGGAACAGGCAGGCTCCTTCCTCCAGCGGGAGCGTGACGCTGCCCAGCCCGGTCTGCCACAGTCCGCCGATGGCGCGCAGCAGCGAGCTTTTCCCCACTCCGGTGCGGCCAACGATAATCAGCCGGCTGTCTTCCGGCAGCTCAAGATTAAGGTTTTGCACCAGCGACTGCTCGCCGCCGGGCGTTTTCAGGCTGACGTTGTTCAACTGGATGGTTTTACCAGGCTTCATCACCAGATGATTTTTTTCGTCGATCTGATTTTCCTGCAGCTTAAGGAAGGTTTCGTGGATCTCCGCCAGCCGCACTACGTTCGGCACGGTCTGGCTGAGCATTGGGATGTAGGTGGTTAACACCGACAGGCTGTTGAGCAGCAGGGTGGCGGAGGCGGTCGCCTGTGCGATGCTACCGTAGCTGATATCGCCACGGAAATAGACCGGCACAAGGATAATCAGCGGCAGATAGTTCCACACCTGACCAACGCCTTCGTTCATCAGCTGCATATAAATACCGTAGACGTTTGCCCGCATCTGCTTGCGGGTGGCGTTCAGCAGCCGGGTGCCAATATGCCCCACTTCAACCGCTTCGCCGCGATAGAACGCAATGTTCTCAGCGTTGTTGCGCACGTGGGTCAGCCCGTAGCGCAAATCCGCTTCGGCCACGGTGATATCGAAGTTCTGTTTGATGGTGGGCCGGTTGATGTAATACATCGCCACCGCCTGGAACAGCGCAAAGCCGATCACAGCGAAGAACATCGGGGTGGAGATGCTCATCATAATGGTGGTCTGCACGCCCATGTCCATCAGCGAGCCGAGGAACTGGCGAGGGAACGCGCCCACCGTGCCGCAGAACGGCTCCACCTCCTGCTGAATGCGCTGATCGGGGTTGTCGATCTTCTCATCCTGCAAAATGTGGTAATAGGCGTGGCGGTAAAGGTAGTTATCCATAATGTATTCGGTCAGCCAGCGCCACCAGTGCATCGCCAGCATCGAATCAATCAGTTGCTGCACCAGATCCGCACCAAAGCGCAGCAAGCCGAGCACCGTCAGCCAGGTAAACAGCTCCCAGTAGAGATCGGTGCGTTTATCCACCAGCGCGTTGGTAACATCGGCGGTCAGCTGGGTGAATTTCGCCCCCGCCAGGCTGAAGCCGCCCATCATCAGGCAGAGAATGCCCACCGTCAGCCAGGATTTCCACGCTCCTTTGCGGGTCCAGTAGGGTGCGGCCAGCTGCCACACGCGTCGAAAGAACAGGCGATTTAACCGGTGCCGGTTTTGATCGTTTTTCAGTTCCGATAACATTACAGCCATCAGTTTTTACCCTGCGAAAAGTAAGAAGATCAGACCGCCCGGGCCTGAAAGTGATAAGAATCGACATCTGCGCCCTGCGGGGCCTCTTCGCGATGCTGCGTCAGCCGCCACTCGCCGTGAGCCAGCAGGTGCAGCTTCTGCGGATGGAACTGCATCAGCGTTTCACGATGCCCGACGCTGATGCAGGTGATATTCGCTTCGCCGAGCGCGCGATAGGCCTGGCGTTCGGTTTCCACATCCATCGCGCTGGTGGCCTCATCCAGAAACACATAGCGCGGCTGGCGCAGCAAAATGCGGGCAAACGCCACCAGCTGTTGCTCGCCCAACGAAAGCACCTTGCGCCAGTCTTTAATGCAGTCCAGCCCACCCTGCTTTGCCAGGAAATCCGGCCTGCCGAGGCGAACAAACGCCTGCTGTATCCGCACATCCTCCGCGCTTTCCGCCGGTTCCGGGTACAGCAGTTGGGAGCGTAAATCGGTGAGGATCATGTAGGGCTTCTGCGGAATAAACATCAGCTGCTGATACGGCGGCAGCTGTATCTCGCCTTCGCCGCGCCGCCACAGCCCGGCAATCGCCCGCAGCAGCGAGCTTTTACCCACCCCGGTCTGGCCGGCGATCAGCGTATGCTGGCCTTCTGCCACCCGCAGGGAAAGGTTGCGCACCAGCTGCTGCTCGCCGCCGGGCGTAGCGACATCCACGTTTTCCAGTACCACGATCTCCCCTTCGCGATGGCGGATGCGTGCTGCCTCCTGCGCCCGCCGGGGATCGTTCAGCTGGTTAAATTTTTCCTGGATCTCGGATAGCCGCACCACGCTCGGCATGGTGCTGGTCATGGTGGGAATAAAGTTAGAGATCACCGACAGGCCGGAGAGCACCATCGCCGCCGCCGCCCCAACCTGATCGATCGAGCCGTAGGCCACCTTGCCGCTGAAGTAGAGCGGTACGACAAAAAAGATCGGCAGCAGACTGAAAATCAGCCCCATCACCTGATTCACCACGCTCATGCGGATGCCGTAAAAAATCATCGTCATTTTGACCTTTGCCACATCTCGCAGCCGCTGGTGCAGCCCCTTCCTTTCGCTGTTTTCACCGCGATAGAAGGCGATGGTTTCCGCGTTATCACGCAGGTGCATCAGCCCGGTACGCATACGCGCCTGGGCCACGGTCAAATCCCAGCTCTGCCGGATCGTCGGGTTATAGAGCCACATGGAGACCAGCGTGTTCACTCCGGCATAGATCACCACCGCCCAGAACATGCCCGGCGAAACCTGCACAATAATGCTGGCCTGCACCGCAATGGTCATCAGCGAGCTGAGAATAAACTGCGGGACACCGATTACCGTCTGGCACACCGACGGCACTTCCTCCTGTAACCGCTGGTCCGGGTTATCGATAAAGCCGTCTTTCTCAATTTCGTAGTAGGTGCGGTTGTGCATATAGGCATTGAGCAGGTGGTGGGTCATCCATTTGCGCCAGTCCAGCAGCAGCCAGGCACTGAACCAGCTGGTGACCTGCAGCGCCAGGGTCTGCATCAGGCCCACGAAGGTCATCCAGATCATAATGCGCCAGTAGATGCTCTGTTTGGCCACCAGCGCATTGGTGGAGTCCGCCACCAGATTGGAGATATAGCCGCCGACCAGGCTGAAGGCGGCGGCGGAGGAAAGCAGCATCGCCATAATCGCCCACGCCTTCCAGGCTTCGCGGCGGCACCAGTAGGGGGCGCTCAGCGTCCAGAGCCGACGAAAAAACAGCGCGTTCAGTTTATAGCTGCGGGTGGCAGCAGGTTGTTCATCAACTGACATGGCAAATATCCACAGGGTTTCCAGATATCCAGAGAACGATCAAGCCGCGATTAATCCACAAACGTAAGGGAAAATTGTGGAAAAACGCGGCCTGACTCGTTCTGTCTGCACCGAACTTTCCCGATATATCCCCTGTTTCTGGAGCCTGCATGAACGACGTCACCACCGCCCCAAATCTCGCGGCCGCGCTGCCCGAGATCCCTTTCCAGCGCGTTATCCTTGATAACGGCCTGACCCTGCTGGTGCATGAAAGCGCAGATTCACCGACGGTGGCGGTCCACGTGGCCTACGGCGTTGGCGCGAAGGATGAGCCCGCCGGTCGCTTTGGCCTGGCGCATCTGATGGAGCACCTGATGTTTTCCGGCAGTGCCACCCTGCCGGGCAGCTATATCAGCCACCTGGAGCGTGCCGGAGCCGAAGGGCTGAACGGCGTGACCAGCGCCGATATCACCCAGTTTTTCCAGTCGGTACCGCCGGGATCGCTGGACTACACGCTGTTTGCCGAAGCGGACCGGATGGGCTGGCTGGCGGGCGGGCTGTCGCCGCAGGCGCTGGAGGTGCAGCGCGATGTGGTGACCCGCGAAATGGAAGAGAACGAACTTCAACCGCTGGGCGCGGTGCAGGGAGCGATCCTGCGCCATCTGTTCCCGGCAGAGCATCCGTATGCCCATAAAGTGGCCGGTGAGCGTGCCGATTTACAGCAGGTCAGCTTTGCCGATGTGCAGGCGTGGAGCCAGCGTTTTTACCGGCCTGACAATGCGGTGATTACCCTCGCGGGGGCGGTCACCACTGACGCCGCGCGGGAAAAAGTGCAGCGCTGGTTTGGCGATATCGCACCGGGCGCAGCGCGGGAAACCGTGCAGCGCTGGCTGCCTGCGCTGGCGCAGGAAAAGCGCCTGCGGCTGGAGGACCACATCGACAACCGGCTGCTGCGCATCTGCTGGACGATGCCACCGTTCGGGGAAGAGGATGCCACCGCGCTGGAGCTGTTTGCCGGGGTGCTGGCCGATACCGCCTGGTCGCCGCTGGTGGTGCGGCTGATGGTGGATAATCAGCTTGCCACCGAGATTTCGGCCTTTGTGGAATCCGGCATGCTGGCAAGCTATTTCAATCTGCGCATCGAACTGCAGCCGGGCGTCAGCGCGGACGAGGTGGAGCGCCACGCCCTCGCGGCGCTGGATGAGATGCGCACCACCCCGCTGAACCCTGACCTGCTCCAGCACAGCCAGCAGCTGCTGCTGGAAAATTCGCGATCGGAGTGGGCCGATCCCCTGACGCTGGCCGCCGCGCTGGGCCGCCACGAACACTCGCCGCAGCGCGCCGAAGGCCTGCGCCAGCGCGTGGTTCAGGCACTGACAATGCCTGCCGAAACCGTGGTGGCGGCGGCGCAGCGCTGGCTGCATCAGGGGAAGCTGGTGGTCACCGTCGATCCGATTACCGCCGTGGCCGCCCGCCGCGATCCCGCCCCCGCCCTGACC